>JBBJMB010000033.1:0-18755 GCA_037719755.1 Pyrinomonadaceae bacterium
CACACGAACTACGCCGGCCTGGAAAGATGGCTCGCGGCTCTTGGGCGCGGCTCAAACCGCGTGCGCGTCGTCAGGTACGGCGCCTCGCTTGAGCACCATCCGCTTTATCTCATCATCATCTCGTCGCCGGAAAACCTCGCGCGTCTTGATGTTGTGCGCGACGGCATGAGAAAACTAAGCGACCCGCGCGTCACCACCGAAGCCGAGGCGGCGCAGATCGCCACCACGCTTCCGGCCGTCGCCTGGATGAACCACGCCAATGACGGCAACGAATCGGCGGCCTTTGAATCAGCCATCCAAACGAGCTATCAACTCGCCGCCGGCACGGATGAAACCACGCGCCTCGTGCTCGACCGCTTGGTGACAATCGTTAATCCCGCCCATAATCCTGAAAGTCACGAGCGCTTTGTCGCTTGGTACAACAGCGTGCAAATTACCAAGCAGGGAAGCTCCGACCCGGCGTCGTCCGAGCACCACGCGCCCTGGGGCCTTGACACGAACAACAATCACTATCAGATCGACCTTAACCGCGACGCCTTCTTTATCACCCAACATGAAACCGCCGCGCTCGTCCGCGCTTTTAACGAGTGGAATCCGATCCTCTTTGTGGATCATCACGGCCAAACGAAGAACAGGTTTTTCCCGCCGCCCGCCGAAGCGATCAATCTGAACTTCACCGAGACTCAGCTCGATTGGATGAACGGGTACGGCGCCGCGGTCGGCGCGGCCTTTGACCGCCGCGGCTGGAGCTACTACCGCCGCGGTCGCTTCGATTTGTTCTACGCGGGCTTTTGGGATTCGTGGCCGACCTTAAACGGCTCGGTCGGGCTGACCTTCGAGACCGACGGCGGAGGCGCCAAAGGATTGGCGCACGAGCGCGAAGATAAAACAATTCTCACGCTGCGCGACGGCGTCGTGCACCATCACACGGGAACGATGGCCACGCTCAAGCTGACGGCTGAGAACAAGGAAGGGCGCCTGCGCGATTTCTACAACTTTAAGAAGACGGCCATTGACGAAGGAGCGCGCGAGCCGCTCAGGCAAATCATTTTGGTGCCCGCCGGAGACGCGTCGCGCGCGGAGAAACTCGTCGAGACGCTGCGCGCCCAAAGAATAGAAACTTACCGCACCGCGGCGCCGCTACGGCTTGCGCGCGCGCACAGCTACCTGGGCGGCGGCGTCGCGCCGCAAAACATACCCGCCGGCGCTTACATCGTGCCGATGGCTCAGCCGCAAACGCGCCTCGCCCGCGCCATCCTCGAAGTTGAACCAACATTCAAAGAAGAATTTTTGCGCAACGAAGAGCGCAAAAAGAAACGCGCCGATCTGATTGGCACGCGGCCGCGCGACGGCTTTTACGACACCACCGCTTGGTCGCTTCCGATTCTTTACGGCGTCGAAGCTTACTGGGCCGAGGATGCTTTCAACCAAAGCGCCGCCACGCTCGTCGCCGAGTCTTCGTCCAATCAAGCGGCGAGCGCGCCCCCACGCGCGAGCTACGCTTATGTTTTCGGTCCCGAATCGCTTGGCTCGATGCGGTTGGTCGCACAATTGATGAAGGAGAATTTCAACACCGCGGTGGCCACCGCTCCATTCCGCGTCGCCGGGCGCGATTACCCGCGCGGCTCAATTATCGCGCGTGTAGACCGCAACGCGGCCGCGCTGCATGAAAGAATCGTTGCGCTCGCACAAGCGGCGGGCGTCGCGCTCGCGCCGCTCAACAGTGCGCGCACGGACGGCGGGCCCGACTTCGGCGAAGACCCGTTCGTCGAACTTTCCGTTCCGCCGCGCATCGCCGTGGTGACGGACGAGCCGACCGATGCGCGCTCATACGGCGCGGCGTGGTTTACGCTTGAAGAGCGACTCGGCGTTGGGTTTTCCGCTCTCAAAATCGAGCAACTCAAAACGGTCAACCTGAGCCGCTATGACTGCATAGTGTTTCCGCACGGCGCGCCGGCGGCGTATCATGAGATGCTCGGCGAAACGGGCGTGGCGCGCCTTAAGCGCTGGGCTGACGACGGCGGCACGCTGGTGCTCATTAAGGGAGCGGCCGCGATGGCCACGCGCAAAGGCGTGGAATGGACGGGCGCCACGCTGAAAAAGCAAAAGGCCAACGTCCGCCTTTTCTTCGAGGAGTCGGAGACCGGCACGCCGCCCGCGGCCGCGGCTTCAACGGCCGCGGCTTCAACCGCCGCGAATGCCGGACCTAAACCCGAGGCTGAGCCGAGCGAGGCCGGGGAGACGCGCGAAACCGAGTTGATCCGCACGCCGGGCGCGTTGCTGCGAGTGCGCATCGACCCGGAGCACTTTCTCGGCTTCGGCTACAGTGCGGATGTCGGCGCCACCGTTTCCTCCAACTACGCTTTTACCATCAGCGCGCGCGGCGCCAATGTCGCCGCCTATCCGGACGAGGCAACGCTTCGGCTCGCCGGCTTTATGTGGCCCGAAGCGAAAAAAGCGTTGGCCAAAACGCTTTATCTGTGGCACGAGCCTGCGGGACGCGGGCAAATTATACTTTTCGCCGACGACCCTAATTTCCGCGCCGCCCAGCTCTCCACGATGCGACTCTTTTTTAACGCCGTCATTCTGGCGCCAAGTTTTTCACGCTGAGATGAATCCGCCCGAGCGCCAAAAACTATTTACGCTAAGGGTCGCCTGCATATTGCTGTTGCTGTGCGGTGCGCACGCCAGTGCCGCCGCGGCCACACGCGCTTCGCGTAATTGGGAAAAGCGAATTCTGATTGGCACCATCGGCGGTAACTATGACGTGCGCATTACGCTGCGGCGGCGCGGCAGACAACTGACGGGCTCGTACTATCACGAAAGCAGCCGGCTCGCCTTCAGAGATAACGCCAGCGCGCTTTTCCTTACCGGAAACGTCGATCAAAATGGGCGATTTAGTTTGGTCGAGAGAGAAACGATGGGCGCGCGCGGCGCGCCCACCGGCATACTCAAAGGGCGCGTCGGCGAAGTTTCTACGAACGGCGATTTCCGGCTGCAATTAATTGGCACATGGTCGCGCCCGAAGACGAACAAGTCCACGCCGTTCGTGTGGATTGAGGAGCGACACGAACTCGGAAAAAACACTGAACTCTCGATTGAAAACATCGAAGAAAAAGGCGACCGCTTTGCGGCCGTGGCGCGACTGCCCAACTTGAAGGGCGGAAAACAAGCGGACGCTTTTAACGCGGCCGTTAAAGCGCTTGTGCTTCCGCGATTAAAAGCGTTCACCGAAGCGGTGGCGGCGAAAACTCAAAAGAATGTGAGTAAAACAGGGCCGGTCAGCTTGAAAGTCGACTTTGAGATCACGTACGCGGACCCCCGCGTGATGAGCGTCAAGTTTGAGGGCGCAGTTAGCGAAGCCGTCGAAAACTTTCCCGAGCATTTTGCGGAAGTGCTCAATTACGATTTGCAGCTCGGCCAAGTGCTCAAGCTCTCCGACCTCTTCGATCCGCATGCGGCCTACCTGGAGCTGCTCGCCAAACAAAGCGCACGCGTCTTTCGCTGGACGAGATACGTCAATGTGGTCAACACGTTGCCCGCTTCAAAAGCTTTTCAGAGTTGGAATTTAACGCGCCAAGGATTGCTTTTCAGCTTCGACGTGCCGGCGGCGTTCGGCCAAAAAGTTGAAGCCATCATACCCTACGACATGTTCGCCAACATGCTCGCCGCCGACGGCGCGCTATCCTGGCGCCAGCAGCAACCGACAGCGCCAAAGCCCGTCGCCGAATAATCAAATTTATTTTCTGTGCTTCTCTTGTTTTTCCGTGTTCTCTGTGTTTAAGTGTGACTTACCTAAACACAGAGAAACACGGAGAAAGAACACAGAGAAAGACCAATCGGGCCTGAGACTCGATTTTTCTTATCCCGCGAACTGCAGGCTGGCCATGATCTGGTCGAACGAAGCTTGGTAAGTTTTGAATTCGTCTTCGGGCGCGATGGTGATGAAATAAAAGAGCCGCCCGTCTGCTGTCGCGCTCGTGTAAATGACATCGATCTCATCGGCCCCGGTTACGGTCGAAGGTCCGGCGACAACGGTGGCGTAGCCACTGCGCCCGTTAAAGTCTATGCGTTGCGGCGCGCGCGTGATGCGAAAGTCGGGATTCGATGCAATTTGGCGCTCAACGAACGCGGCGTTCGCCGCTTCCAGGTCTTTGGCCTGCGGCGTGATGACGCCGACGAAAAGTCCGTGCGTCACGATCAGCGATTGTTCGGACTGAGCGTAGGCTCCTTTGGGCGCGATAATAATGTTCTCTTGATCGGCGGTGAGCACATCCCAATTGGCGGGATGGCGCAGTGCGTAGGCGTTGTTTGGTGCGCGAAATTCACTGGTGGCTGTTGCCGGGGCTGGCGGACGCGCGCTCCCGGCGCTGTTCGTGTCGCCCGGGCCTTTGCGCTCATCTGCGCTCAAAGCTTCCGCGGATTTGAGCGCGCGATTTTGTCCGCTCAACCGCGCTTTGATTTGCTCAAACTCGGGCGTGGTGCGAATCGGGTTAGCGCTCACGGGAAGCGACTGCACTTCCGCGTTAATCGCCGCGATGCGGTTGCCGGGGTCCGGATGATCGCTTAAAAATTCGGGCACCCGCTGACCGCCGCGCGCTTGAAGCGTTTTGAAAAAGCCCGCCATGTCGCGCGGGTCATAGCCCGCTTCGGCCATCATGCGCGCCCTGCAAATCAGCTTGCTTTTCGGCTGTGCGTCCGAATTTGAGGAAAATCACGTTGGCTCCGGCGCCGCCGATAGCGCCCACCACTTGCGCAAGATCGGGGTTGTTGCCTGCGAGCGCGCCGAGCACGCCGAGACCCGTTTTGGCGATGTACGCCTTGGATGCCTGATTGGTGCCGTGGCGCAACGCGACGTGGCTGATTTCGTGAGCCATCACGCCGGCCAATTCGCCTTCGTTCTTCGCCGCCGCAATGGCGCCCGCGTTGACGAACGCGAAGCCGCCGGGCAGCGCGAAAGCGTTGATGTCTTTTGTCGCGACGACATTAAACTGGTAGGGAAACTTAAACCCGGGCGCTTTTGCGGCGAGTTTCGCGCCCAAACGGCGAATATAATTAACGGTCTGCTCATCGTCCAGTAGCGGAGCTTGCTGCGCGATCTGCTGAGCGGATTGACGGCCGAGCTCAACATCCTGCTCGTGACTGAAGAGATTGAAGCCGGGCTCAAAGTGCGGCCGAGCTTTGGTTGTGCCTCGATTATTGCCTCCGCTTCCCGGGTACGGAACGCTTGCTCCGCCGCCGCACCCGATCTGCTGGGCGCTTACGAGCGCGAAAATAAAAAATACAGGCGCGACCTTTTTGAAAGAGAAATTGCTGATGTCTGTTCCCGGCTTGCTCTGAAACACTCTCATCTCACCCCTGGTCGGAAGAAGGCGCAGAATCCATTAATACGCGCAGTAGCTTGTCCAGACGCTCGAACTCGACCGGCTTGCCGACAAATTCATTGCATCCGGCGGCCGCCGCCTCAGCGCCACAATCAGTTTCGCTAAAAGACGTGATCACCACAATCGGCACTTCGCGCAGCTCACGAATCTCGCGAATACGGCGCATCGTCACAAAGCCGTCCATCACCGGCAAACTAAGGTCCATCAGAATCAGATCCGGGCGCTCTTGCTTGGCGGCTTCGAGCGCCTCGCGCCCGTTGACGGCTTCGATGACCCGGTAGCCGCGCGTGCCCAGCCAGAAACGGAAAAGAGTGCGGTTGGCGGTGTCGTCTTCAACCACCATCACGGTCTGCCGTGGCTCGGACGGATCAGGCGTCGGCTGGCTCCGCAGAGTTTGATTTCGGTGTAACATGTGAGGTTATGAAGTGAGTTTTTGGGGTAACCTCACTCGAGCCGTGATAAAAGGCTGGCGGGTAGAATTAATGAACGCGCTCTCATGATGTCTTCTCGGCTGAAGTGACGGAAGCGCGCTTGCACCGTTGTAAACTTCGCCAGCATACCATAAACAACCCATCATGTAAGGTGGGAAAATTGCGAAAGCACATCTGGAAGGATGAAGGACATTTGGAAGGATGAAGGATGAAATTAAGGACGGAAGAACTTTTATTAATTTTTTATCCTCAGCTTTCATCCTTCCGCCTTCCGCCTTCATCCTTCCAGTAGGTGTTGTATGTTTCTCATTAAAAAGCTTTTTGGGGCATTGCTTTTTCCTGTCCCGCTGTGCCTGGCGCTGTTCGCTGTCGGCCTTTTTCTGCTGTGGTTTACGCGTTGGCAAAGAATCGGCAAAGCGATCACTACGACGGGCGTGCTGTTTTTCGCGATTCTCGCGTTTGATTTGCTTCCGGGCGCGTTGCTGTGGCCGCTGGAAAGGCAGTACCCGGCGTTTGACGTTGCTTTCGCCGAAGTCGCGCCGCGCGAGGAACTCGCGCGCCATGTGAAATGGATTGTTGTGCTCGGAGGCGGAAACGTCTCCGATCCTGAAATTCCGATGACCAGCCAATTGGCCAGCACTTCGCTGGCGCGCGTGGTTGAGGGCGTACGCCTCAAACGCGAATTTCCGCAAGCGAAACTGCTGCTCTCAGGCGCGCGCGTTTTCGATCCGGTCGCGGTCGCCGAAGCGATGAGCAAAGTGGCACAAAGTCTCGGCGTGGATCAGCGTGAGATCGTGCTCGACCTGGTCGCGCGCGACACCGAAGAGGAAGCCGCGGTCATCAAATCCATGGTCGGAGACGACCGCTTCATTATGGTCACCTCGGCTTCGCATATGCCGCGCGCGATGGCCCTTTTTATTAAACAGGGAATGCAACCCATCCCGGCGCCCACGGAACACGTCTTCAAGCGCAACCAGGGCGCCAGCCCGGCGGATTACGCTCCCGGGTCGGGCGGAATATACAAAGCGGAACGAGCGACGTATGAATACCTGGGGCTGTTATGGGCGAAGCTTCGCGGTCGCATTTAGGACGTGAAAAGGGCGGCCCTCAATTGGCCGCCCTTTGAAACAATGGAGCCGAGGAGGATCGAACTCCTGACCTCGTGAATGCCATTCACGCGCTCTCCCAGCTGAGCTACGGCCCCATAACGAGCAATCACGCTCGCCAAGGGGTGGAAGAGTAGCTTACCCAACGAAAACTCGTCAAGGCATAAGCCAAAGACTCGATCTCACTTACCTTTGAATTCCGGTTTGCGCTTTTCCAAAAACGCACTCACGCCTTCTTCCTTGTCTTCGCTGGAAAAGCACAGCGCGAAGAGATCCACCTCGCGCCGCAGGCCTTCATCAAGCGTTGAGCGCGCGGCGATTTTGACGGCCTCCTTGGCTAAGCGCAGTGCGACGGGGCTCTTTTCGGCGATGCGGTTGGCTAACTCCATCGTCTTGGCTTCGAGCTCTGCGAAGGGAGCGACCAAGTTGACGAGCCCCAGCGTGTAGGCTGTGCGCGCGTCGATCATGTCGCCCGTGAGAATCATTTCCATCGCTTTTCCTTCGCCGATGAGGCGCGTCAGGCGCTGCGTGCCTCCGCCCCCCGGAATGATTCCGAGGTTGATCTCCGGTTGAGCAAACACGGCCGTTTCGCTCGCCACGCGCAAATCGCACGCCAGCGCCAATTCGCAACCGCCTCCGAGGCAGTAGCCGTTAATCATCGCGATCACAGGCTTCGGGAAAGTATCAAGCGCGGTGAAAAGAGATTGTCCGGTCATCACGTCGCGCTGCGTGATCGCCGTGCGCCCCGCAAACTCGGCAATGTCGGCGCCAGCGATGAACGCTTTGTCGCCGGCGCCTGTAATCACCACCACGCGAACGCTCTCGTCTGCGCGCAACTCTGCGAGCGCGGCCGCGCCTTCTTGCCGCGTCTTGATGTTTAGCGCGTTTCGCTTTTCGGGGCGATTGATGGTGAGAATAGCGACGCGGTCTCGCCGCTCGACCAAGAGTGTTTCGTAGTGCGACATCTCTCGCGGACTCCGAACCTGTGAAACTCAAACAAGCGCGTTAGTGTGGGGGGGAAGGCGCATTGGTTTCGGGCGACCCGGACTGCTCGTCGGCCACCCAGGAAACGAAAAGGCGCAACCAGTTGTCTACGGGGTCGATGATTTGCACGCCGATGCGGGCGGTGCCGTAAACGGCCGGCGCGATGTGCATCACCATCGCCGTCACTTCGATGGGCGTTCCGTCGGGCCGTTGCGCGCGCAAAAACAAACGATCCTGATGGCTGACGGCTTGGTTCAGGTGAAAAAGGGCGCCGGCGGTTGAGATGTTGTCTGTTTCCGTCGGCTCGCTCCACGCCGAACCATCGCTGGCGCGACCTGAGACGACGACGGGTATGCGTAGCGCCATGCGGAGGGCGAACCGCTTTTCTTCGCTGGAAGAAGTTGTCATATCTCTTTCCACTGGTAAAATCCCTCGCCTGACTTGCGGCCCAGACGATTTTCGCTAACCATGCGCTTAAGAATTTCCGGCGGGCGGAAGATTTCCGTGCCCAGCTTTTGGTGCAGATACTTGGCGATGTCAAGTCGCACGTCGAGACCGACATGATCCGTCAGCCGCAGCGGCCCCATGGGATGGTTGTAGCCGAGCTCCATCGCGCGGTCTATGTCTTCAACGCTCGCGACGCCTTGCTCGACCATACGCATCGCTTCGAGGCCGAGGGCGAGCCCGAGCCTGCTCGACGCGAATCCGGGCGTGTCTCGCACGGTGATCGATTCTTTCTTCATGCGCCGCCCCACGGCGCGCGCCACGGCGAGCGTTTCATCGCTCGTTTCGTCGCCGACCACGAGTTCGATCAATTTCATCAGGTGAACCGGGTTAAAGAAGTGCATCCCGATCACATTCTCGGGTTGCCGCGCGTGCCGCGCGACCTCGGAAATCGAAAGCGAAGAAGTACGTGGCAAACACGAAAGAATGCCGGTCATCAATTGCCGCTTCCACTGCGCGGAGCGTCTCGCGTTTAAGCTCCAAATTTTCGGGCACCGCTTCGATAAAGAGTTGTGCGTCGCGCGTCTCTTCAACGCGGACGGTTCCCCGCATGCGCTGCAAAACGGCGTCCGCTTCGTCTTCCGTGACTTTGCCGAGCGCCACGCCTTTGGCCAAATTCTTTCAATGGCGCTCACGCCGCGCGCAAGCGCCGCGCGCGAAACATCGCGCAGAATCACGCGGTAACCTGGCTGCCGCAACTTGAGCGATGCCGTGACCTCATCGTGCCCGCGCCAAGCACGGCAATTGTCTCCACGCTCGGCGGCGCCTTCAGTAAGCCCGAGTGGTTTTCTGCTGTGCGCATCATCGAAACACGAAAACTCACGGAATTAGCTGGGGCCGCTCTTAAGTCGAGACCCGGCGGCGCCACCAAGTGTAAGGATTTTCAGGCATCCGAGTCGTCGGGCCTTGCTGTTCGACTACGCCTACTGCAACCTTTATACTATAGGCGCATCCGAAAACGCCATGACAGTTTAACAGTAGCTCTTGTGGTCAACTGTAAAGGAACAGACTTCTTCCATGACGAAAGAAACATTGCATCGCGAAGTGGTGATTATAGGTTCCGGCCCGGCGGGTCTCACGGCGGCGATTTATGCCGCGCGGGCCGATTTAAAGCCGCTGGTTCTTGAGGGCCCGCAACCGGGCGGCCAGTTGACGATTACGACCGAAGTGGAAAACTACCCCGGCTTCTCAAAAGGCATTCAAGGTCCCGAGCTGATGGAGGAGTTTCGCGAGCAAGCGCGCCGCTTCGGCACTGAATTTTTGGTGACATGGATCAACAACGTCGATTTAAAGAAACGCCCCTTTACCCTGGAAACCGAGGATCACACCGTGCTCGCCGAAACGCTGATCATCGCTTCGGGCGCGTCCGCGAAATGGCTTGGCATTCCGGGCGAGGCTGTGGCGCCGCAAGGCTACGGCGGTCTCGGCGTCTCGGCCTGCGCCACCTGCGACGGCTTTTTTTTCAAAGGCAAAGCAATCGTGGTGGCCGGCGGCGGCGACACCGCAATGGAGGAGGCTAACTTTCTCACGCGCTACGCTTCGCGCGTCACTATCATTCATCGCCGCGATCGTTTGCGGGCGTCAAAGATTATGCAAGAGAAGGCCTTTCGCAACAGCAAAATTGATTTTATTTGGGATACAGATATTTTAGAGATTCTGGGGGAAGAGCAAAAAGGCGTCACCGGCCTGCGACTCCACAACGGCAAGACCGGCGAGGAATCCATCTTTCCCTGTGAAGGCATTTTCGTGGCCATCGGCCACAAGCCGAACACTGATGTTTTTAAAGGCCAGTTGGACATGACCGAAGCCGGATACCTGATCACCGCGGGCCGCACGATGGCCACCAATGTGCCCGGCGTTTTCGCCTGCGGCGATGTGCAAGATGCCTTTTACCGCCAGGCGATTACCGCGGCCGGCACCGGCTGCATGGCCGCCATCGATGCGGAGAAATTCCTTGACAACTTACCCATCGAAATGCCCGACGGCGAAGAAGTCACGATGCAAGGCGAGCGCGTCACGCAGGATCACAAAGAGATTATTCGCCCGACGGCGAAGTGATTTCCAATCTGGCGCCCGGCGAAATGTCTGCAAGCGGCGGCGATTGAAGCAGCAGATTCTTTGGTTTTTTCTGCGTTATAGGTATCACTTACCTAAACGCAGAGAAACACAGAAAGAACATGAGAGACGCAGAGAATCGGTAGTGGCTCAACGCGGGAGATATAGTACCGCCTGCGGTAGTCAGGCGGTTTGCTTGGCAGGGCTGACCCGCCCAGCTGAAGCAGGCGGTACTGACCTGCTCTCTCCCCAGTTTGAGCCACTACCGAGAAATCAACTCAGGACTCGTCTGCACTTATAGCAAAACAATTGAATCGTCTGCTGCCGCGATGCGGCGCGGCGCGGGCGCTTCTTCTTTTCGTGGGCAAACGTCGCAGTAGCTGCGGCTTCGCGCGAAGCGGTCGTGGCATTCATTGCAGGCGAGAGCTTCGCCGAGCAGCTTCAGCGCGCCAAGCAGCGGAAGCAGCAAGCGACCCCGCTTCGTAAGGGCATACTCGACGTGCGGCGGACTGCCGCCGAAAACCGCGCGCTCGATTAGCAGGTCGCGCTCCATGTCGCGCAGCCGGCCGAGCAGTGTGCGGCTGCTAATCGGAAAGAGCGCCTCAAGCAGTTCGGTTGTGCGGCGCGGCGCGCGCGCCAGGTCACGCACAATCAGCAGCGTCCACTTATCGCCGACGAGCTGCAACGCCCCGGTCACCGGACAGCCGTCGCCTTCACGTCGTCGCATAGTCCGTCGACACCTCTCCGTCGAATGTGGCTCCTTAAAAGCGCCGAGCAAATTCCGGCCGGGCAAGCAGAAGCGCTGCGGTCGTTATCTCGCCGCCAGATTATCATAGAAACAATCGCTTATTGCGGGAAGCCGCGCAACTAATTTACACTGACTGTAAGAGCGGCTTGCTGGCGTCCCGACAGATGGAAGTGGCGACGCTGCTTTTTTTGTCGCCGCCGCCGCCAGCATCGTCGTTAGCACCGGTAGATAAATTCCTCATGGAAAATAATCAGGATCAAGTTCCTCGCGTAGTGATTATCTTCGCCGATGATGAAGAGATAAATCGAAAATTGGTTGAGCGCCGGTTGAGTCGAGCCGGCTATCACATCATCACCGCGGTTAACGGCCAGGAAGCGGTCGAGCAGACGCGCTTGCGCGCCCCCGACTTGGTCGTTTTGGACCTGATGATGCCGATCATGGACGGCAAACAAGCTTGCCGCTTAATCAAAGAAGACCCAGCGACTCGCGACGTGCCGGTCATCATCCTCTCGGCGCGTGAAGAGACCGAGCTCAAAGTTCAATGTCTTGACCTCGGCGCCAACGACTACATCAGCAAACCTTTTAGAAACGAAGAATTGATTGCGCGCATCGGCGTGGCATTGCGACTGTCGCGCGAGCGCAACGAGCTGCGCGCGAGCGCCGCGGAAGCGCGCGCCGAAGCGCAGGCCGCACACGAAAAAACGCTTTCCGACGCGCTGACCAAGCTGCTTAATCGCCACGGCTTACAGCACGTGCTGGCGAGAGAGTTTGCGGCGGCGCGGCGCTATCAGCGCCCGCTCGCCTGCCTGATGATTGATCTGGATCATTTCAAAAACATTAATGACACGCTGGGACACCCGACCGGCGACTTGGCGCTGGTGCAAATCGCCGGCGTGCTTCAGGAAACGGTGCGGGCCTCTGACCTCGTTTGTCGTTATGGCGGTGAGGAGTTTCTCGCGCTGCTACCGGAGACGGGCATGCCGGGCGCGCAAACGCTCGCCGAAAAAGTACGTGCGGCCGTCGTCAATCGATTGTACGGCGACGAAAGCCAAAACTTTCCTTTGACGCTCAGCATCGGCGTCGCCGAATTGCAGCCGGAAGAATCCGGCAACAATATGATCGCACGCGCGGACGCCGCTCTCTACCGTGCGAAGCAAACGGGGCGCAACCGAGTTGAAGTAGCAACTTAGCTTTAATACACACACCCTCTCTCTGCGTTTCTCTCTTGTCTTTTCTCCGTGTTTAAGTAGGTGTTACCTAAACACAGAGAAACACGGAGAAAAGACAAGAGAGAAACGCAGAGAAGAACAGCATTCAGAACTCGCTTCTGAGCGCGATGGCGACTTCCACGGCCCGCCTGGGGGCGACCACGCCCCAGCCCTGCCGGTCAATCTCAATTGAGGGCAGCCGCTCCGCCGTATCGATCAAGATTCTCTTCACCTGCTGCGGCGTCAGACCCGGGTGAGCCTCATGCATGCACGCCACAATCGACGAAACAATTGGCGCCGCAAACGAAGTCCCGTCGACGTACTTGTAGTGCTCGCTGATGACGCTGCCTTCATGCAATTTGATGGTAATCAATTGGCGAAGCAGCGGGACGGGAAGATCGCGGGATTCGTAAAGGCCCTGGTCTACATGGCGGTGCGACTCGATCAGCGGCACCAGTTGCTCGTCCGGCGCATGATCGAGCGAAGCGTAAAGTTCGGCCTCGGCGGCCGTCGGCGTGTGCGGCAGAATCGGGGCCGGCACCCAAATGCCGGGGGCGATGACTTCCGGCTTTTGCAAACCATCGAAGGTCGGCCCGTAGGAAGACCGGTACATTCCTCGGCGCGCGCGATCAAGCGAGTTTTGGTCGTCGAGCCCGCCCACGGCGATGCATGAGGGCGCGCTCGCCGGCGGGTAAACGGGGTGCCCCGGCGACATCCTGAGTTTCCGACCGCGCACACGACGACGAGCCCTTGCCTGACCGCGCGCTCGACCGTTTTGGTCAGAGAATTTTGCAGGTATGACGATTCGTCGTCGCCGCCCGCCGAGATGCTGACCACGGATATTGTACGCGGCGCGATGCTCCATCACCACTCGAGCCCCTTGATGTGTCGCTCGGAGATGCGCCCGGAAGAGCTGAGCTTAACCAGCACGACGTTCGCGTCGGGCGCGATGCCGCGGTAAAAGCCTCCGGAGAGAGCCCCGTTTCCGGCCGCCACCACTGAGGTCATCATGCCGTGCCAGCTCGCCGCGTCGGGCACCTCCAGCGTGGACGAATCGTCCTTTACGATTGAGTGATAAGCGAGAATGCGACTGTCGGGAATCGTCAGATCGGAGTGCGGGTAAAATCCCGAATCCAAACAAGCGATCGTCATGCCGCGCCCCGTAAAGCGCTCGTCGGCGTCGAGCCGGAGCGGCGTCGGAAGCACCAGTCCGCCCTGCTCGAAAATCACCGCCCTGGTTTCGAGCTGCACTTTGGCGCGATTAAAAAGCTCCACGCAACGGCCGCAAACTTCGCCCACCACCACTCCGGACGGAGCATTGGCGGCGATAATCATCTGCAAATCATCTGACAGCGAAGCGAGCGACGTCAGCCCATCGGGGGCCTCGCGCCGGCAAACCGGACAACTGCGGTGCCCCTCAGCCGCGCGGTCCGTGTGCAAATGAGATGGCTCGACGGAAATAAGTTCAGACAACGTGACTTCCTTTCTTAAGTGACAAGTGACTGTGGAGAGTGACAAGTGACTCTATGAGTGACAAGTGACAAGTGACAAGTGACAAGAAAGAAAAGAACTTCCGCTCTTTCTTGTCACTTGTCACTTGTCACTCCTACAGTCACTTGTCACCTGTCACCCCTCAATAGGCACTCCCCAGATTCGGTAAACCTTGATTATAATGGCTCTGGAGTTGACTTCGCGCGAGCAGGTGTTTTTTTGGCCCCAACTGTTTGCCTTACGTAGAGCCTCGGCAAATCCGCGTCGTTAGCAGATAAGGTAAGCGCATGACTTTAGACTTGGCTGTGGTAATGCCAGTTTACAACGAGCAGGAGTGTATCGCGGGCGTCGTGGAGGCGTGGCTCACGGTTCTTTCCGAACTCGGCATTGAGTATCTCATCATCGTTTTGAATGACGGCTCGCAGGACGAAACGCGAAAGGCGCTTTCAAAGTTCGCGGAGGATCGCCGCGTTTCGGTCGTCAACAAAACCAATTCCGGCCACGGCCCGACCGTTCTGCTCGGGTACCGTCAGGCGGTCGAGATGGCCCGGTGGGTGTTTCAGTGCGACAGCGATGATGAAATGAGGCCGGAACATTTTCCGCAGCTGTGGGAAAAACGTGAGCGCTACGATGCGCTGTTCGGATTTCGTCAAGGCCGGCAGCAAAACGTCGGGCGCCGGTTAATTAGCGCCTTTTCACGAATCACGGTGCGATTGCTGTTCGGTAACGGCGTCCGTGATGTGAACGTGCCTTATCGTTTGATGCGCGCCGACATTTTGCGACAAATCGTGGTGCAGATTCCCGACGACACCTTCGCGCCCAACATCATTATCTCCGGCACGATGGCGGGGGCGGGGCTGCGCATCAACAATCAGCTTGTGCCTCATGAAGGCAGAAAAACCGGCACCGTCTCAATCATGAAGTGGAAACTTTGGCGAGCGGCCGGCAAGTCACTTTGGCAGACCATCAAATGTCGCCCGGCGATCCGACGGCCCGACCCGCCGGGCGTTCGTGATACTTACCCGGTTTGATAACTAACTACTCAGGGCATGGCGTGTTCTCCGGCCTGCTCCGAGCAGGCGGCAGAGTATTAGCCACAGGCGTGCGGGCCTGTGGCACTCGCCGCCGATCAAGCCGTAGCCCGCGCGGCGGGCGGCAGCAGAGGCCGTCGCCTGCCACACCCGCGCCTCTCGCATCAAGGCAAGCCGCATCTGTCGCCTGCTCCGAGCAGGCTTAGCCACATTTGTTGATGCTCACACCACAGGCCGCATGCCTGTGGCTACGAATCTGCCGCCTGCTGTCGCAGGCTCTTTGTTCGTGATGGCTTATGTTGAGTTTTGCGTCACATGAGTTATAAGATTTTTGGCAATTAAGCTTCACCGTTTCGATCGAACGCGCGCACATCCTTTAAATAGTTCGGCGGAATCAACGCCAGCTGCACAACAGAGCGCAGTTGCAATTGATCGCAAAGGCGGTACGTCCGCACCGCCAGTGGCAGCAACGGCAGCGGCTTGAGGCGGAGAAGCTGCCGGACCTGCGGCGGAACAAGTAGCGATTGCACTTGCAGCAGCAAATCGTAGCGCCAAGCTCCCAGGTGACGACGGTATTGTTTGAAAAGGCGCGCGGTGTGAGGACTGAAAGCCAGGTCACGCTCCATGTGGCGCTCGCGATCAACTTGCCAATCCGCGTAAGTGCTGGGCAGCTCCGGAATTTGGAGCCCTTCGCCGACGCGCTTAAAAACCGCATACAGCTCAACGCGCTCCGCATTTGTGAGCGGCCTGTGAAGCAACGCGTAGGCGCGCTCACTGTAGTCGATGAGCATGTAGAGCACGTCGCGGTGCGCCCAGTCCGGAATGGAGTCTCCTCCGCGCGCGCGCTCGACGCCTTTGTGAGCGGCGATGATGCGCGCAAAGGTTCGCTCGGCCGTCGCTTCGTCAACGAAAACGATTTGCTGCGCGTGGCGGACGGTGGAAAAAAGACGCCCCACCGGATCGCTCGGCAATTTGTTGGTAAAGAATAGCCAATCGACCGCCCGGTTGAGCGCGAATTCAGCCGCCGACCCCGCAAAGACCAACAAGATCAGGTCCGAATGGCCCCAGATCTTGCGCACAATCGAGCGGCGGTCAACAAAGTCGCGCATAGATCTAAGATAAGGTGACAAGTGACGAGTGACAAGTGACAAGAAAGAGCAGAAGGGTTTTTCTTGTCACTCGTCACTCGTCACTCGTCGCTTCCGGATTATCAGTTTCGGGGATGAGGTGAGGGCGCCGATGAATTCAATAGCAGTGGTGATGCCGAGAGTCGGTTATTTTTTCGTTTTGCGATTGATCGGTTTTTGCATGCTGATGAGCGGCGCTTTGGTTGTTTCGGGCGGCGCGCAAACGCCGGTGTTTCCCCTGAAGGTGAGCGCCAATAAACGCTACCTGGTGGATCAGCGCGAACAACCGTTTCTGTATCACGCCGACACCGCATGGCGCATGGCGTTCAGGCTCAGGCCAATCGAAGTGGAGCAGTATTTGGAACACCGCCAAGCGCAGGGCTTCAACACCGTTCACCTCCACGCGATCAACAAAGAGAAAGAGGGAACGGCAAACGTACACGGCGATCAGCCTTTCGATCCGCCGGGCGACATCACGCGGCCGCATGAACCGTATTGGAAGAACCTGGATCAAGTGGTGCGCGCCGCCACCGGGCGCGGATTTCTAGTTGTCATCTCGGCATCTTGGTTCGGCTACAACGGCTCCGGCTGGCGCAAAGATCTCACGCCCGAGGCGACCCGCAGCTACGGCCGTTTTCTCGGGAACCGCTACCGTGAATTTAAAAACATCATGTGGATTCAAGGCGGAGACAATAACCCGGGCGATAAGGCGGAAGCGGCGCAAGCGCTCGCCGAGGGCATCCGAGAAACATCGCCTCACCAATTGCAGACGTTTCATGCCGGGCCCGAACACCCGAGCGCGGAGTTCTTTCACCAAGCCTCTTGGCTTGACATCAATCTGGCTTACACCTACGAACCTGCTTACCGACAGATCAGCGCCGAATACAACCGACGGGCACGGTTGCGACCCATTGTGCTCGGCGAAACCGGCTACGAAGGCGAGGCGAACACGGGCTTTCCCTGGACGCCGTACCTGGTGAGGCGGCAAGCCTATTGGGCGCTGCTTTCAGGTGCGGCGGGCCACGCCTACGGCAGCGCCACCATCTGGCACTTTGGCAAGGATTGGCAGGACGCGCTCGACAAACCGGGAACGAGGCAGATGGCGCACATCAAAACGCTTTTCGCCGCTCGCCCCTGGCACAAATTAGTGCCCGACCAAAAACACGCCGCACTGACGGCCGGGTATGAGGCGGGAGCCACCTATGCCTCGGCCGCGCGCACCGACGACGGCCGCTTGATACTCGCTTATCTTCCGACGAGCCGCGCGGTGACCATCAACTTGAGCAAGCTTTCCGGCCCCACAATGGCGCGTTGGTACGATCCAACTGACGGCCGCTTCCACCCAATCGAAGGTTCTCCCTTCGCCAATCAAGGCAGCAAACAATTCACGCCGCCCGAAGCAAACAGCGCCGGCGAGCACGATTTTATCTTGGTTCTCGAAGTATCTTCAAAAAAGGGGTGACCCTCGCGCCCCTTTGCGTTTAAATCAGACTTACCTCAACGCAGAGGGGCGCAGAGAAAGAACAATTGAGAGGTTCAAAGTGTGAGTAAAGAGTCGGTCATCCACGTTCACCATGCGCGAACAAAGCAGTTGGCGGCGTCTGACTTCAATCACGAGGAATGGAATCACGCGCCGCCGGTGACCATCTCGCGTTACTGGTCCGGCAAAGATGCGCCGCCGACTCGCCACGCGGAGGCGCGCCTCGTCTGGCACGAAGGTGGTTTGTGCGTGCGCTTTGTTTGTCGCCAGCATGAGCCGCTGGTGGTGAGCGCCAGGCCGCAGACGACACAAAAAGTCATTGGCCTGTGGGACCGCGACGTGTGCGAAATGTTTGTCGCACCTCGCGGGGGGGAGCCCGAGGCTTACTTTGAATTTGAGGCCGCGCCGACCGGCGAGTGGCTTGACCTGGCTATTCATCTGACCCCAGGCGGGCGGGAAACGAACTGGGAGTATAGTTCGGGGATGAGCGCGCACGCTCGGGTCAACGTCGATGAAGTGATGATCGGATGTTGTGCCGTGGCTGGCTTTCAAACGCCAACCACCCCAGCGCGGCGAGCGCTGGCGCGCGAATTTCTTTCGCTGCGTCGGCGCGGCGCCGATCGCGGCTATCTCGCGTGGCAGCCAACCCTCACCGCACAACCTGACTTTCATGTGCCGCAGGTTTTCGGATGGTTGGAATTCAGGTAATTTTTGGGCGGAAATACTTTTCAGGTAAGACATGTACCGCGCGCGATCTTCCGCGCTCAGCTCGATGATGCCGCGCCGATCAGAAAGCTGTTTTTCCTTCGCCTTGCATCTGCTCGTGACGAACAGGCCGCACGCGCACCTGAATCATCGCTCCGGGAAGCTCAAGAGTGACGCGCAGCACTCGCGCTTCGCCGGTCAAATACTGATCGCCGATCCGAATCGCCAGAACGATCAATCCGAGACCGGTTGCACTCAGATCACAAGTATGTCCGTTGATGGTCGCCAATCGGCGATTGTTGCCGTTGGCCGCGGCTACGGCGCGCGCTTCTTCAATTGATAAGCTAAACGCAAGGCGAGCGCTATGGCGCGGAGCCCGCCGGCGATTGCCCAAGAAGTCGCGCAGGCGTGCTGTCAGCAGGCGAATGATTTCCGGCATGAAGACATACCTCGCTAGAGGACCCCTGTCTCGAGGGATCGCACAAGGCGGGAGAGATACGT
>JBBJMB010000034.1:0-18720 GCA_037719755.1 Pyrinomonadaceae bacterium
TTGTGCAGAGACCCTACGCCAAAGCGGGAAAGTCTCTCTTCCGCACGCAAAACAGTTAGCTTAGGTTCTTGGGGATTTGTTGTCAAGGCAGGGGCGTTCAGGCCGGCGTATGCGCGATTGGTCGCAACCCGAACGGCGGGGGTGACGATCAAAAGCCGCGCCGCTGGAGCGTCGGCCAAAGGAGAGATACTTGCGCCCGTGCCGGTGCCGAAAGCGGTTCCGCCGATTAAAAAAAACGGCACGTCGGCTCCCAGGCGCGCCCCGATCTCGGCCAGCTCTGCGTGTGAAGCACGGAGGCCCCACAGCCGCACGAGCGCCAGCACGTCACCGCAGCGTTTGATGATCCGCCGCCGAGCCCGCCGCCCAAAGGAATCCGCTTTTCAGATGCACGCGCACGCCAGCAGAGCTCATGCCACAGCGCTCGCGCAACGCGAGCGCGGCTTTGATCACCAAGTTGTCGCCGCCAAGCGGCACATCGTGCGCGTTTGAGCTCGCTCAAGTTGTCCGCGACGATCAACCTCAAGCTCAAATGATCGCGCAGACTAATTGTTTGGAAAACGGTTTCAATCTCATGCAAGTTCGCGCGGCGGCCGAGCACACGCAAGTTCAATTAATTTTCGCGTAGGAAGGAGACTGAGCCTCGTCTGTGACATAAAAAAAGAGTGACAAGTGACGAGTGACAAGTCGAGGGAGACAGTGCTTGAAGCAGAGTAGCACACTACGAAGTTACTCGCGTACAGAAGTCAACTTACCGCACACTTCATCTTTTTCTTCTTACTTGTCACTTGTCACTTGTCACTCTTTTTTACTTCGAGCCGAACACTTGTGTAAAGAAGAATCGACCATCGAGCGTGCGGGCGACGCCGATCGCAGTGTGCGTAAAAACGGGGCGCAGCAAATTGCGGCGATGCTTGATTGAATCGGCCCAACCGTGAACGGCAAACGCGGCCGGGTCGCTGTAGCCGAGATTGTAGGCCAAGTTTTCGCCCAGAGCTCGCCAGCCGGCGAGGCCTGTGCGGCGCGCGCGCCCGAGCATCCCTAAGCCGTGCGGATCGATGTGAGAGAAAAAATCGTCGCGCGCCATGCTGCCCGAATGCGACTGCGCCATCCGGTGAAGATCCGCGTGCCACTCCAAAATTCTGAGTCCGTGCGCGCGCCGCGCTTCATTGATGAGATGAAAGGCGCGCTCCTCGATGCTCGCGTCACTGAGAAAGGCGGGGCTCACCGCGGAGCCTCCCACCCAGTTACTCTCAGAGACGTTTCCGAACATCACACTGACGACGTGTTGCGCCGCCGGTCGCGGCTGAGCGCCGTGAGCCGAAGCGCCGCGGTCCGCACAAAAAGCGGGCGCGAGGGTGACGACGAGAGCGAAAACAGCAAAGCCGAGCAAACGCTTCGCCGGGCGCGTTGCAAAGGGTGCGAAGCGAGGAGCGCCGGAAATTATCTCCGAAGCGAGAAGATTTTTGGGCAGAATAACTTATAACTGAACATTCTTGTACGTCAGGATGATTGCAAAAATTTGATTGTGAGCTTTTTAACGCCACCGATGCTGTTTGATCTTTCTCATCGATTTGCAGAGGATTTATCGACCAAACGGCGGAAAACTTAAGGGCGGCACGGCCTCAGTGAAGCCGTGCCGCCCCGGTCAAATCCGTGCGGAGTGTGGTGGGTAGCTGCTACTTCTTGTTAGTGTTTAATTTCGCACGCAAACGCGACGTCTCCGCGGCTTCGCCGGAAAGCTCGAGCGCCTTTTGCCAAGCGAGGCGCGCCTCGGCGAGCTTGCCGCGCTTTAAGAGAACGTCACCCAGGTGCTCTTGAATTGCCACCGAATTTGCGGAGCGTCGCGCCGCGTCGCTCAAATAGCGTTCGGCCTCTTCAAGTTTGCCGAGCTTGTAGTAGGCCCAGCCGAGGCTGTCCAGGTAAGACGAATTAAACGGGTCGGCGCGCAACGCTCGCTGAATCATGCCGGCGGCTTCCTCCAATCTTTCGTTGCGCTCGATCAAAAAATACCCGAGATTATTTAAAGCCTGCGCGTTGTTTGGCTCTTGCGATAAAACACGCCGCAACGATTCCTCAGAGCCGCGCGGATCGCCCGCCTTTTCTTGCGCCGACGAAAGCGAAAGCAAAACTATGGTTTGCAGTTTCTGATTCGCGGCGGGCGTTTGCTCGAGCGCTTTGCGCGCGGCCGCGACGGCCTCCGCTCCGCGATTGGCCTGCGTGTAAAGCGCGGAAATCTGGATGTAGCTGCGCACGTCTTCGGGCGTGTTTTTGAGCTGGCCGCGCAACAGCGCGACTCCCTCATCTATTCTTCCGAGATCGGTCAGCGTCGCCGCCTGATACCACAACAGCGATCGCTGCCCCGGATATTTGACTGACGCTTCGCGGGCCGCTTGCAGCGCCTCGCGCCATTTGGATTGGTCTCGCAGCAGCTCCACATACTGCTCATCGGCCGTCGGATCGTCGCCGCCTAAGAGCCGTCGCGTCAGCTCAACGGTCGCCACAGCGCGTCCGTCGCGCGGCCGATTTGTTTTTGCAAACCGATCAGGTTGGTGAGGATCTGTGCGGCCTCGCGTCTGCCCTCTTCCGCGGCGAGCGGAGTATTGCTTTTTTCGCCCAGTTCTTTGGCAAGCTCTTGATAAACCGCAATCGCTTCCGCGTAGCGCGTCGCATTAGAAAGCGTTTGTGCGAGATCTTTGCGCAGCGCAACTCCGGCCGCCGGCCCGCCGGCGCGACGCGCCACTGCTTGTTGAAGTGTGGCCACGGCTTCATCCGTTTGGCCGGCGCGCGCCTGCACCAGGGCGAGCATTCTTTGCGCCGCGGCGTTCTCCGGGCTCGCGGCTGCGAAGCGCCGCAGCTCAACCAGAGCGCTCGCGTCATCCGCTCCGCCGGCCATCACCACGTCGTAGAGCTGACCCACATACTCTTCATTATCAGAATTGCGGGACATGGCGCGGCGAATAGCGTGGTAAGCCTCGATTGGCCGGTCGGCGCGCAAGTAAGCTTCGCTCAGACGCGCCGCGGCCGATTCAGCCGTGAGGTCGCGCTGCATACGCGTAATAAGTTGATAAACGCGCGCGTCAAGCGGCGCCGGAGACGATTCCCAATTGGTGAAAGCCGCGATGGCTTCTTGCTTTCTTCCGAGATCTAAATAGAAATCGCCCAAAAGGGCCCACCCTTCGGCATCCGCCGCGTTAAGACGCACCACTTCACGCAATTCCGCGATGGCGCGCTCCCAGGCTTCCTTATCAAAGTTATTTTCGCGCAAACCGCTCTTAAAGGTCAGCACTCTTGAAAGCACGCGGTGAGCTCCGAAGCTGTTCTGATTGACGCGGATCGCCGCCGCCGCCTGCCGCTCGGCTTCGTTAAAATCGCTGCGGTAAAAGAAAGCTATATCGGCGAGGCCCACATACGCCTCGGAGAGCATCGGATCAAGCTTGATGGCTTGCTCGAAAGCTTGCTGCGCCGCCATCGACAGCGACGTATCATTTACGCCGCCGCCAATCAAGTAGCGCTGCCCCTCCAGCAGCTTCGCATAAGCCTGCGCTCTTTTTTCGCGGGGCACCGCCGCCGCCGCCGCAACGGCCGCCCCTGCTTCTTGACGTAACGGATGGCCGTCGGCCACTGAGGTCGCCGCAGCAGAGCACAGCAGCGTGCTCGTCAAAAGCGCCGCGGCCACAAATGGTAAACGGCGCGAATCTATCTTCAAGAGGCACTTCCTTTCGTCGGAGACGTCGCGTCGCCCTCCGGTTCCGTGGCTGTTTGCAGTGTGCGCTGCCACGCGGCGCGGCGCGGATAAGTGAAAAGAAGAATGGCCAGGGCGGCGATCGCGGGCAGCAGCGTGTCAATGGGATTGCCGGTCTGCGTGGTGATTAAGAACCCCATGATGGCCATCAAGACGGCCAGCGCAGTCACCAGCAAAGTCGTTTTCTGCAAAGAACCAAGCAAACCGGAGGAGCCTCGCAAAGCGGCCGTGTCACGCAAGCGCATGCGGTTAAAGCGTGTGCGCCGGACGACGACCGCACCCAGTCCGCAGAAAAGAATCGCGATGCGCAAAGCGACGGAAAGCGTTTGATCGAAAGACCTTGAAGACGGGTACAAGCCGGTAAAGGACAAGGCGACGAGCACCAAAGTCAGCGTGACGGCTGCCGAAACAAGTCTCACGGAGAAAAGATGGCGGCTGGCAAATTCATCGCGCGGGGCTGCGGTCTCTGGCATCGATAAAGTAACGACCTTCTTGGTTGGCGTCCCGATTTCTGCTGGCCATTATTTACCCATTGGCCAGCAGTCTGAATTCTACCACCGAGTTTTTGCGCGGAGCAAACAAGCGGTCAAATGCGATTGGCACATTGTCGCTCAAGCTCGCCGGTGAAAACGAAAGCGTGGGCTGAAAAAAAACGCGGACAGTCGCGCCTTTTTCCAGCCCACGCTTATTCAAACCATTACGGCGTGCTGTTAGTGGATGACGGCGCTGCGGTTCCGCCGTTCGCGGTTGGTGGCGGAGTAGTGGCCGGGCCGGTTTGCGGCGCCGTGATTGACGGAGCGCTGCCGGCGGGTGTGGTGCCGGCGGGCGCGCCCGGCCGCGTCGGCTGAATCGTAATGCCCTGGCCCTTCTCCGCTTCGGGCGGTGCGGGAGAAACGTTGCCAACCGGAGCCGGACGATTGGCCGGAGCCGTGACGGGGGCCGGCCCGACGCGACTGGGTGAACGACGGCTCGGATTCTCCAGATACTCGGCGGGCAAAACGCCGCCACGCTCAATCGCGGTGGCCAGCAAATCAACGGCTTCGTCGTCGCCGCTAATCAGCACGCCGTCTTTGGTAACGGTGACATCGGGGCTGCCGATGACTTCTCTGAGCATGTTGCTGGTAAACGATGGGCGGATCGGCGCCGGCAAATTCTTTTTGATCGGGTCCGCCTCGGGCACAGGGGCGCCGATCACGCCCAACTGCTCCGACGCCTTTTCCACAAATTCGCTGTTCGGGTAATCGCGCGCCAGCTGCTGATAATACTTCGCCGCTTCGTCCGGCTCTTCTTCGAGCATGTAGGTGGTACCCAGTTTGTAAAAGACTTCGTCCATGTAAGAGAAGTTCGGATACTTTCTCGCAATTTCGAGCAATCGCGATTGGGCGCCTTTGAGGCCTCCCTTGTTGTTTTCGTTGCGGCCGTAATAAAAGCGCGCGATCTGCAAATTGTGCATCGCGAGATTTTCTTGCACCTCATTGAGCCGCTTGGTGATTTCCGCGCGCAGCGGCGTATCCGGGAAACTTTGCGTAATGGCCTTTAATTGCACTTCGGCTTTGGTCGCATGCGAGACGTCGCGATCAGCCAAGCCCATCTGACGCATCTCCGCCTCGGCCATCTTCAACATCACGGCGGCGGCCAGAGGATCGGTGGGAAAAAACGTGAGCCAATCGCGGTAAGCCGCGGCCGCTTGAATCAGCGCGCTCGTGGTTCCCTCGCGATAAAAAGTATCGGCGATGGCGAGCTTCGCGAGCGGCAAATAATTTGACTCGGGGTAAGTTGTGATGATGACATTGAACAAAAGACGCGCCGTTTCATATTGGCTTTTGCGCGTGTATTTGGCGGCCTGCTCGAAGAGTTCGCGGTCGCGCCCGGGAGCCACGGTGTCGATCAGCGGCTGATACTCGGGCCCGTCGCCGCGACCGAGCAAGCGTCCGAAAAATCCCGCTTTTTTCTTTTTCTCGCCCGACTCGGCGACTGCTCCGGGAGACGCGACGCGACGCGCTTCGGCCGTTTCCCTGAGCGCAACGTCAACGCGCGTGTTCAGCTCGCCCACCGCGCTTTCCAATCGGTCGAGCTCGCTCACATCGTATTTTTCGGCGCGTTCTTGTTTGCCGCGAAAATTCGCCACATCCGAAAGCACCGAGGCGGCTTCCTTTTCCAAGCTCTTTAAACGCGTCCGCGGATCATCAAGCGACGCAGGGGTTTTATCGTCTTTCTTGCCGTCGCCGAGGCCGGAGACGGCGCCGTTGACGGTGCGCCGCATGGTCTCCAGACGTTGACGCATCACCTCAAGCCTCTGGATGGGCAAAAGGTCCGACTGAGCGCGTCCGGTTTCCGGAGCGGGCGCTTGCGCAAGCGTTCGGACGGCGGCGCCCGGCATCACGGCGAAGCACAAGGCAGCGCACAAAGCGGGCAATGATAAGAAACGAAAACGCATTAAAATACCTCCAAGTCAAACACTAATCGCCAATTCAAAATCGATTTAAAATGGGCGGCTTTACTTTTGTCAATCGTAATGTCCAAGCGGGCGCGGCGTTGATAATTTCGTCTTAGGCCCACTGCACGGTCGCGGCGCGCAACGCGCGGACGGCCCCGGCCGGGTCAGCGTCGCCGTAGATGGCTGAGCCGGCGACGACGATTTGCGCGCCGGCGGCGACCACTTCGGCGATGTTATGGCGATCCACTCCGCCGTCAATCTCAATCCTCGTTTTTAAGCCTCGTTCCTGAATCATCGCCCGTAATCGCCGCAGCTTGTCAAGCGATGTGCTGATAAACTTTTGCCCGCCAAAACCCGGATTAACCGACATGATCACCACGTAATCAACGAAGGAGATGATCTCTTCGATGCTCGCCAGCGGCGTCATCGGATTAAGGGCGACGCCCGCCTGCGCGCCTTTTTCTTTAATGGCCGTCACCGTGCGGTGCAGGTGCGGATCGGCCTCTATGTGAACCGAGACCAGCGCGGCGCCGGCTTCGACGAACTGAGTTGCGTAGCGGCCCGGCTCGGCGATCATCAGGTGCGCATCTATGGGCAGTCGCGTGTGCTGCGCGATCGACCGGACGACGGGCAGACCGAGCGAGATGTTGGGCACAAAATGACCGTCCATCACATCCACATGCAGCATCGACGCGCCGCCCGCTGCGACGACATCGATGTGCTCGCCGAGGCGCGCAAAGTCTGCCGCAAGAATTGACGGCGCAATATCGATCATAGCTTCGCGCTTACGGAAAACAATTCAGGGCCAGTTGGTTAATCGCGGCGCAGCGGGCGTCGGCCGATTAACGTTGGCGTTACGAGGGGCGCGATTGGAGTTGTTCGGGCTCACGCCGCCCGGTTTCGTATTGCTGTTGCGATTAGTCACGAGACCTTTATTGGCATTCGCGTCTCGGTTCACGTTGGCATTGAGTGCGCCAGCCGTCACGGCGTTGGTGTTCTTCGCGTTCGCGTTTCGCGGCCTGGCTGGTCTCTCGTTTGAGTTTTGATTTTTTACCGCTGCATTTTGGTTTTGAGCAGTAGCAGCCTGATCACCTTCGGCCGGCGCGTCCGGCACCGCGATGGGGTCATCTTTGCCGCGGGCACGGCTGACGACAACGGCAATCGTCTGCCCGGCTTTCACAGCCTGCCCCGGCGCCGGCGATTGACTGAGCACCATATCCGGCTGCACCTTGGCGACATACCGCGTGGCGCGCACCCGCATGTTCAGGCCGGATTCGTTGAGCGCATCTTCCGCGTCCCACCGTTTTTTGTTGACCACTTCCGGCACCTGCACTTCGGGACTGCGCAACGAAAGATAAATCGTGCCCAACATGGCGAGCGTAAAAGCCGCAGCGACGACAAGAATCAACCCGACCTTGCCCAACGCCAAAACGACCGTTCGCTTCGCTGTCACAGTCTTTGTGTGCCTCGTTAAAGTATCGACGTACCCGCAAACATCTGGGGTAAAAAGAGATCGCAGTTTAACATCCGAGTAAATAGGCCGCAAGCCGAGTACATCTCGGACGGGATTTACCCATTTTCGCAACCAATCAAATGACACCCAATAAGGTAAGTGACATTTAAACGCCGGGAGTTGCAAAGAAAGCGCGCCGTCACGAATAGAGCAACCTTGATCTCAATAGCGGGCGAGCTGATTTTTCTCCAAAACAGCTATGAAAAAGCCGTCCGCTCCGTGGCGTTGCGGCCACGTGCGCGCGGCCCCAAAACTGTTGGAAAGCTCGGTCGGCAAGTGAGCCGCAACAAGATTGAACTCAGAATGGTCGGCCAGAAACGCGGCCACAACATCCTCGTTTTCTTCCGTTTCAACTGAACAAGTCGAATAAACCAAACGGCCGCCCAGCTTGACCGCTCGCGCGGAGCAATTGAGCATTATTTTTTGCCGCTTTGCCAGCTCCGTGATGCCGGCGGCTGAGAGGCGCCAACGAATTTCGGGGTTGTGCCTGAGCGTGCCCGTTCCCGTGCACGGCGCGTCGATCAGGACGCGGTCGAACGCGCCGTCGGCGAACGGGATGGCGATTTCCGCATCGAAGGCGAGCAAAGAGAGACTTTGCAGATTTTGCCGCGCGGCCGTTGTGCGCAAACTTTTCAAGCGGTGGAGGTGAATGTCGCCGGCCACGATGTGGCCCGTGTCCCGCATTTTAATGGCTGCGTGGGTGGCCTTGCTGCCCGGCGCGGCGCAAACATCAAGAATGCGCTCTCCGGGCTGCGGATCAAGCGCCGTGCTCACAAGTTGAGAAGCTTCGTCCTGCAGATAGATCAATCCTTCGCGCGTCAATTCTTGCAGCCGCGCGTTGCTTCCTCCCTCTATGCGCCAAGCTCCCGGCGCGATCAAAGATCGGGTCACACTCGCCGCGCCTTGATCGCTCAAACGGCGCAGCAGCGACTCCTCCTCTATGCGCAGCGTGTTAATGCGAAAAGCTGTGGGCGGAATCGTGTTGTTGATTTGCGCGAACGCGAGCGCCTCGTCCCAGCCGAAGCTGCGCGCCCAGCGCTCGATCAGCCATGCGGGATGGGAAGTGGCGAGCGAGGCGCGCTCCAAGTCGTTGCGAGCATCTGCGACCGGGTCATATGTGTGTTCGCGGACGGCGCGCCTGAGCACCGCGTTGATCAAGCCCGCGGCCGAGCGCAAGCGATACCGGTAAGCGAGATTGACGGATTCGTTGACCGCGGCGGAAGCGGGGATGCGCGACAGAAAACGTAATTGGTAAAGGCCGAGCCTGAGCGCGCAGCGAATCGGAGGATCCAGACTTCGACGCTGCGCCCGCCGGCAAAGTGCTCGATGGATTTATCCAACCACAGTTGCCGGCGCAACGTTCCGAAAACCAATTCGTAAACCAACCCGCGGTCGTCCGGCCTGAGTTGTTCAGTCGCCGCGATGAGCAGCACGGCGGCGTAAGCGCCTTCATCTTCTACCCGCCGCAGAATTTCAGACGCCACCAGGCGGGCGGGCGCAACCGTGCGCTCGCCGCGAGCGGAACCGGCGCCGCTCATAGGAATTTCTCACCCGCACGCGGCTGTGCGCCGTTCAGAAAATCGCGCGCGCTCATGCGCCGTTTGGTCTCGGGCTGCAATTCGCGAATGCTCAAAGCGGTGCCGCCGCCGCAGGCCACCACTAAAGATTCTCCGCGCGCCTCCACGATTTCGCCATGGGCGTAAATATTTTCCGGCGGCAATAAAGCCTCATCTTGCGCGTGGGCGCGCCAGATGATCACGCGTCGTCCGTCATATTCGGTGTGAGCGTTCGGCCACGGTTGAAAGCCGCGCACGGCGCGCTCAATCTCAACGGCCGCTTGGTTCCAATTGATGCGCCCGTCTTCGCGCCGCAGCAGAGGGGCGAACGTCGCTTCGTCGGACACTTGCACGCGCGGAGTCAAATCGTCCAGACGTTCCAGGGTTTCACACAATAGCTCGGCCCCCAGCAGGGCCAGGCGATCAATTACTTGAGCCGCGGTTTCGTCGCCAATCTCCGTAGCGCGTTGCAGGTAGATGGGCCCGGTATCCAGACCCTCATCCATTTGCATTGTGGTCACGCCCGTTTCCCGCTCGCCGCGCACAATGGCCCAATTAACCGGCGCCGCTCCGCGATACTTCGGTAGCAAAGAGAAATGCACGTTAATGCAGCCCGCCCTGGGTGCGCGCAAAAACGACGGCGGCAGAATGCGACCGTAGGCGACAACAATGGCGGCGTCCGTGCGGTGTGCGGAAAAAAGCTGCTCGGCCTCGGCGGTCTTGATCTTAGCGAATTGATAAACGGGGAGGTTGTGCCCAAGAGCGTATTCTTTCACCGGCGAGGGGGTGAGCTTGTGACCGCGCCCCGCCGGACGGTCGGGCTGCGTCCACACGGCCACGATTTCGTGCCCGCCCTCCACACACCGCTTGAGCGTGGGCACGGCCGCCTCGGGAGTGCCCATAAAGACAAGTCGCATTAAAATAGTTGAGCTAAACGGTAACGAGCGTGCGATGTCAGGGATAATTCATCGCTTTGCTCGAAGCGCGACTACTGCGGCCGACATCCCTGTTATCAAAGTGTCCGACAATCTTCTCGATTGTCGCGTTCATGCCAAGCTGCGAAGCTTGTTGTCTCGCAGTGTCAACGACAATCGAGAAGATTGTCGGACATTTAAGATGATCTGCTGACATCGTATTCACAGAGGTTAGATCGCGGGCCGCCGCTCAACCTCCGCATCTTCGCGCGCGTGCACTTTGGCGGCCGAAACTTTGGCTTGCATAAAAAGTCCGAGGTAATCGCGTCCGCCGGCTTTCGAATCGGTGCCGGACATGTTGAAGCCGCCGAAGGGATGCACGCCGACAAGGGCGCCCGTGCATTTGCGGTTCAGGTAAAGGTTGCCGACGTGAAACTCGCGCTTCGCGCGCTCAAGCTTTGACCCATCGGCGGTGTAGAGAGCGCCCGTTAATCCGTACTCGGTGCCGTTGGCGATGCGTAGCGCGTCGTCGAAGCTCTCCGCTTTGATGACGGCGAGCACAGGCCCGAAGATTTCCTGTTGCTCAATCGTGTCGCCCGGCTTCACGTCGGCGATCACGGTCGGCTCGATGAAGAAGCCTTGCTCGCCGTCGCTTCCGCCGCCCGCAATCAAGCGGCCTCCTTCGGCCTGCCCCTTGGCGATATAGTCGTTGATGGTCTGGAAAGCTTTTTGATTGATCACCGCGCTCATGTTGGTTGATTGCTCAATTGGATCGCCAACGCGCAATTGCGCGGTCTTTGCGGCGATTCGTTCAAGCATCGGTTCGTAAACGTCTGTGTGAATGATGGCGCGCGAGCAAGCAGAGCACTTTTGTCCCTGAAAGCCGAAGGCCGCTTGCACGACGCCCGTCGATGCATCTTCCACATCGGCGTCGGCCTCGACGATGATCGCGTCTTTGCCGCCCATCTCCGCCACGACGCGCTTGATCCAGATTTGTCCCTCATGCACCTTGGCGGCGCGCTCGTTGATGCGCAAACCGATTTCCTTTGAGCCGGTAAAAGCCACGTAGCGTGAGCGCGTGGTCAACCACCACATCGCCCACTTCCGCCCCAGACCCGGTCATCAAGTTGACCACGCCGGCGGGCAAGCCGCATTGCTCAAGGATCTCGAAAAACTTGTAAGCGATTGTGGGCGCATCCGACGAAGGCTTGAGGACGACCGTGTTGCCGGTCACGACTGACGCCACCGTCATGCCCGCCATAATCGCCAGCGGGAAATTCCAAGGCGGAATCACCACGCCCACGCCGAGCGGAATGTAGACAAGCTCGTTTTCTTCGCCCGGTACTTTGACGAGCGGCTGCGTGGCGGCGTAGCGCAGCATCTCGCGCCCGTAGAATTCGCAAAAGTCTATGGCCTCGGCGGTATCGCCGTCAGCCTCGGCCCAACTTTTCCCGACCTCGTAAATCATCCAGGCCGACATTTCGTGCTTGCGCTCGCGCAGAAGCGCGGCCGCGCGCAAAAGCAATTGCGCGCGCTCCTCGGCCGCGGTGTGACGCCATGAGGTCGTAAAGGTTTCATGCGCGCTCACGACGGCGCGGCGCGCCTGGTCGGCCGTCGCTTTTTGAAAACGTCCCACCACCTCGGTTTTTCTCGCCGGGTTAAAGCTCTCAAACTTGCCCGCGCTCTCCAAGCGCTCGCCGCCGATCACCAGCGGATACTCGCGCCCCAACTCACCTTTAACTTTTTCGAGGGCCGCGCGCATGGAGCGCGCATGCTCTTCCCGGTTGAAATCCGTCAACGGCTCATTGCGAAACTCGCTCACCATAAATGCACCTCTGTCAAATTGCTTCTACGCCTGACGCGTTAAATCCAGCGTCCCGCTTTCATCATCTTTTTGATTTTGCGCTTCACCATTTCCCTTTTCAGTACCGTCGTGCGATCAATGAAAAGGACGCCGTCGCAGTGATCCGTCTCATGCAGCATACAGCGTGCGGTCAAGTCCAGGCCGTCCAACTCAAACTCATTTCCTTCCGGGTCTTGCGCGCGCACAACCGCACGCAAGCCGCGCTTGACGGAAAAGAAAATATCAGGAAACGAGAGACAGCCTTCTCGCCCACCTGCTCGCCTTCGACGTTGATAATCGACGGATTGATCATCGCCACGCGCTGCGCGGGATCTGAGCCGCCCGAACAGTCCATCACAAAAATTCGCTGCGAAACGCCCACCTGCGGCGCCGCCAGCCCGACGCCCGGCGCGTTGTACATCGTCTCAAACATATCGGCGACAAGCTTTTTCAAATCGTCATCAAACTCGGTGACAAAATCGCCCGGCGTCTCCAACACCGGATCGCCGTATTTGACAATCTTCAGTAACGCCATCTCTTCCACTTTCATGCAATTTTTCTTCATTTGAAGGGAGCCTTTTGGAAGGATGAAGGCGGAAGGCGGAAGGATGAAAGCTCAGGATATAAGATTTTATAAAAGTTCTTCCGTCCTTCGTTTCATCCTTCATCCTTCCGCCTTCATCCTTCCGCCTTCATCCTTCCGCCTTCATCCTTCCTAAGCGGTCTGGATTTCGCGCTCGCGCAGGTACTTGATGCGGTCGCGCAGCTCGGCGGCGCGCTCAAACTCGAAGCGCTTGGCGGCTTCGCGCATCTCCGCGTCAAGGCGCGCGACCGTGGCCTCGATGTTGCCCTGCGCGTATTCCTCGTAGTCATCTAAGTTGAGCGGCACTTTGAAGTAATCGGCTTCGTAGGCGGTCACCAGCGTCGACTCAATCGACTTAATGATGGTCTGCGGCGTAATGCCGTGCTCGAGGTTGTAAGCCTCTTGCAGAGTGCGGCGGCGGCTGGTCTCTTCCAAGGCTTTGCGCATTGATTCTGTGATGCGATCGGCGTACAGCAACGCTTTGCCGCGTGAGTTGCGCGCCGCCCGCCCGATGGTCTGGATGAGTGAGGATTCCGAGCGGAGAAAGCCTTCTTTGTCCGCATCGAGAATGGCCACCAGCGAGACTTCAGGCAAATCCAATCCTTCGCGTAAAAGGTTGATGCCGACGAGCACGTCAAACTCGCCGCGCCGCAAATCGCGCAGAATTTTAATTCTTTCCAGCGTTTCAATGTCGGAATGCAAATAACGCACGCGGACGCCGACCTCGGTAAAGTATTCCGTCAAATCTTCGGACATCTTTTTGGTGAGCGTCGTGACCAGCACGCGCTCGTTGCGCTCGGCGCGCAGGCGACATTCCTCCAGCAAATCATCAATCTGACCCTTGACCGGCCGCACTTCCACTTCCGGGTCCATCAAACCCGTGGGCCGGATGATCTGCTCGACTACTTCGCCGCCCACTTTGGTCAATTCGTAGGGGCCGGGCGTAGCTGAAACATAAATGGTCTGGCCGACGCGCTCTTCAAACTCGGCGAAATTAAGCGGGCGATTGTCGAGCGCCGACGGCAAGCGAAAGCCGTACTCAACGAGCGTGCGCTTGCGCGACTGATCGCCGTTGAACATGCCGCGCACCTGCGGCACGGTTTGGTGCGATTCGTCGATCACCACGAGCGTGCCTTGCGGCAGATAATCCAACAGCGTCGGCGGCGGATCGCCCGGGTTTTTTCCGGTGAGATGGCGCGAGTTTTCGATGCCGCGGCAAAAGCCCATCTCTTTGATCATTTCGAGATCGTACATGGTGCGCTGGTGCAGGCGTTGCGCTTCGATCAACTTGCCTTCGGCGATTAATTTGGGCTCCCACCATTCGAGCTCTTCCCGAATCGTTTTGATGGCCCTTTTGATTGTCGCCTTGGGCATCACGTAGTGCGATTTAGGGTAGATCGGCAAGCGCGAAGTGTGTTTGTGCAGCACTTCGCCGAGCAGCGGATCGATGGTCGACACGGAATTAATTTCGTCGCCCCATAGCTCTATGCGGTAAGCCTGCTCTTGGTAGCTCGGGTACACTTCAACGGTGTCGCCGCGCACGCGAAAACTGCCGCGGTCAAAATCCACATCCGAGCGTTCGTATTGCAGCTCGACCAGTCGCTGCAGTAGCGCGTCGCGCGTCATCCGCGCGCCCGGCTCAACGAAGAGGATCATGTCGTAGTAAGCGTCCGGATCGCCGAGGCCGTAAATGCACGACACGCTCGCGACGACGATCACATCCCTGCGCTCAAAAAGAGCCCGCGTGGCCGACATGCGCAGGCGATCAATCTCCTCGTTGATCGTCGATTCCTTTTCGATGTACATGTCGGAAGCCGGGACGTACGCCTCGGGTTGGTAGTAGTCGTAGTAGGAAACAAAGTATTCGACGGAATTTTGCGGAAAGAAGCTTTTGAACTCCTGAAACAATTGCGCGGCCAGCGTTTTATTGTGCGCGATGACAAGCGTCGGGCGTTGCGTGCGCTCGATGACGCTCGCCACCGTAAAGGTCTTGCCGCTGCCGGTGATGCCGAGCAGCACTTGATCCTTGGCGCCTTCATCGAGGCTGCGAATCAGCGCATCAATTGCCTGGGGCTGATCGCCCTGCGGCGTGTATTCCGTTTGCAGTTGGAAAGGCATAAACGACAAGTGACAAGTGACTTTGAGGAGTGACAAGTGACAAGTGACAAGTGACAAGAAAGAGCAGAAGTTCTTTTCTTTCTTGTCACTTGTCACTTGTCACTTGTCACTTGTAAAGTCACTTGTCACTTGTCACTCCTCAAGTCACTTCTGATAATTTAGAGCGCAGTAGGTCGTTAACCAATTTCGGATTGGCCTTTCCCTTGGAGGCCTTCATCACCTGCCCGACAAAGAAACCGAAAAGCCCTTCCTTTCCGCCGCGGTACTGCGCGACTTGCGCTGCGCTCGCAACCAGCACGCCGTCGATAATCCCCTCAATCTCACCGGCGTCGCTCACCTGCGCCAGCCCGCGCTCCGCGATAATCGCGGCTGCGGTTTTTCCCGACGCGAACATCCGAACGAGCACATCCTTGCCTTGCTTGCCGCTGATCTCGCCCGCGTCTATCGTGCGCACCAACTCGGCAAGCGCCTTCGGCGAGACCGGACTTTGATCGACGGAACGATTCGCGGATTCAAGCTCGCGCAGCAACTCCGAGCGGATCCAGTTCGCGGCCGCGCGCGGATTGCCCGATTCTCGCGCGGCCGCTTCGTAATAATCCGCGAGCGCTTTATTTTGTATCAATTGCGAAGCGTCTCCGAAGGAAAGCTCGTACTCGCGCATAAATCGGTTGCGGCGCGCATCTGGCAACTCCGGCAGCGACGCTGCGATGCGTTCGATCTGCTCGCGCGTCATCACGACGGGCGGCAAATCGGGTTCGGGGAAATAGCGGTAATCGTGAGCCTCCTCCTTCGAGCGCATCACGCGCGTTTCTCCCGCGCGGTCATCCCACAGCCTTGTCTCCTGTATGACGCGGCCGCCCGCTTCGAGCACGCCGATCTGCCGCTCGATTTCGTACTCGATACCTTTTTGCATAAACCGCACCGAGTTGAGGTTTTTGAGTTCCACCTTGGTGCCGAACTTTTCTTCGCCCACGCGCCGCACCGAAACGTTCGCCTCGCAACGCAGATTTCCCTTTTCCATGTCGGCCTCTGAGGCGCCCACCCATTGCAGCGCGCGCCGCACGTGGTTGACGTAGTCATAAGCTTCCCAGGAAGATCGAAAGTCAGGCTCCGTCACAATCTCCGCGAGCGGCGTCCCGGCGCGGTTGAGGTCTATGTAAGAGTAGCGGTTGGTTTCCGGCAGCCCCTCGTGCACGTTTTTCCCGCATCCTCCTCCAGATGAAGACGCGTCACGCGCACCTTCATCGGCCGCCACTCGCGCGGATGTCCGTCGTCGCCGCGCTCAGCCGTCATAATCTCCAATTCGCCGCGCTCTGAGAAGGGGCGATCATACTGCGAGATTTGATAGCCCTTCGGCAGGTCAGGATAAAAGTAATTTTTGCGCGCAAAGATGGACCGCTCGTTAATCTTTAAGGCAAGCGCGAGGGCCGCGCGGGCGCCCAATTCAATGACTTTTTCGTTCAGCACCGGCAGCGCCCCGGGCAACCCCAGGCAGACCGGGCAGGTATTAGCGTTCGGGTCATCTCCGAACTGCGTCGAGCAAGAGCAGAAAATCTTCGACTGCGTACTCAGCTGCGCATGAATCTCCAGGCCGATCACGGCCTCCCAGCCTTCTTTCACCAGAATTTCACCTCTCTTAAGATTCTCTCTCTGCGCTTATGCGTCTCTCTTGTATCTTTTTTGCGTTTAGGTAGGTCTGACCTAAACGCAAAGAATCGCAAAGAGAAAGACGCCAAGGGCGTAAAGGGAGGAAATTTACTGATACTCAATGTTATGGACGCAGCCAGCCCGGAGGCGCGCCGGCGCGGCGCGCTTCTTCCTCGAGCGCTCGCCAGCGCGCGTGCAAACCCGCCCGCGCCGTCTCCAACTCCTGCAGCCGAAAAGTCGAAGCGCCGTATTCGTAATTATGAGGCGCCGCATAAATCAAGCCCGGCGCGTAGTTTGAATGGCGTCTGTATGGATACGGATAACCGCGATGAAATCCGAAATTGATGCGCGCGCCGAACTGCGGAGCAGATGGTGCGGTGACGCCCGTCCCCATCATCAAGCCTTTGTTAACGGGCGTGCCTCCGGCAAAATCGTGTTCATCCGGCCGCGGTTGAACGGATTGCTGCCAATGGCTAAGCCAAACGAAGGAGCGCTGATTGAGAACCCGCTGGAAGGCGCGAAAATGCCGCCCGCGCTTGTAATAAGGCTATAGGCTCTGAGCTCCGAATTCGCGTTTAATTCTAAAATGCGTGTCCGCAAAAATTAATTTGCCCGTCGAGCGCCAGAATGTCCGTTCGCAACGCGCCGGCTCTCGCTCGCCAGTAATTTTCGATTTGCTGTTGATCCTCGCTTCTGTGAGCGCATCGCGTAAGGATTGTTCCTGCTCTGCTGCCGATAGTTGCGACTTTTCCAGGGGCGGGAGTCCGAGTTCGACGCGCCGCTGCTCATACGCTCGCTCGCTCGTTTGGCGAACTTGCCTGGCCGCCTCCAAATCGCCGTTGGTGAGGGTGCGAGTTTTTTGCTGTCCCCGCACGTGCGCATCGGCGTTAACTTTCACGCTTGTGCGCTTGAGGAAGCCGCCGGGCGCTTCGCCGTTAATTTTCTCTGTGGCCGAGACATCAATGTGTGACACGCGTACGGAAACGTTGATGCCCGGCGATGCTTCGTAAGTCAGGAGATCTTGAGACAAAACGAATCGATCGGGAACGACGATGCGGCGGCCCGTTCGCATCACCAGCGTATATGCGCTGGCGACAACGGGCAGACAAAGGGCGACGATCAGCACGAGGGCGATTCGTCTCGTACCTCTCAAATTCAAATAACTGGAAGAGATCAGAGACCGCAGGTACGCTTTGAACTTCATCGTAACCTCCAGGAGAAACGCTCGGGTTAACCGCGGGCGGCAGTTAATTTGAGCGATTATCGCTTTGGCAAATGAGACTTGCCAAAAGCGCCGCGTTTTTTTCGCCGGCGCCCGGTCAATCAGCCGGCGTGAGTATAGCACTCGTCAAAGCGACGGCTCAATTTTCACGGCCCACGGCGCATTGAAACACGGTGCGATGTCAGCTCTCGGTCTCTCCACTGCAAAAAGTCGTTGAGGCATAACATCACTACCGTCCGTAGAACCTAACGGAATAGTATTATGGGCGTTTTGCTTTAGCTCGGGGCTTCTTGGTTAAAACCATCAAGCATTTCGGACATTCGCCCGGTGAGTTAGACGTGACTTCCGGATGCATAGAGCATGTATAACTAACGATACTGTCTTTTGCTTTAGCTTTTGCCTTACTTTCTACATCACCTTGCGGTGTCAGTATGGGCACGGGACCGACGGCGGCGATAGTAGTAGTAGTAGCCCTAGGGAATATGGGCGCGACAACTATCACGGTGGCAAGCGCAAACATTGCTATTTTTCTTTTGCTCATCCTAATTTCTCCGTCAAACCAAAGTTCGCTGTGCCAGCAATTTCCTCCAAGTTACTTAAGTATTTGAGCCTTAACGTAAATCTAAGGATTTGGGACTTGCACCAAAAGCATTACAACCTTGATGTTGTTGTCGCCGCCGCAACCTCAGATTAATGGTGAAACCGATTTGTCCATCCAGCGGATGGCTCTGACGATTCCCTTTACAGTGGACAACGCAGGAGTTGCTCCCCACCTGGCCAGCGCTTCGTTGCCATATCGTACTACGCCTATGTGCTCCGACTTTTTGACATCTAAAGCCGGGTCCGGATCACGGAAGCCGAGCTTAGTGCGTAGCGTTTCAATATCCTGGCTCTTACCGGTCAGAAATGACCATCCCGGCTTCACCTTATAAGCTTCGGCATAGCGCTTTAGCACCTCAGGTGTATCTTCTTGCGGGCTAAGCGTAATCGAGTACATGAATATGTCATGACCGACGCGGTCGCTCAGCGCTTTTTGTACCCTTAGCAAGTTTGCAGTCATCCCAGGGCAGATGCCTGCGCACCTGACGTACATCATGTTGATCAATACAATCTTGCCTTTGATCAGATCATCGTAGAATCTCACC
>JBBJMB010000035.1:0-18690 GCA_037719755.1 Pyrinomonadaceae bacterium
CAATTGGCTTAGTTGCAAATAACGACATCAGAGTCTCCTAAAGTTTCGAGTCAATTCGATGATTGCTAATTTCCGAAGCGCCACTCTCATGTCTCACCGCACATGCCTCACGCGCTTCTTTCGTTCGCCGGAATTGTTTCGAGGCCGTCCGGTTGCGGCACGCCGATGCGACACCAGATGAAATAAACCGGAATGCCAGTGAGCACAATCAGTAAACCGGGCCATGTGGTCGCCGTTTGGTAAACGAAGAGAACGACGAGAATAATTGTCGCGCCTAAAATATAAAGCGCCGGCAACAGGGGATAGCCGAACGCACGGTAAGGCCGCTCAGCCAAAGGTCTTTTCTTTCTGAGCACAAAGATGCCGGCGATGGTGAGCACATAAAAAATCAGCGCGGCGGAAATAACGTACGTCAACAAATCGTTATAGAGACTGCCGTAAACGGGTTGCCCGCCCGCCGCCTCAACGCCCGTGACGGTGCGCGGAAGAACTAAAATCGCCGCCCACACGCATTGGATCAAGAGGCCCCACGCGGGCACATGGTTTTGGTTAAGCTGAGCCGCCGCGCGAAAAAAGAGTCCGTCGCGCGACATCGCATAATATGCGCGAGCGCCGGCGAGGATGAGGCCGTTATTGCAGCCGAAGGTTGAAACCATAATGGCCATCGCCATGATGGTTTCGCCCACTCCGGGAAAAACTCTTTCCGCTGTGGCCGACGCGACGCGGTCGTTCGCCACGGTCTGCATTGTTTCCAGCGGCAGCGTGACCAGATAAGCCAGATTGGCGAGCAGGTACAGGCCGATGACAAGCAGCGTGCCGAGGGCCAGCGAAAGCGGAATATTGCGGCGCGGATTTTTAACTTCTCCCGCCGTGAACGTAATGTTGTTCCACGCATCAGCCGAGAAAAGCGAATTGGTTTGGGCCACGCAAACGGCGACAAAGAGCCCGAAAGCGGTGGCGGCTGTGAGTCCCGACCCGACGGGTTGCAAAGTGCCGCGTACCGTCCATAAGTCGCCAAAGTTGCCGCCGGCCGCCACGGCGTTGTAACCGACGAGAAGCCCGAGCACAATCAAAAGCAGCAGCGCTCCCGTTTTGGCCGTAGTGAATATGTTCTGAACCAGCTTGCCCAGCTTGAGCCCCCTGGTGTTCATCCAAGTGAGCAGCACAATCAGCAGCACGCCTACCAATTGAGCGGTCGAGAGTGAAATCGCATAGCCGGCGGTCAGCCGGATGGGAGGGATTAAATAATTTCTTTCCGAAATAGCGGGCCAGAGCACGCCGAGGTACTTAGCGAAACCAACGGCGACGGCGGCGATGGTGCCCGTTTGAATCACCAGGAAAAGCGTCCACCCGTAGAGAAAACCCCAGAAAGGCGAAAAGGCTTCGCGCAGGTAAACATACTGCCCGCCGGCCTTCGGCATCATGGCAGCCAATTCCCCATAGCTTAAGGCCGCCATAATTGTCAAAACGCCGGTCACGACCCAGACCAACAACAGCCACCCCGGAGCGCCGGTCTGGCGAGCGATGTCGGCCGAGACAATGAAGATGCCGGATCCGATCATTGATCCGGCGACGATCATTGTGGAATCAAGCAGCCCAAGCCCTCGCACAAATCCATTGCTTGAGTTGTCAACGCTGGCGGTCTCGTCCGACATGTCCCTCCTCTTAACTAAAGCGCATTTTCCGACATGACTCGGTGCAGCCTGTGATAGTTGATGCGGATTTAAGTTACTTACGGCGCGCGAACGCGCATCAATTGGCGGGCGGCGCGGATACAAATATTTTCGGAAGAGAAAAGCCTGTCGCGATGATTAAGAGAGTTTCTGTTGCAGAAGATGGCCTTCGGCTCTGGCATGTTTTAAGCGTCCTAGTTATAAGAGTGTGGCAAAACCGAAGAACGGTTGTCGTTAAATTGACGTGAATTATACAGATTAAAAACTCAGTGTCGAGATTTATACCGTCCAAACCGAAAATATGCTTGGCTTTGTGGTGGGCAACAAACTAGCGCGGGTGTGTTTTCTGAAGCGCCACGCGCACCTCTCGCCAAGTTTAGGATGAAGATGAGGCGTCCTTTTTCTGTACGCCCAAGTGAGTTGGCCGAAGTGCCTGTGGCCACAAACGAAACGGAATTTAAGCCGGAGTCAGCTCACACGGCAACGGCACGTTTTTTGCTCCCTTCGCAATTGCCAGCGTTTGAAGAAATAAAACCATACAGTAAGGCAAGGCGAATCATTGACTAGACATTAGTTTAACTGCGCACTTGCTACACAGGGCACGCGCCCGCATCTTTCTCGCGCAAATATGCGCACACTTGAATTAAATGCTGAATGTTTTGGGAACACTTTTACGGAGGTAGGTTACAATGGCTGACTACAAAAAAGACGATAGCGTAGGTGAAGAAGTTTCGGCGTTCGGACAACGCGTAAAGGGTGCGGCTAAGGACGCAGTCGGTTCGGTTACCGGAGACACATCTTTGGAGCGCGAAGGCGAGCGTGAAAACGCAATGGGCAATGCCAGACAAGAAAGCAACAGCGTCTTTGATGAGTCCGACGGCGTTCGCGGATCATCAGCGGGCAGCGCAGCCGGCGCAGCGGCATCTACTTCTTCCGGACGCGGCCGTATGGTCACCGGGTTGTTTAAAGATCGGGAAAGCGCAGAGAGCGCATACAATTCATTCTCAACTCGGGGATACGGTAAAGACGATGTCAACTTAATGATGTCGGATGAAGCTCGCAAGAAGCATTTTGCGGATAGCCCTGACTCAGCGCTTGGCGATAAGGCTTTGGAAGGCGCGGGCGTCGGATCAGCCGTAGGCGGCACTGTCGGCGCGGTATTGGCAGCCATTGCGGCTATCGGTACATCCATCGTTCTACCCGGTATCGGCTTGGTGGTTGCGGGCCCGATCGCAGCGGCTTTAGCGGGCGCGGGCGCGGGCGGTCTGACCGGCGGTTTGATTGGCGCGCTTGTCGGCTCGGGCATCCCTGAAGATCGAGCGCGAGAGTATGAGCAAGGTATTAAAGAAGGCGGCATGGTGATGGGTATCAATGCACGCTCGGATGAAGATGCCGATTACTTGGAGAAAGAGTTTCGCAATAACCGTGGCGAAAACGTTTATCGGTAGAACCTTTCATCAGGTTCGCGGAACAAGCTTAAAGAAGGCCGCCTCTCTGGTGGCCTTCTTCCTTTTTGTATCTCTGCAGTTCGCTTATCTTCTCTCTATGTTATTCTCATATTTAAGTAAATATCAGATTGACGCTACCTCTCCTCGTGGTCTTTTCTCGTTCAGAAGCGCTATAGGAGAAATATATGCTGCGCACTGAGAGACAGATTGAGATTAATGCTCCGATCAAGCGAGTTTTTGATCTGTTCTCGGATCTTGAAAGGTGCCCGCAATGGATGGGCAACATCAGGAGCGTGTTTCGCGTGGGCGATAATCTCACTCAATGGATTGCTACCACGCAAGGCGGCGGGAGTCTTAATTGGGTGGCCGAGATCGTCGATTACAATCCTCACCAAGTGATCGCTTGGCGATCCGTGGGGGGCGACGTAGACGTTGAAGCGCAAGCAAAATTTACTGAAAGCTCTCAGCAAACTACGCTTTTGCATGTGCTTGTTGGCTATGATCTGCGATCAGATTTACCGCGGAAACGGGGATCACTGCGACGCCGCTTGGGAAAGATCCGCTCGGTCAGTTGAGCACAGACCTTGAAAAATTTAAGCGCTTGGTCGAACAGGAGGCGCCGCCCGCAAACGCTCTCCCGTCTTTGGCGATGAATCGAGTTACGGAGGAGCTCGACCCAGAGTTCCTCAAACAAAATTCTTTGCTAAGCACTCCGGCCCCCTTGACGCAGGAAGAGGAGGAGGAGAAGGCTGATAACACCGAGCCGGAAAACGTGACGCTTGAGAAATCATCCCTCCGCACCGAGCATGATAGCGATTTCGGCAGAGCTTTGGAGGCAATCGGCCAGCATTCTGACGGAACCGGAACGCTTTTTCACACGGAAGATCCCGAAGTCGCTTCGCCAATTGTCGGGAAAAAAGAAGAGCTTCTCAGTCGTCCCGTTGTGACATCAATCATCGCACCGGTTGCAATAAACACGGCTCCACGAGTTTTGCCATCGCTGCCCCAAGACCGAACGCCGCTTGAATCGAGAAAGCCCGCGCGCAGGAAACCGAGCCGGAGGCGCCTTCAATCACACAAGCGCCAAGCCAAATCAACAAGCGGCCCGCGCGTTACGCTTTACTCATCTATCTGGTTTTTGGCCTGGCCGCGTTTTTTGGCGCTTTCGCCGGTTTCTGGCTGGCTTCCGCCCGGTCTTCAGCAGTACTAGCCCCGCCGTCAACGGCGCCTTCGACCGGCGAGGTCGGAGAAGCAAATACCGCGGAAACACGGTCAACAACTCCGAACCCTCAAATCTCAGAAGGCACGCAGGCGGCGACAGCGGCCGGAGGAGAAAAATCAACTGTCAACACTTCAGCGGCGCAAGGGCCTAAAGCGGTTTTGCAGGAATCGCTGAAAGATTGGATAGCAACCACAAATGCACGTGACATGAACCGGCTGACGTCCTTTTACGTGCCCACTGTGGAAAATTTCTACCAGCAAAGAAACGTTAAACGCGCGACGGTGCGGGCTGAAAAGGTTCGCACCATTGAGAAAGCTGATGTGGTCCGCATCAACTTCGCTGAACCCACGATTAATCTCAGTAGTGACGGCAGCCGAGCAACGATGCGGTTTCGCAAAACTTACGTCATCGGAACCCGCCGCAACAGTCGACTCGGCGAAGTGCTTCAGGAACTAATTTGGCAGAAAACGGACAGTGGCTGGAAAATTGTCAGCGAGCGGGATCTGCGAGTCATACGTTAAGGAAAAAGGCCTTCAGCAAGTTAGCGCCTTCGCTTGATGTGGCTTGGCTCTGTTTACCTCGCGGCGCAAACAGACCAGAGATGAGCAACCTGATCAATAACGACAAAGAGGAAATGCGATATGTTGACTCATTTGGTGCTGTGGAAATACCGCGATGATGTCCCACGCGAAACTCGCCAAGAGCATGTGGCGCAATTAGCGGCGCTCCCGTCGCACATACCTGAGGTTGAGAGTTTCGCCGTAGGATTTGACGTGGTTCGATTGGAGCGCTCTTACGATACCGGCCTCATCGCTGTTTTTAAAGACAGAAATGCGCTGGAGGCTTACACAGTTCACCCGATGCACAAGAACGCCGCAGATTTCGGACGCAGCATCAGCCAGCATGTCGCCTCAGTTGACTTTCAGAATGAGCCTGCTTAGACGGGACAAAATCAAAAATTGAAATTTTCAACTTCCAAAAACAACTCAGCCCCACGGAAGTTTACCGTGGGGCGAGATGGCATTGGAAAGCTCCAATACTTGATGGATGCGGTCTTAGTTTTTAGACCGACGGACTGTAGAGAGTACGTTGTTGACTCTTCGCGCGTGCACATCCCAAGTTGTTAGGGAATCGACGCGTACAGTCTCCACAGGGCTTTTGTTGGGCTCATTAAACTAATTAACTTCCCGTTTGTCAAGCGCCATTTCTCTCTATTTATCTTCACTCGTTAAAAGGTCTTAAGGCACTCATGAGGATCTCGGCAAGCGTGCTGCAAACAATAGATTTGAGCACTAACGCCCGCGAAAGATCTTTATAATCATACGTCAAACCAAAAAATAATTAATCTTATCTAACATGTTACGGCAGCGCATCGCTAAATCAGATCAGTCAAGTACTGGTAGCCCACAGGTAGGGGCAAGTATCCTTTTCTTGCCACGAGTATTAGCGCGGTGCAATTTAGTTCAAGCGCTTTCAGGAGCAGGAACAAATCCGCGCTCTTCAAGCAGTTTGATAATTTTTCCGGCGCTTTCCTCAACTCCTTCGCGGTCGCTTTCGATGACCACATCCGGCGCCAGCGGCTCTTCGTAAGGGTCTGTCACGCCGGTGAAGTTTTTGATCTCGCCGGCGAGGGCTTTTTTGTAAAGACCTTTGACGTCGCGCTCGGCCAATACGTCGATCGGGCACTTCACATAAACTTCGATAAAACTGGCGCCGTCGCGCTCGATTGCGCTGCGCACTTCGTCACGCACTTCGCGGTAAGGAGAGATCGCGGCCGAAACTGCGCCGAGACCGTTGCGCGCCAGCAAGCGGCAGACGTAGCCGATCCGCCGGATGTTGGTATCCCGGTCTTCTTTCGAAAAGCCCAGACCTTTTGAGAGGTTGGTGCGCACCTCATCTCCATCAAGCACCTCAACGTTCACACCGCGCGCCCTTATTTCCGGCACCACGCGTTCGGCTAAAGTAGATTTGCCGGCGCCCGAAAGCCCCGTAAACCACAAAGTGAAACCCTTCTGATAAGCCATTTTCCTCCACGTCGAAAAATAAAGATCCGCGCTCTCAAGTCGCTTTCATCGTGTGCATCGGCGTCAAACCCCGGCGCCGACGCATTGCTCAGTCTCGGCCGCCCGCAAACCGTTGATTAATACTTGGGCGACCTCCGGCCTTGAGAACTCAATGGGCGGCACGATTCCCGAACCAAGCATCTCGCGCACTTTGGTGCCGGACAGCGTGATGTGCTCGGAGGTGGCATGCGGGCAGGTTTTGTTTGAAGCCATCGCACCGCACGCGCGGCAGTAAAACGTGTGGTCAAAGAAAAGCGGCGTGATGCCGAGTTCTTCGGGCTCGAATTCGTCGAAGATGTGCTGGGCGTCGTAGGTGCCGTAGTAATTGCCGACGCCGGCATGGTCGCGTCCGACGATGAAGTGAGAGCAACCGTAATTTTTACGTACCAGCGCGTGAAAAACCGCTTCGCGAGGCCCGGCGTAGCGCATCGCGGCCGGAAACACGGAAAGCACCGTGCGCGTTGAAGGATAGTAATTGGCTAGTATCGCTTCGTAAGACCAGAGCCGCACATCAGCCGGCAAGTCGTCGGACTTGGTTTCGCCCACCAGCGGGTGAAGCAGCAGACCATCGGTCATTTCGAGCGCGCATTTTTGGATGTACTCGTGGGCGCGGTGTACGGGATTGCGCGTTTGAAATGCGACCACGCGGCGCCAGCCGCGCGCTCGGAAAACCGCGCGCGTTTCGGCCGGATCGCGCCGGTAACTGGGGAAGGCCAGATCACGCGGCCGATTGACGAGACTGATTTTGCCGCCGAGCAGCCAAGCGCCCTGCTCATAAAGCGCGCGCACGCCGGGGTGCGCTGCGTCCGTCGTGCGGTAAACAAGCTCGGCCTCGCGGCCTTTGTCGTAAAGAAATTTTTCCTCCAGGTGAAGCACGCCGACGAGGTGATTCTCGTTTTGGTAGAGCGCGACGAGTTGGCCTTCGCGCAAACCTTGCGCCTGCTCGTCGGTCGCCGAAAGCGTGACGGGTATGGACCAAGCGACGCCGTTTGCGAGGCGCATGTTGGCGCGCACTGACCGGTAGTCGGCGTCGCACAAAAAACCCTCTAAGGGCGAAAAGGCTCCGGTAGCAATTAATTCAAGGTCGGAGATCTCGCGCGCGTTCAGGCGCAGGGCCGGCAGGCTATGCGCAGCCTCGATCAGTCGCTCGCGCTCGACGCCAGTGGCCTCACGATTAACGAGATTTCCTCCGTGGGGTTTAATCAGTCTCATTTTTGTTAGTGTTTCCGTTTATTGGTTTAGTATTCTCTGTTTCTTTGCGTCTTATCTTTGCGCTTCTTTGCGTTGAGGTCAGTCTCACCTCAACGCAAAGAAGCGCAAAGATAAGACGCAAAGAGAGGCAAATAATCATGGATGATATCAGCGCTCGCTGAGCGGCCTACTGGTGCAGGCCGCATTCGGTTTTGGCGGTGCCTCGCCAGCGGCCGGACCGAGGGTCTTCCCCGATCTGCACGGGCGTCGTGCAGGGAGCGCAGCCGATGGATGTGTAGCCGTGGTCGTGCAGCGTGTTGTAAGGCACGTCGTACTTTGTGACGTAGCTCCACACGTCGCTTTTGGTCCAAGCGGCCAGGGGATTGATTTTCACGAGGCCGAATTTACGGTCGCGCTCAACGATGCCGGCGCAGGTTCTGGCCGGAGACTGGTCGCGGCGAATGGCCGTGACCCACGCGCGCAACTCGGCCAACGTGTGGCGCAAAGGCTCGACTTTGCGTAAACGGCAGCACTCATTCGGTTGCCGCTCCCAGAGCCTCTCACCGTAAGCCTCGGCCTGCGCGTTCAACGAAAGCGCGGTGCGGCGAACTTCAATGTTGATGTCATAGCGGGCTTCGAGCCTTTCTTTAAGCGCGTAGGTTTCGGGAAAGAGTAGGCCGGTGTCGAGATAAAAGATGCGCATCTGTGAGCGGCTTCGCGCCACGATGTCAATGAGCACGCAGCCTTCAGCGCCGAAGCCGGTGGCGAGCGCGACATCGGGCCCGAATTCTGCGCGGCCCAGCGCATCACAGCCTCGGGCGGCGCCTGCTCAAACCCGTCGGAAATTTCTTTGAGCGCTTCGTCGGTCGCCATCTCGGTCGAAAGCGCTGTGCCAGTGGTCATCAATGCTTAGCGTCTCCTGCCTGCTCCGCCAGCAATCGTGGCGAGCGAATCGGCCTCATGTTCATCCTGTTGGTTGGAGCCGGTGTTGGTTGAGCCGGGCGCCGCGGTCTTTTCAAACCAGGCGAGGCGCTCTCGCAGGCGCACCGTTTCGCCGACGACAATCACGGCCGGAGCGCAGATTTGACTGCTCCACTTTTTGCGCGATGTTCGTCAAATCGCCGACCACGGTTTGCTGACCCTCGTAGGTGCCCCAGCGGATGACGGCGATTGGCGTGGCGGGCGTGCGTCCTGCGGCCAGCAATTTCGCGGTGATTTCGCGCAGATGCGAGACGCCCATCAAAATCACCAGCGTGTCCGCCGCTGAAGGAACGGCAAAATGATCGCTTTCGTCTTCGACGATCCGAGTTCCGGTCAGGATCGCGACCGACGACGCGAGCGAGCGATGCGTCAGCGGAATGCCGGCGTAAGCCGGCACGGCGATGGCGGAACTGATGCCGGGCACAACTTCAAAGCCGATGCCGGCTGCGGTCAACGCCTCAGCTTCTTCGGCGCCGCGTCCGAAGACGAATGGATCGCCGCCTTTCAAACGCACCACGCTTTTTCCACTCGCCGCGTAATCAACTAAAAGTTGGTTAATCTCCGCTTGCGGCGTTTGCCTTCCGCCGCCGACTTTGCCGACGTAAATGCGCTCGGAGCGCGCGCGCGCAAAGCGTAAGATCTCCGGATTAACCAGATAGTCGTAAATGACCGTGTCGCACGAGGCGAGCAGATCGCGCGCCTTAATCGTCAAAAGATCGGGGTCGCCGGGGCCGGCGCCGACCAGGTAAACTCGCCCGCCAATGGCGCGCACGTCTTTCGGTTGAAAGTCTGTGCATTGTTCTTCGGATTCACGAATGCGCTCAACGGACGCGGCGATCACCAGCGGGTGAGCGGTGAGCGGCTCGGTGATGCGGTACGTGACATCCGGTGCTTGCTGGCGGCCGCGCGCACTTCAACGGGCACGTCGCCGCGCGTGTGCCGGCCGGGCGACAGAAAGTATGGATGCACGGTGATGTCGCGCGCGCCCTCAGCGACGAGCCGAGCGAAGCCCTCATCTATATTCGGGTGCTCAAGCTCCAGAAAGGCGGCCCGCACCAGCGGAAAACCGCCGCGCTCGCCGATGCGGCGCGCCACTTCGCGCACATCGTCATTGGCTTCTTGGCGGCGGCTGCCGTGCCCTACAACGAGCACGGCGTGTGATCCTTGACTGAGCGTAGTCTCCCCCATGTTCAGGCCATCGCCTCCAATTCCTCGACGCTTTGCCGTTTGATAAATGTCTGAAAATCCTCGCCCGCGCCGCGACGCTCCAGAAAGACGCGCGTCAACTGCTCCACGTAATGCTTCGCGTCGTCGGCGAAAATCTTTTTCTCTAATTCGCGGCCGAACGAATAATTATTGCCGAGGTGACCGCCGAGAAATACGCGGTAAGCTTCTTTGGGCCCCGCCGGCGTTTTCATCAAATCGCCGACAAAGCCTATGTCGCAAATCTGATAGTGAGCGCAGGAATTCGGGCAGCCCGTGACGCTAATGCGCAACGGCTCGCGGAAGTTCGGGAAGGCCGCTTCCAGGTGCTCGATCAACTCGGAAGCGCGGTTCTTGGTTTCGGTCACCGCGAGCTTGCAAAACTGCTTGCCGGTGCAGGCCAGCGTGCCCGTGCGAAAACTGGACGGTGCGACGAGCAAATCAAGCTCCCCCAGACCGCGCGCCACCTGGTCGCGTTCGCTTTCCGGAACATCCAGTAAAACTAGATTCTGCGTGGTGGTCAACCGAATGCGGCCGCCGGCGTGTTTGCGGGCCAGTTCGGCGACGGCCAGCATGTGTGTGCCCGAGAGGCGCCCGCGATTGGTGGCTGCGCCCGCATAGTAAAAGCCCGCTTGCTTTTGCGGATGAATCCCGATGTGAGCCCGGTTGTCGTTAATGGGCACGTCGGGCGCCGCGCCGTCGGTTAGCGCACGTCCCAATCGACTTTCCAGTTCGGCGCGAAACTTGGCCGGCCCCCAATCCGCGAGCAAAAACTTAAGGCGGGCGTGCGCGCGCGATTCGCGCGGCCCGTGATCGCGAAAGATCGCGCAAATCTGGTGGCACACGGCGATCACTTCGTCGGCAGCGATGTGTACGCCCAAGCGGTCGGCGAAACGCTCGTTCGCGCCGAGGCCCCCGCCGACCCAAAGGTCGAAAACCACTCCCTTTTGCGTATCGCGCAGGGCGATCAAGCCTATGTCATTGATCTCATGGCCGGTACAGTAAAGCGAGCAGCCGGAGATGGTGATTTTGAATTTGCGGGGCAGATTCGAGAGCTCGCGATTATCCAAAAAATGCTGATGCACGGCCTCAACCAGCGACTCCGCGTCGATTAGTTCGGCGCCGTCGATGCCCGCCAGCGGGCAGCCCGTCACGTTGCGCGTGATGTCTCCGCAAGCTCCCGAGGTGGAAAGCCCCACGCGCGCCAGCTCGGCGAAAATCGCCGGAACATCTTCGATCCGGATGTAGTGATACTGAATGTCTTGTCGCGTGGTGACGTCGCCCGTATCTTGCGCGTAGCGCACCGAAATTTGGCCGAGCGTGGCGAGCTGTTCGTTAGAGAGCGTGCCGTTCGGCACCTTAACGCGCAGCATAAAAAAACCTTCGGCGGCCGGCCGCTGCGTGTACAGGCCGTACCAACGAAGACGCACGCTCAAGTCTTCTTCGGAAATTGATTGAAAGCCCTCGCGCGCATAGCGCAAGATGTCGTCGAAGCAATCGAGCCCATCGCGCTCGCGTTTCGCGCGCTCAACCTTGTTCTCTCTTCTCGCTACGGCCATCCAACTACCTCTCAAACGCAAATAATCTGCGCAACTAACCTTCCGCTAATATAACGGAGGGAGAGTATACGATAGCTGCGAGCCAGTCAAGACCGTGCTCGAGGATAGCTTATGAAACTATTTTATGAAGCGATAACTGGCGGGCGAACAAGCAAAACCCAAACCGACTTCGCGCCCTTTGCGTCTTGTCTTTGCAGCTTTGCGTTTAGATTAGACTTAAACGCAAAGTTCGCAAAGACAAGACGCAAAGGGCGAAGTCGGGTTTAAAGTAATCATCAGGTTTCGTCGAAGGTGCTCAATTGTTACTGCGCGGGGGCGCGTTGAGCTGGCGAGCGGCGGTCCAGGCGGAACGACGCCGCTCATCCGGGCGTAGGCGATGGCTTGGCCGAGGTGCTCATGCGCGTGAGTCGCCAACAGCAGCATCACGCTGCGGTATGTCGCATCGCGTCCGAAAAGCTTGGTCGCTTTATCCAAATCGGCGTCAGATGCGTTGAGCACGGCTTGTCGCACCTGCTCGAACGATTGTTTAAGCGCGTCGACGACCTTGGCTTTATCCGCCATCTTTTCCATCTCGCGGCCAACGCCTGCGGGCGCTTTCGCGCCGATAAACTGGCTGATCATAAAGTTGCCGCCGGCGACATGCATCAAGACTTCGCTGGTCGAGCGCACGCCCTCGCCCGGACGATACGAGTATTTATATTTCGGAGTGGCTTCGGCCAGCGCGATCAGTTTTTTGTCCGCGTCGGAAGGTACAAGACATCGGCGCGAAGCCGGTCGACAGCGTGCGCGGGGGAGCGGTTTGTTGCGCCGTCGTCGCTTGGCGAAGGCTGCTCCGGCACAGCAAACCTGAAATCAATGTGAGTAATGACCAATTGAAAATGCGATGTTTCACTCGTTGTCCTCTCAAGTAAGTGTGCTTGCGACACGGCCTTCGCCTTCTCTGTGCTTTTCTGTGCTTCTCTGTGTTTAAATGATTTATAAACACGAAGCAGCTGGCTGCAAATCGGATGAATATAAACTATTCTCGGCGGGGCTTTCAATTGAAGAAGAACTGAAATTTATGGTCTCTTAGCAGTGCGGCCGACGGACTGGCGACGACGGTCACGAGTTCGTTCGGCTCGACCGGCTTCGGGACATGATTTGGTAGCCGGCCGAAAGGGCGCACGCGGTCTTCGGTGCGGGCGTAGGCCGTCAAGGCCGCCGCCGGGATGCGTCCGCCGTGTTCGGCTTCGAGCGCGCGCAGCTTGAGGATCAATCTGTAGCCGTCTTCGCCCGGCATTTCAATGTCCGAGACGAGCACATCGGGCTTGCGTTTCTTCAGTAAGTCAAGAGCTTCTGAGGTCGAGGAGGCGGCCATCACTTCCGCTCCGTTCTGTTTGAGGATCATCGTCAGCAAGTCTCGCGTCGCGGACTCATCGTCGACAATCAAAACGCGTAAATTATCAAGCGTGGGCGGGCGCAGATAGGGCGCTACGCTTTTGTCTTCGAGGCGCAACGGATCCGATTTGCGACGCTCTTCGACGTGCATCATCATTAAAGGCAGCCGCACCTAAAAGCGGCTCCTGCCCGTCGCCCGGACTTTCGACGAGCACTGTGCCGCCGTGCAGCTCCACCAGATGACGCACAATGGCGAGCCCCAGACCGAGGCTGCCGTGGGCGCGCGTGCTTGATGAATCAGCTTGGCGAAAGCGGTCGAAAACGTAGGGCAGAAAATCTTGGCTGATGCCGACCCCCGTGTCCGTCACCACGATTTCTATGTTCGTCTCGGTGCGCTCGATTCTGACTTCGACGCGGCCGCCCTCGGGCGTAAACTTGATGGCGTTGGAAAGCAAATTCCAAACAACTTGCTGCAAGCGATCAGGATCGCCGGAAACGGGGCCGGTCTTGGCGTCAAGCGAAGAGTATAGGCGAATCTTCTTCGCTTCCGAGGCCGAGCGCACGGCGTCCATCGCGGATTCGATGATGGGAACTAACTCGACGGGCCGCGGGTCGATGTGTATCTTGCCGGTGACGATGCGGGAAACGTCCAACAAATCTTCAATTAATCTGGTTTGCGCGCGGGCGCTCTGCTCGATCACTTCGAGGGCGTGCTCCTGTGCCTGTTGGTCCAAGTCCGTGGTGCGGAGCATGCGCGACCAGCCGTAAATGGCGGTGAGCGGCGTGCGCAGTTCGTGAGAAACAATGGCCAGAAACTCGTCTTTCGCGCGGCTCGCTTCTTCGGCTTGCTTGCGCGCCTTTGCTCACGCCAGCAGACGCGAGCGCACCTCTTGCACTTGTTTCTGGTCGTGAATCTCAGTGCAGGTGCCGAACCATTTGGCGATCTGGCCGCGACTGTTGCGCAGCGGAAGCGCCCGCACCAAGTGCCACCGGTAAGTACTGTCTGACAGCCTTTTGAGGGGTATTCAACTTCGTAATCTCTGCCCGAATCAATCGAAAGCTTCCATTGCTCAAGGCTCCGCTCAAGATCATCAGGTGCAGCACCAACTGCCAGCCCCACCCGGCCGTTTGCTCGAGCTTCAGACCTGTGTAATCGAACCACCGCTGATTGAAATAATCGAGCCAGCCGTCGGGGCGCGCGGTCCACACGATTTGCGGAATGGCTTCGGCGATGTTGCGGTACCGCTCCTCACGTAAGTCAGCATCGGCAGAGGAGTTATCAAGCGACCCGGTGCCCTGTCCGCCCGTTCGCGCCTTTTCGCTTCAAGCATGCTTCTCCTCAAGGTCGCCGTTAATATCGCCGAACATGCTTCACACTCCGTAAACCGTGGCCCCGAGGAGCCTTGTTTCGCGTCCACTAAGGATCATGCTCAAAACACTTTGCATGAAGTGTTTAACTATGTCAAAAGATTTTTACACTTTACGAAAACTCCTATGGAGCGCAGACTTTGCATGCTCTGTAGCCGGCGGCTTGCGCTTCCACAGGCGAGGTAAACTTAACACGGTTGCTGGGAGTAATTTTCATGGCCCAATCGCAGACGTTGCGGTGATAAATGCCTTGCGTGAGGCTCGCCGTGATCGGTTCAGCCGTAACAGAGACGACTGACGAAGCGCTACCGTGCGTTCCCGTTCCGCTGCTAATCGACCTTGAGGTGACGGATGTGGATGCGGGCGACAGGTTGCCGCCCTGCGCGCCGGCCTTAATGGCGTCGCGCGCGTGGTAAGTGGCGCGGCCGAGGCCGGCCAGCAAGCACAGGGCGGGAAATGTGAACACTGTGAGCAAAATGGCGAAGCCGCCCGATGCGCCGAGCAGTTCGTAGGCGCCGCCCGGTGATTAACCAGACCCAGATAAACGGCACCCAGGCCTTGCCCATCTGCTTCGCGTGGTAGGCCGCGGGCATAATTGGTCAACGCCGAGCGGCGCAGCGAACGGCGCCGGGGCGATGGAGGTTTGCGGCCCGGCGCTAAACAGGCTCTGCACCTGCTGCGAGTTGGGCGTCACCGGCGCACGCACCGGCGCAATGCTGCGCTTATTGGCGCCGTGAGTCCGGGCTTCTGAGATCGGCACTTCGATTTTCGTCGCCTCGCGCGTGCGGTTCGCGACAGCCAGATCGGCGGGCGCCAACATCCACGACGGAAGCTTCGACTTGGGCGCCACATAATCGAGTAAATCGGGCGCGCGCCCCGGAGGCGATTGCGCCGCCCGGGCGAGCAGCTCGGCGAATTGGCGATGGTCGGGGCCGATGCGCCGGATTTTTTCAAAAAGCGCGGATGATTCAGGACCCAGAAAGTCGGCCTTGGTGAAAAGCAGATTCTCATCGTGGTGTGCGGCCCAGAGGCCGGGTTGTTCGGCAAGCGAGATCAGCGAAAGATAAACCACGAGCGCGGAGAAATCATCGAGCTGCTCATTGAACAGCTTCTCGTCGCGCAAAGGATGTTGAAAATGTTGGTGCCCGACCTGCTTCGCCTCCCCGTCATCGACGGCACGTACATGCCGTCCACATCCACCAAGCGCAAGCGCCCTTCCTCGACGATGATATTGCCGTGCTGCAAATCGCCGTGCGCCATCTTTCGCTCGCGCAAAGCGCGGATGAGGCGCACCACTCGTCGGCCAAATGCAGCAGCACGTCGCGCCGTCCGAGCACTTCCTCAACGTAGACGTCAAGGGTCGGGCCGTTGATCCATTCCATCACCAGGGTGGGAAACTTACGCCCGCCCACGCGAATTCCTTCCGGGTCGTAATCAAAGCCGGCGAGCGACGGAAAGCGGTGCTCTCGCAGGTGAGCGTTGATCACGCGGTAGCGCTCATCGCGATCGCCCAGAAAGCCGCGGAAGCAGCGCACCGCGAACGCGCGCTGACCGCCTTCAGCTTTGAGCTTAAAGACGAAAGCGAACTGTCCGGAGGTCACGAGCGGCATGCCCAAACGGTCAAACGCGGGCAGCGCTTCCTGAAGGCGCGCATCGGAAAAGCATATTTTCGGGCACTGCACGGCCTCGGCAAACTGACGCGCTGAGGGCCACAGCTGAAGTGCGGAGCTGATCATGGAGATTTAAACTTAAACCCCCGACGGTACGCGGCGCTCGATTGAGATTCTGACGATGGCGCAGTCGTCATCGCGCAGTTGGCCGGCGCGTTGTTCTGCGCCGAAAAGCAGGATCAAATGTTCACGCAGTGAAGCGGCGAGCAGAGATTCAAATTTCGCGCAGAATCGCATCGCCCGCACGATGCTTTTGCAGATACCACGCGGCCACCGCATCGGAGAGCAAGCCACACGTCGCCGGCGACGAGCGACCTTCGGCGACTACTGTTTGTGCGAGTGCGGCCTGTTGCTGAACCACGAGCGACGGCACCAGCAGCGGGTGTGAGTGAAAACTTTGCGGATCTGAGAGCGGAAATGCGACGCAAAGCTTGCCCTCACGCACCAGAAAAAAGCATGAATCGCCGAGAGCGATTGAGCGCCAGCGCAACGCGCCGTCGCCTGTTAGTTCGACCTGCAATCCGACGAACGCGGCGAAGGATCCCCGGCGCAGCTTTTCTTCCGCGTACCAGGGAAGTTGGCGGTTGTGCCATGCGGCGTGCAGTCGCTCGCCCTCTGTGGTCACCCAGCGGCGAAAATCCTCAACCGTCAGCGCGCTTTCCTCGCCTTGCGCCCAATTGTTGGCGAGCGCAAGCGCCCAATTGCGCGCGTCAAATGCTTCGGTCGCGCCATCCGCGACCGCAAAACGCCCGCCCGTTTCATTAAGCGCAATGACATCTTCGCACTCGCCCGCGCCTGATCCCGGCTTCGGAAGCAGCAATTGCTGAATTTGAAAATGCCAGGGAGCGAGCGACATCGCCATCTGCGTTACGGTTCGGGCAATTGATGCGGTGAAATTAAACGTCCATCCACACGTGAGGCGCCATGCGGCTGAGACTCGTGCCGATCTCGTAAAACTGCACGACCGAAGAAGGGTCGGCGTTGAAAACAAAGCCGCGCGAATCTTCTGCGGCCGCAACGCCGAGTTGCCGCGCGGCGTTCAGGAAATTCTCGGGCAGGCGGCTGGAGACATCGAACAGCGTGCGGGCAAACTCATCGGGCAGCTCAAGGGCCGTCGTCGGGTATTCGATCTTGCGCTCCGGCCGCGCCGAAACGTGACAATTAAAGATGAGCACTTGACCGTCGTCGGTTCCGAGAGACATCAGTTCCTGACCCAGCGCGACCGGGTTGCCATCGCTCGACTCGCCGTCGGTGAGATGCAGCACGGTCGGCGGAAAGCCGCGCGGATGCTCGCCGAGCCATCCTTCACGACATCACGCGCCAGCGAAAACGCCTGACAATAGGCGTTCCGCCATCGGCCACCGGGTCAAGCCACACGGGCGTGCGCACGCTCTGCTCAACCACGCCGCCCGACCAATCGGATACTTTTTTGAGGCGCATCTCGACGCGCGCCGGATACTCGGCCACCTCGCCGATGGGCGCGATCAAACGATTCGCCAGCGGGCCGGTAAAACACGACCCGACGCTGCGGCCATAGCCGATCACTGAAACGTAATAGTAGCTGCGAATCTCTTCGGTTTTGGTGCAGCGGATGACGAGATCGTGAATCGTGTGATTGACCACCTCGGCGACGAAGTCGGCTTTGCGCGCCATTTGATCGCCGCCAAAGGGATCGCGCATCGAGCCCGATTGGTCGATCAGCAAAACAATACAGGTCGGGTTGGCGCGCGTAATCTGAGCTCGGTAAACCACCTTGACCTCCGGTCATGCGAAAAAACTTGGAGAAGCGTCAAGGCTTCTTCAGGCTCCGCGATTCTCCAATTTGCGGCTAACGGGTTTGTCTCATCTCACGGCGATCACGCGCGCGGAGCATTTCGATGATGTCGCTTTCCGCGTAGACGGCCGTCCACGCCAGCGCGTCTTTGCCCGCCTTGTCTTTGAGGCTTGTTTTCGCTCCGCGGTCGAGCAGCAGGCCGACCATCTCTTTGTTGCCGCGCGCCGTCGCGATCATCAGCGCCGTGTGTCCCGGTTCGGTCTGTGCGTCCAAATTTGTTCCGCTTTCGATGAGCAATCCGGCGAGCGCCGTGCGGTCAAACGACGCTGCCCAATGCAGCGCCGTTCTGCCGTGATCATCGCGCGCGTGTATGTCCGCTCCCGCCATAATCAACATCCGGGCGAGCGCCGGATCGGGCAGCCACGCCGAATACATCAGAGCCGTCGCTTCGCCGCGGCTGCGCGCGTTCGGGTCGGCGCGGCGTTCAAGCAGGGCGCCGACGGCGCTCGTCTGATTGTTGCGCACCGCGATCATCAGTGCGGTCAGACCCTCGACGCCGATTTGGTTAAGGTCAGCGCGACGATCCATCAGCAGGCGCATAACTTCCAGGCGATTATTTCTGGTGGCCGCGACGAGCGCCGTATCGCCGGTCTCATCCTTGGCGTCCTTGTTCATTCCCGCGGCGAAAGCTGCTCGACGATAACTCTGCGCCCGTCGCGCGCGCTCTGCACAAACGCTTTGTCGGTGAAAGCGAAGCGCTGGCGAGCGAGCCGCGCGCGCGCCGTTTGCGCCGCTGACTCGGCGGCGGCCGTGCTGCCGCTAGCGCGCGGGCGCAGCAGGAAATCCATCGAAACGAATCCCAGAGCAAGCAGAAAACAAATCAGATACTGGTGGAAACGCATGGGGAAGCTCAAGGGCTCTTGTAAAATACTACGGGAGAAGCGGCACACCGAAGATGTAATTTAGGACATTGTTCGATGGGCCGCAAGTGAGATGAAAGTCAACGCGGCTTGTGTTGCCGGGGTGGACGGTGTGAAATATTTATTGTCGTGGTCCGAACGCTGCGGAGGGATGAAGGAGGAAGACCAAAGTGGGTAAGCATTTCTTTGCGTCTCAGTGAGACCTACTTAAACGCAAAGAAGAGACGCAAAGAGGCGGTGG
>JBBJMB010000248.1:0-5689 GCA_037719755.1 Pyrinomonadaceae bacterium
TCATCACCCGAATCTGGCTTTTTAGCTACAAATTTCTTCAGTCTGAACAGTTACTAAAAAGGAGCGATGATCGTGGAGTCGGAAAAGGTAGTGGCGCGAAGGCCGGGAGCTGAGGCGCGCCGTCGCGCGAATTAATTTCTCCTTTTCCTGATGGGCGAAGCTGCCGCGTCCTGGCCTTTTGCGAAATAACCCTGGCGGTAAATCAGGCGCAAGTTTTGACCGCGCAGCTCGGGGCTCGTGAGTTCCAGGCGAACTTGCCGGAAGGTGCTGTCTTTTTGTCGATTCGTAGGGGAATAAGAAAGCAAGTACTGCGAGCGCAGCTCTTCTTGAATCTGATCAAAAGCGGCGCGCAGATCCTGTTGGTCGCGCGGAAAAAAGGCGCGCCCGCCGGTTTTCTCCGCCACTTTGCGCATCTTGCCTTCGTCGAGCCCGAATTGATAGCGATCTCCGATGCCGATTGAGTAAATCACCACGTCCGCCTTGATCGCTCGCTCGATGGCTTCATCCGACTTTTTGGTGCTGCTCGTATCGACGCCGTCGCTGATGAGAATGATGGCGCGCCGCGTGCGCTCCGGAGTTTCAGTCAAAATTTCGTCCGCGGTGACCCACAAGCAGTCCCAAATCGCGGTCGAGCCGGCGAGACCTTGATTGGTGCCGAAATCGGCGGCGTGCCGACCACCACTCCGCCGCCCACATATCCGGAAGGCGGAACATACTCAATTCTATCGATGGCGCTGCGCAGACGAGCGGCGCTGCCCGTCAAGCCTTGCTCAAGCGTCGATTCGCCGGTGAACGAAACGACGGCCGCCTCATCCTTGCCGGGGCGAATAACCTGCTCCACGAAAGCGCGCGCGGCGATTTTCTCCTCGGGCAGCGTAAATTGCTGCGATGCGCTGGTGTCAACCAAAATCGCGAGCGACAAAGGCAAATCGGCCTGACGCGTGAAAGTAAAAATCTCTTGCGGCGTGCCGTCTTCAAAGATGCGCAAATCTTCTTGCTTGAGCGTGGTGATGAAGCGCTTTTGACTGTTGAGAGCGGTAAACAGAATATTCGTCAGATCTGTATCAACGCGCAGCACTTCCTCATCTTGAAGAACATCGTCGTTTCTTTGCTGCGGCGGCTTTTCTCTTTGCTGCGGATTCTCGGCGGGCGGCGGTGCTGTTTGCTGCTGCGCTGTGGCGAGCGGCCCGCCGCCCGAGGCAAGCAACAGCGCGCCGACGAGGCAAACAATCGCACAAAAATTTGCGGCTGACTTCAACATCTTGAACTGCTCTCTTACTTTCCGCTGTGAGGTAACGGTGCCGGCCGAGCCTTACGGCTGCTGCCTTACGGCTGCTGCCTTACGGCTGCTGCCGCCGGATATTGTCGGCGAGCGCCGTGTATCCACGCTTGGTGCGCACTTTGAGGCCGTCGCGACTGGCGGCGAGTTTCACGTCGATGCGACGAAAGCTGCCATCGTAGCGATTATTTGTCGGCTTGTACGTCACGATATACTGCGCCTGCAATTCCTTGGCGACGCGGGTGAACGACTTTTCAAGCGCCAACTTGTCGCCCGTAAAAAACGCGCGGCCCCCGGTCTCTTCGCAAAGCTTGCCGAGATCGCTGTCGCCGTCGTCTCTGACCATTCCCGCCTCAACGCCCGGCACTACGCCCGCCACCCCGGCCTTTGTGGAGATGCCGAAGATCGTGGTTTCGGTGCGTTGCGCGATGTCAATCGCGTCGCGCAGCGTCGCGCGGCTGTAAGTGTCGTCGCCGTCCGTGATCAGCACCAGAGCGCGCCGGCCCGGCGCGGTTCGCAGCTTTTCGTTGCAAAACTGCCAAACCGCATCGTAAAGAGACGTGTGATGTCCGGGTTTTTTGACGCTCTCGACGGCCTTTTGCACCAGGTCAAGCTTTAAGGTGAAATCTTGCAGCAAGTGCACGTCGTCGTCGAAGGTGACGAAAGCGACGTGATCTTTGCGCGGGCGCGAGACGGTGTAAATAAAGTCGAGCGCGGCCTCTTGCTCAAACTTGAGCTTGCCGGCGGTGGAAGATGAAGTGTCCATCAACACGCCGACGTAAAGCGGCTGAGCTTCCTTTTCGCTGGAGAAAAACTCGATCCGCTCTTGCTTTTTGTCTTCAAAAATCAGGAAATCTTCCTTCGTGAGACCCGCCACCGGAGCGCCCTTCTTGTCAAGCACGCTGATCGGAATGCGAACCTCGTTGATGAAACCGAAAATGATGTCATCCTGCGCCGCTGGCTGATCGGGACGCGGTTGTTGCTGCGCGGGTTGCGGCGGCGACTGCTGAGCGGCGGCGTTTAAAATAGGCCAAAGCGACACGGCCGGGATCGCGAGCAACGCGGAGGCTAGAAGTAATAATCGAGTTTTTCTCATATCTTGCTGATTTAAGTAGATGTACGGCGAACGCGCGTATGTTTTGCGTTTGATGCCTCGACTGCAAAAAGCGGTTGCTCGGCTTACCACCGTTAAGGCGCAACGGGCGAGTATATCAGCCGCTCCGCTAAATGGCCCAGTTGAGACGGTGTCAGGGATTGTTCTTCTTCATACTTTAGCGCGACCACTGCGGCGGGTATTTAACTCAAAGTGTCCGACAATCTTTAGATTGTCGAGAGACGTGCCCAAGAGCCAAGCTTGTTTTCTCACAGTGTCAGCGACAATCGAGAAGATTGTCGGACATATGCTTAAATTAAACGAGGATGCGACCGGATCACTAAGCGGCCACCAAAAATTAAAGGGCGCGCTGTCTGACATCTGTCATCAAGCGCGCCCGGTTAATCGGGCAGTTAAAACTTTATTTCGATTTATGAGGCGCTGGAAACGGCCGCGCCCGTAGTCGGCTGAGCCGCCGCAGTCTCATTAACAGGCACGCGGGCGTGGTAAAGATCGGCGATGCGTTGCTCGTGCACGGCGATGTCTTCCATGATTTGATCGAAGATGGCGGTCGTCTTCGGATCGCTAAAACTATTGTGCAAGTTCCACGTGTCAACTACTCCTGTTTGCAGATCGCCCAGGGCCCGGCGCAACGTGCCCACTTCGTCGCTTGATTGCAGCCAGCTTTTGAGCGTCGCCCAGGCGCCGCTTCCGGCGGCTTGGAGGGTCTCTTTCTCGCCAAGCTCCGTGAGTCTGGCTTCGAGCAGCTCGACGTGACGGCGCTTGGTCGTCGCGATCTCCTTAAAGACCGAGCGCAATTCTGAATCGGACATTTTTTCGGCGTAATGCTCAAACGCCTCAACGGCGTAGCGCTCGCCGCGAATGGCGGTGTTGAGGCCTGCGGCGATTTCGGCTTTGGTTGAGCCGCCCCACTCTTCGCCAAACTTCCACCATTGCGCGTTCATCTCATTGGCATCGGGCAGCTCCGTGTTGTCAATCTTCAATCCGAGCTTTTTGATGATTTCGGCGGTAAATATCGGCAAGTCTCCGGGTTGACGCGACGTAATCAAATTGCCGTCAACAACTAAGGACTCGTCAACATAATTGGCGCCGGCGTTCTGCATGTCTTTGCGAATCGCTCGAAAACCCGTCGCGCGCTTGCCCTTCAACAGATCGCCTTCGATTAGCAGTTGCGGCCCATGACAAATAGCCGCCACCAGCTTGCCCCGCTGCATCGCGTCTTGCACAAAGCGCACGGTCTTCATATTAGTGCGCATCGCGTCCGCGCCATGCCGCCGGGGATAATCACGGCGTCAAATTCTTCGGCCCGCGCATCGGTCGTTGTCGCGTCCGCCTTTTGAGAAACTTTTCCCTGTTTTCCCGTGTACGCTTCGTTCATGCGGGAGCCGAGCACTGTGACTTCCGCTCCGGCCTGTTTTAATGCCGTATAAGGAATCTGGAATTCGATATCCTCGACGTTGTTTTCAATTAAGATCGCCACACGTTTTTCCGTACGTCTCGCAGACATTTTGTTGCTCCTTCGTATTTTAATGGTTATAAGGGTTATAAAAGCGGTTCAGGTCTTCAAATTTTCTCTATGCGGCCGGCCGCAAAAGACCGCGAAAGATGCCCTGCACGGTGACCTGTTTAGCCGGCAGACGCAGCGGAGACAATTGGGAATTGGCGGGTCGCAGCTCAACTTCTTGCCCGAAATGAAAGAGGCGCTTGAGTGTGGCCCGTTCGCCGTCAATTAAAGCGACGACGATTTCGCCGTCGCGCGCCTCGATTCTCTATTCGATCAAAGCGATGTCTCCATCGCAAATGTGCTCGTCGATCATCGAATCTCCGCTGACCTTGAGCGCATAAACTTGCTCGGGACGCACGCGCCCGATCATAAAACGCGGCACCGCAATTGACTCTGCGTCCGCAACCGCTTCAATCGGCGTGCCGGCCGCCACTCGCCCGAGCAGCGCCACCTCGCACATCGCATCGACGGCCGCATCTGCGACCTGAAGGTTGATGCAGAATGCGCCATTCTCCCGGTGACGCGTGAGCAGGCCCCGACGCTCAAGCGCCGAAATGTGTTTGGCGATAGTGGCCTTTGACGACACTCCGAGCTGCCTGGCGATTTGCGCGTAGGACGGCTCATACCCGTGGCGATCAATGAAGCCTGCGATGTAATCGAGAATTTCTTTTTGTCGGCGCGTGCGTGGTTGCATAGGTAAGGCTTCTTTTAAATTTCAGGGAAGGAAGTATGAATTATGTAAACGGTTAATTGCTCGAGCGCGCCCTATTCTAGGTGCCACCGCTACGATGCGTCAAGATTTGTTATTTGTGCTCGCTCTTGATTTGTCATCGTTAGGCAACCGGGAACAACGCAACCGGTCTCGCCGCTTCAGAGATGAACGTTCTGGCGACGGCCCCGGCGACCTTCCGCAATCGCCGAGACAGTTAGAATGCAGAAACCATTTTTTAGCTAAGGAGAATCTCGCAATGGATATTAACTTGGATCACATCGTCACGCAGGAAGAATCCGGCGAAATCGCGCCGATTGACCAAATCGAGGGACGCGTCGAAGCCCAAATGAAGCGCATCGAAGGGCGGGCGAAGGAAAGCGTCGCGCAAGGTCTGCAAAACGAAGAACTGGAACGCGAAGGCCGCGAGCTTAAGGAAGAAGGCAAGCGTGAGCTTGAAGAACAGCGTAACAAAGGATGAACGATGAACGATGAACGATGAAGTCAAAGCCAAGACCTGTTCGTTTCCGTCTTTACTTCATCGTTCATCGTTCTGACTTCCAAAGCCCGCTCTTAAGCCATAACATTCTTTTTAAGAGCTACAAACTCACGGCTTGATCAAGCGCTTCGCGCATTGATTCGGGCGTTCTCACGGGGTGGAAGCCGACGATGTGCTTGATGATGCGACCGTCGCGCGTAATGATGAGGGTTTGCGGAATCGTATCGCGGCCGCTTAATTCTAAAACGCTCAAAGCCATCTCGCGCGTCGCCCAGCCCAGTTTGTAGTTGATACTGAATTCGCGTGCGAAGTCGCGCACCTTTTTGAGGTCCGCCTGCGGATTCTCCATGGTGACGCCGATTACTTCTACGCCGCGATCTTTGTACTCGTTGCCGAGTTCGATCAAATGCGGTATTTCCTTGCGGCACGGCGGGCACCAGGTCGCCCACAAATCTAAAATCACAACCTTGCCGGCGTAATCGCTGAGGCGCACCGGCTTGCCGTCGAGCATTTGAATTTCTGCGTTCAGAAGTTCCGCCGGAACCGGCGCCATCGCGGCCGGCTCCGAGGGCGCGCTGCCGCTT
>JBBJMB010000036.1:0-18603 GCA_037719755.1 Pyrinomonadaceae bacterium
TTTTGATAGCGTCCCAAGCCACGGCGGTTGAGCACGTTAGAAGCCTCCATCCGGAGTTGAAAGTAAGGCCCGTCCTCACCTTTGAAGCGGAAACTCTTCATCAGTGAGATATTCTCGACGATGTTGCCCGGGTGGCGCAGGTCCTCATCAACAGAGGGCAGCGTTCCGTAAGTGAACGCTGCCGCCGGCGCGATCTTTGAGGTGTCAAAAACGCGCGGCGTACTCGCATTCACCGGATCTCCGGGCGAGAACAGATATGAGTCGGCCGATCCGCGATTGCTGGCGAGCAGGTTGCGGTCGTTCGGGTTTGCGAAGCTCGCGAAAGTCGATTCGACGCGGATGTCGTTATTGAGTGTGTAGTGGTCGAAGACGAACGGCCGTCCCGAGCGATAAAGCGTGATGCCGGCGAAGCGCCAGCCGCCAATCGCAAAGTCGAGCGCCCGCTCGCCGAAGCCGCTTGGATCGCCCAGGAATCTACGCCCGCGTCCGAACGGCAGATCGAGCGTGTAGGAGACCACGAGGCGGTGCGTTTCATCGATCGGACTGAGGCCGTAAACATCGCGAATGGTGTCCACGCTCTGCACCTCTTTGCCGCCCGTTCCGCCGGCGCTGCTCAAGCTTCCGCCGCCGGCGTTGGGCCCGCCCACGTCATCCTTTGACCGGCTGAGCGTGTAGTTGACCAAGAAGTCAAAGCCGCGCGAAAAACGCTTGTTGGCTCTCACGTTAAGCGCCTGGTAATTAGAGCGGCCGATGTTGGCGCCGAGAATTTGCACCGGGCCGTAGTAGGGGTACGGAAATTCAAGCAAAGCCAGCGGCACGTTATCGCCGTAGTTGGTTTCTTCCAGAAAAGGCGATTCAATTGTTCTGCTGGCGCGGTAAAGCTCTTGGCTCTCGGGGTTAAAAAGCTCTTTGGGAAAACGGCTGATCAAATCGCGGCCGAGCAATCCACGCCCGACGTTGGCTGAGTAATTGGCCTCCAACACAAAGTCCCGACCGAGCTCGCGCTGGATGCCGAAACCCCAGGTAAATTCGTGCGGCATGTGTGAGTCGCGACTGAGGGCGCCGACTTCGGCTTGACCGCCGGTGGACTGAAAATTGGCAACCTCATTGTCACGCTGATAACTGCTGACCAATCCGGGCTTGTAAAACGGATTGCTCCAACTGGAGAGCAGCGTGGTGAATCCGTCTTCGGTCGCATGCCATCCGACGTTTCCGCCGTCGCTTAATTGAAGGCGGCTCGACGCGGTGGAAAGGCCGTTGCGGTCGCCCGTGGTGCTCAAGTACATCTGCCCAAAGGAACCGCGCAGCACCGTTTTGTCGTTCAATTGATAGGCAGCCGAGAAACGTGGCGCAAACTGCCACGGGTGAAGATTTTGGCCGGTGCGTTCCGAAAACTCCGGCGTGTTGGCAATGCGAATCGCGCCCTTCGGAAATCCGCCGTCAAGCCACGAGGGCTTCTTGATTCTGGCGATCTCGGCGGCCGTGTAGCCGGCGTCGGCGAGCGCCTGGTTGAAGTTGTAGCCGGGCTTAATGCTATACGGAGCCGGCGCCTCGGCATCCCAGAAGTAAAGCTTGTCGTAGCGCTCGGTGGTCGGCGTCTCCATGTCCCAGCGTACGCCCAGTCCGACCGTCAGATTCGGCGTCACCTTCCAATCATCTTGGACATAAGCGGCGTGATAGTTGAGGTTGAGCGCGCGACTGCGCGGGCCGAGGAATTCGTAATAGTGATTGCGACCGAAGAGAAACGAGGCGATGCCGTTCGCCTGATCTTGATTGCTCCAGGATGTGTCGCCCACAATCCGGTTCGTCGAGCTGCCGATGAAAACCACTTGACCGGAGCCGCTATCGGAGAAATTGTCGTAGTAGCGGCGATGCTCGTAGCCGAACTTGACCGTATGGCGCGCGAAGACTTTGGAGAGCGCGATTGTCGCGTTGTAAGCCGTCGAGTTCTGCGACGAAGATGCCGGCTTGTTGCCCCACGAATCCACGATATCGCCAATGCCGGTCGCGCCGATACCGGGCAAGCTGTCGCCGATCAAGCTTCTCGTGATCGGATCAAACGGAATTGAAGCGCTGGAGAATCCTTCAGGCAATCGGTAGCCCTGCGAGAAAGGATTGTAGTGGCCGCCGATGCGCGCGCTGAGCGCGAGGATCGGAGAGACGGCCCAGTCGTAGCCTATCGTCGCTCCGAATGCTCCGCTGGTCTCTTGCTCTCCGGCCGTGCCGAGCACGCCGCGCCAGCGCGACTGAGACCCGAGAGAGTTACTGCGGGTATAGCGACCGAACAATGAGCTGTTGTCAGTCAGCCTGTGATCCAATCGGACGCCCCAAGTATTACGATTGAAACTGGAATCTTGCGGCGCGACGTAATTGTTTTGGTTGCTGGTGCCGGAACGCGGCGCGCGGTTGGGTAGCGGCAGCAGATTAATGATCGCGCTGCTCACCGGGGAAATCCGGTCGGCCGGAAGGATGTTTCCCGCAAAAGGTAGTGTCCTGACAAGAAGGGTCTTCGTCGGATCGCTCGGGTCGGGCACTGTGGCGGTCGGCCCGAACATGTCGTAGATATCCGCGGACACGCCGTTAAAGATGGTCTGGCTGAAGTCGCCTCCGCGCTCCGCCAGGGTCGGCACGCTCGCTTCGCGCAATTGCCCCGTTTGCGTGAAGCGAAAGCCGTCGAAATTGGCAAAGAAGAAAGTGCGGTTTTTGCCGCTCCAAATCGCGGGGCCGCCTTCGCCAAAGCGCGGCAGCAGCACCGGCCCGCCGAACGTAAAGCCAAAGTTGTTTTGAGTAAAAGGCGTGCGCTCGCCGCCGAGCCGATTCTGGTTCCACGAGTTGGCGTTCAGCGCGTCTTTCTGCAAATACTCAAACACTTGTCCGTAAAGCTGTTGCTGCCTGAAAGCGAGACCAGTTCGACCGCGCCGCCGGAAAGGCGGCCGTATTCCGCCGAAATGCCGTTGGTAATTACTTTAAACTCGGCGACCGCGTCCATGTTCGGCACAAAAACGCTTGAGACGCCGTGGTCGCGGCCCTGACCGGCCGCAATGCCGTCGACCAAATATTCAACTCCTTGCGTGCGCCCGCCATTGATACGCGTGTCGCTGTTTCCTTCGGCACGGCTGCCGTCGCCTTGGACGTTGCCGGCGAGAATCAACAGTTGCAGCGGGTCGCGGTTGATTTGGGGAAGATTTTGAATTTGTTTATTGTCGATCACCTCGCCGGTCTGCGCGTCCTGCGTGCGCAGTAGCGGCGCCTCGGCCGTCACCGAAACGGTTTCATTCACGGCGCCGACTTCCAGCGGAAAGTCAATTGTGAGGCGGTCCGCGACCTGCACGGTGACGCCGGTGCGCTCAAGTTTCTTAAAGTTCGGCGCTTCTACGACCAGCAGGTAGGGCCCCGGCACGAGCTGTATAATCTGATAATCGCCGGCCTCCGTACTCACGGTGTCGGCGGAGATATTGGTGTCGGTGTTGGTGGCCGTCACCTTAGCGCCCGCAATTGTCTGCCCGTTCGGGTCCGTAACCTTGCCTCCGATTGAGCCGCTGCCGCCCTGCCCGTAAGCCACCAGGCTCAGGCAAAGCGAGAAAACAAATGACGCTAAAGTACGGCGCATATATGAAGCTCCTTGCTGGGTGTGTGGCATGTAAAGGCCATTCTCGATTCGTCTGCATCACCAGGCGCGAGAGAGAAATTGACGGGCGGCCTTCGAACACTTACGAGGGCCCGCAGTCTGTGACAAGGGTGAGCTTCTTCCCGAAAAGAGGCGACTCTCAAGAAAGAAGCTGCGATCAAAAATTTCTACCAATTTGATACGTTTGCATTGGCCGCAAACAAACTGCCACGATACGCCAAAATCCCGTTCTACGGCCCATCACCTTACAAAGCCAGTGTGAGCAGTGATCAACAAGGATAGCGGCCTTTAAAATGTCGTCTTCGCGACGCGTTTCGTCGGAGCGGCTTTTGACGGAAGAATCACAGACCTACCGGTAATGCGCGGGAGAATAACCCATTACGGTTTGCTGCGGGCGTAAAGCGGCGTATAATGGCGTAACCTTTCGATAACGCTCGGTTTTCCGAGATTTGTTTTTCACGTTACATGAATAGGTAACGCCGCATTCGATGAATCTGGACAAGCAAGACAAGCTGGAACAGTTGGACAATGTTCTCAAAGCCGTACATTTCACGGTTCCGAGAATTTGCGCGCGTTTCTGCGCTACGTTGTCACCAAGACAGTTGAGAGCGATGCTAGCTCTCTCAAAGAGTACACCATTGCCAGCGAAGTCTTCGGGCAAAATGGTTACGACCCGCGGATCGACTCCACCGTGCGCGTACAGGCGAGCCGCCTACGGAACAAATTGCATGAGTATTATGCGACCGAGGGACGCCGCGACTGCGTCATCATCGAACTGCCGAAGGGCCATTACACGCCGACTTTTTCTTTCGTAGAAAAACGTGAAGTTCACATCGCCCCGGATTCGCCAGTCGCTCCTTACACAGAGTCTCCCACTAACGGCCACGCTTCGCTGCCCGCGCAGAAAAAAGAACGCTTTGCGGAAACTGTAGCGATCACCGAACAAATAACATTCGCAACCGCGAAACCAATCGCCGCGCCAAAGCAATCACGCTGGCTCATGCCCCTCATGGTTATCTGCGCAACTCTGGCCGGCGTTACTTTATGGCTTGGCTACGCGCTTCTAAAATACCGGGCGGAAGCGCGCCAAGCAGATTCCTTGTCCTTGGCGAGAATTGATCCTATTGGAGCGCGCGCTTTGTCGCTCGTGTGGGGCGGGTTCTTAAATTCGTCTCAACCGATCTTAATTTCCTACAGCAACACCCTCTTTGAACGCAGGCCCGACCTGACGCTCAAATCGACGAAGCCGTTGGTGCCAGGCGAGAGCAATTCGGATCCCTCCATCAAACAAGCGCCAACCGAAACAACCGAAGCCGCGGGACAGTCGGGGAGTGCGGGGCTCGGTTCGGAAATAGACGTGGTGGACTACTACACGGGCGTCGGCGAGGTGATGGGCGCCTCGGCGCTCAGTAAGTTCTTTACCAAATCTGGACATCCGTTTCGCGTGAGGCGAAGTTTGCTGCTTAATTGGGACGATGTCAAAAACGAAAACATCGTGATGCTCGGCTCACCGGCTGAAAACTTATTGCTGCGCAATTTGCCGCAGGCGCAAGATTTCGAGTTTCGCTTCAACAAGGAATTGCGGTTAATCGAGTTAATTAACCTCCGACCGCTACCGGGCGAAGAAAGCGTGTATCGGCCGAAGATTGAGCGGGTCAGAAACGAAGGGCCGACAACCTTGGCGGTCAAAGAGGATTATGCGTTGGTGAGTTTGCTCAAAGGCTTGGGCGAGCAAAACAAGCTGCTCATTCTGGCGGGAATTACCACCCACGGAACACATGCCGCCGCCGAGTATGTGACCAAACCTGAGTACGTCAAAGAATTAATCAATCACCTCGGCGGCGCAGAGACTTCTGGCGCCGCCGCCGCTTGCCGGCCTCATACCAGTTGGTGCTCAAAATAAAAGTGAACGGCGGAGTTCCGGTTCAGATGACGTACGTTACTCACCACGAATTGAAGAATTAAGAAGCGTCACTCAAGTTGGATGGATGCGCAGACTGTAGCTGCAAACGTCTATTTTTTGATCCGGCTCGACGCAAACGCGCTCTTCGCGGGGAATTTCCCGTCCGTTTACGACCGTCGGGTTGCGGCCCTTGGAGGTCAGCCAATAATCGCCGCCCGGATCGCGTGCGAGGAGGGCGTGGAGGCGGCTGATTTCGGGATCGCCTTTGAGCGGCAAATCCACGGGCACCGAGCGCGAGCCGCGACCGATGGTGATCTCCTGTTTGGTGACGGGCACCACCATTTCGCGCACGCCGGCTCTCCACACCTCCACCGCGTAAAGCTCAGTTGCTTTCGGCCGCACCACAGTTGATTCGCTGTCGCCAGTGTCTGGGGCCGAGATAAGGGCTGAGTCGGCGCCGCGCGCGTTGCTGCTGCTGCTACCGCCAATCGCGACATTGTTTCCGAAATCAACTATCGCAGGTTGATCACTACGCGGAGCAGCAGTAGCGGTCTTGGCCGGCCGCGCTGTGACTTGCGTGTGGCCGCTCTCGGACGGGTCCCACACGGGCTGCACGCGAAATTCGCCTTTGGCGAGCGTGCCGTCAACGCGCAATTCAACGGCGAACGACTTGGCCGCCAATTCCGTGCGACCGCTCAGTTCGCGAGCGCGATCCGAGAGCACGTGAAAAAGACCTTGTTCGAGGCCGCGCCGCTTGTCTCCCTGCCAATCTTTATCATCATCCGGGCTTAAGTAAACGATGTATTCGCGCGGGATATAGGTCGGGCCGCCGGGCGGCGTAAACATCTCGCGCTGCATGACCGCCTCGACTTCGCGCGCCACCCGCACTAAAAACTCTTCCCATACACGGCGCGGGCGCTGCGCGTCGCCGAGCGAGGCGAGCGGATCGCCCGCGCCGTCTCCGTCAATCCACCTGCGAATCGACTCTAGTAAACCCACGACAAACTCCTCTCACGCTATCTTATTGCAGATCCAAAAAATCCCTGTCGACCCAGCCGCGCGCGTTCGCATCCTGGTCACGGCTTTCGCGGCCCCGTTCGAGAATTTCGATTTCCGCCCAGTTACCTTTCATCTTGAGTATGCGCACGCGCGATCTCCACTCAACTTTACCGACCGGCTGATTGCTGCGACTCGGATCGGGACGCAAATTAATGTCAGTTTTCGCAATGGCCTCGCGCCCCGCGAGCGGCGAGTCGGCGTCCGCCGCGCCGCGCACCGTTACTGCCGCGCGCCGCAGGAAAAAGAATGCGTGGCCAGCAACACTCCCGAAAGACATAAAATCAAAATCAGCGGCAACCACACGCTGCGCAAAAGCCGCTCAGAGGAACAACTCGGCGACCCGGCTTTGACTGAGGAAGCGAGGCCGCCGTCGTCGTGGCACGGGCGCCTGCAATTGTTGGTGGTGAGCGCTTGGGCGCAGTTGCGGTGACTCGGACGCTTCCCGGCGCGAACCGTCAAGCGAAACCACGATGCGCGGATGAGGCTCGGCGGCAGCGTGTTGGTTGGCGACTTCGGACGGCGAAAAGACGGGCGCTGGAGGAGCCGTCGCCTGAGCGTTCGTCGCCAGCGCTTGCGCCGTCGTGGTTTCATCCAGCAAACGCGTCGGCGCGAGCGCCGCTTCGCGCATCTCGGTCAAGAATTGCTGTGCGCTTTGATACCGCCCTTCCACTTGAGGATCGGTGGCTTTGCGCAGCACCTTAAGCACCGGTGCGGACCAGAAGTGATGCTCAGAGGCGGGCGGCAAACCCGTGATCGGCTTTTGCGCGAAGCGGCGCGGCGACTCGCCGGTGAGCATCGTATACGTGGTTTTAGCCAGAGAGTAAACGTCGGCGGCCGGCGTGAGACCTTTTTTCCGGGAGGCCAGCCCGGCCATCTCAAGCGGCCCGGTGTGCAGCATCGGGTGGTGCTCGGGCGCGGCGTAGACATCCGTGCCGACGCGCGTAATCACTTCGTCCGAAGCCTCCAGCTTGGCCACGCCGAAGTCGGCGATCTTCACAATTTGAAGATCGCGTGAGAGCAGCAAATTGTGCGGCTTGATGTCGCGATGAATCACGCCGCGTGAATGGGCGTGGTCCAGACCGGCGCAGATTTGTTGCAGGTAATGAATGGTGCGCTCAAGCGGCAGCGCGCGCTGCCGGCACAGCGCGGCCAAGTCTCCGCCGGGCATATATTCGAACACCAGGTAGTGAAAAACTTTTCCGGCCAAGTCAATCGCGGTGCCGTGGCCGAGGCGGTTGATAATTTGCGGATGGCGCACGCGGTCAAGCGCCACGGCTTCATTCTGAAAGTTTTCAACCAGCGTGCGCTCCAACTCTTCGTCGGGCGTGCCCTGCAGGTAAAGATCCAGCGCCTTGATCACGACTTGCGGCGGAGCGGGCGGCTCGGCCGCGATATCGTTGGCGACATAAATTTCGGCGTAGCTGCCGTGGCCGAGGCACTCGGTGATGTCGTAGCGGCCGTCCACCCGGCAGTGATGTAATTTAAGTTCGCCCATCTCTTCTCGCGTTTGACTCTTTTACTTGAGCGCTTCGTTGTCCTCTGTGGCGATCACTTCATCGAGCTCAGCGGCGATTGCCCGGAGCGACTCGCGGTCGTTCGCTTTAAGGGCCGCCGCCGCCGCCGAGATGCGCGCCTCAACTCGCAGCGGGTCTCGCACGCCCGCCGCCGAGTCCTGGTTGAGACGGGCGACAACTTGTTTGAAGGCGCTGATCGCTTCCGCGTGTCTGCCGGACAGCATTAGCGATCGACCGTACAAATAAAGAAACTCCGGGTCGGGCGATGCGAGCGGCGCGCCGTTCGCTTCGCGCTCCATTTGTGCGGCCATCGCCCGCGGCGCGCGGTCCACTTCGCGCCGGGCCATTTCGTATTTCGCTTCGGGCGAAGCCGGCGCCGGCTTCGCGGATGATGGTGTGACGACGGAAGCATCGCGGCGCTTTTCAAAGAGCAACCCGCCGTAGAACGCGCCGGCGCCGACCGCAGGCAAAAGAAGCAGGAGCAGAAAAACAAAAGCTCGTTTCCCATCACCCGACGATTTCGTTTTAGCCTGCGCTTCCGGAGCAGTGAACACGACTTTGCTGAACGGCCGCTTTGATGCCGCACCCTCAAGAGGCGTTGCTGAAAGGGTTGCGGGCCGCGCCATAGACGAAAGCGTCAGCTCCTCATCGTCCGCTGAAGATGCTTTTTCTTTCATCAGCAAAGTATTGGCGGGCGCTAAATCAATGACGTGACCGATTTGCACGATCACAGCCGTTAAATTATCTTCGGCGCCGCGCTCGAAGCAGATTCGCTTCAGCTCGGCGCAGCTTGCCGCGCCGTCCGCGTGCGCGAGCACTTCACGTAGTTCCGCATCCGAGACGTGGCGCGTGATGCCGTCAGAGCAGAGCAGAAAGCGCGTGCCGTCGCCGACCTCTGTTGTCTTTAAGTCGACTTCGACCGCTTCTTCCGCACCGAGGGCGCGGCTGATCACGTTTCTGCCCGGATGGTTAACGGCCTGTGCGGGCGTCAGGCGGCCGGCGCGCACTTCGTCTTCCACCATCGAGTGGTCTTCCGTGTCGCGATGCAATTCGCCGTCGGGCGTTAAGCGGTAGAGGCGCGAGTCGCCCACGTGTCCGATGGTGGCGCGCCGCCCGTCCGTGTGCAGCGCGACGATGGTGGTCGCCATCATGGAAAGCTTCGAGTGCTCAAGCGACATCTGATGTATGGCTGCGTTTGCGCGCTGAATCGCGATCTCCATCAAGTCTTCCACGTCGTCGCCGTCCTGGCGATGACCGAAGGCATCGGCCAGCACTTCGACGGCCGTTTGCGATGCGATGTCTCCGGCCTGAGCGCCGCCACGCCGTCGGCGACAACGAAGATGCCATGTTGCTCATCGACCAGTAAGAGTCTTCGTTTAATGGACGCTTTTGGCTGAGGCCGCGGTCGCTTACCGCCGACACAGCTATTGGCACAACCTTCGTCTCTGGCATCATTCAACGGCCTCCGGGCCGAAAGTGTGGCGCTCGCTGCTCGCGGCCATCGTGCGCCGCAAGCGTTCGCGTTCAGCCGTGTCGCGCGTGTTGCGGTGAGAAAAGGCCAGCAACATGCCGAGCATCGCGAAGCTGGTGATCAAGCTGAATCCGCCGTGGCTGACGAAAGGCAGCGTGATGCCGGTCATCGGCAGAGCGCGCGTCACGCCGCCGATGTTGACCGCCGCCTGCAAGCCTATGAACGCCGTCAGGCCGGCGGCGCACAGCTTGGTGAACATGTCGCGGGCGCCAAGCGCGGTGCGCGTGCCGCCGACGATAAAAACCACCAGCGCTAGTATCACCGCCGCCGCTCCGACGAGCCCGAGCTCTTCGCCGATGGCCGCGTAAATGTAATCGGAATCCGCCACCGGAATCACTTCGGCGAAGCCGAGGCCAAGTCCGCGTCCGGTTTGACCGCCCGAGGCGATGCCGAAAATGGCCTGCGCAGGTTGGAACGCGATGCGGTCGAACCACACATCAACGTTCACCACGCGACCCATCGCCGGACTTTGCTCGGCGAGCTCGCGCATGCGCGGATTACTGGCGAGCGCGTCACGATAGTCTTTGCCCCACCAGGCGTTTTGCGGCGAAGGCGGATCAAAGCCGTCGAGCCACAAGTGAAAGCGCTGCTTGATGCGATCCGGCAACACCGCCTGCACGGGCCGCGAAAGCGTGGGCAACAGCGGAATCCGCTCCTGCACGTTTTGCGGAAGAGCGCCGACCACCAGCACGGCGATCAAGAGCGCGACCGACCCGACGAAGAGCAAGAGCTGCGGCCAGCGTCGCACAGCGACGAGATAAAGCGTGGCATACGCGCCGCTAAAAACCAACATCTGCCCGAAGTCTTTGAGCGCAAAAAAAGGAATAAAAGGAATCGCCGCCATCGCCAAGAGCGGCACCACTTCGCGCGCCGCAGGCATGCCCCAGTAAGTCTGCGCCAAATCTTTGTAGCGCGCCGTCAGGATCCCGGCGAAGCCAAGCAGAAACGGAATCTTAGAAGGCTCCCACGGAGTCATGTTGCCCAGCGCTTTGCCCGCGCTGGAAGTGGCGACTGCCACTGTCAGCGGAACAATTGTCGCCAGCACAATGAGAAAAATATGGCGCTGCACCCACAGCAAAAACGCATCGCTCGCGCAAAAGCGGTAAGCGATGGCGCAAGCGAGAAAAGCGAAAAGCGGAACCCACGTGTAGGTCGAAGTGAGCGCTCCGAAAACCGAGTACTCTGTGCGCCGTATCTCCAGGGCGCCCGCGTCGTCCTCGGTCAATGTGCCGGGCGGCAGGCCGAGCATGCGCTTTTTTTCCGCGTCGTAATATTTGTTGATGTAGCGGAGCCTGAGCGTTTGCGTTTTTTCGGCGCGCGCCGCTGATTTATTGCGCGCGTTATATTCGGGATCGCTGTACAGCCGGTATTGAACGAGCATGCCCACTGAAAAAAGGACGATTGCCGCCGTGTAGATCGTCCAGTCGCCGGCGAAGCGCATCCGGCGACTGAGCCAAAAAAGAATCGCGATGACGGGCACGTACATCAACAAATCTCGGACGGCGCCGATCAGCGGCGGATCGTAACCGCGAATCAGCGCCGCTTGTCGCACAGCCACATAGCCGGCGATCTCTAAGCCGACCACCAGCAGCAAAAACAAAAGGTGCGATGACGCGCGATTCTTCATGGTAACTAAACTCGAACTACGTCCTTTGCGTCTCTCTGTGTCTTTTCTCTGTGCATCTCTGTGTTCAGGTCAGTCACACTTAATAAACACAGAGAATCACAGAGAGAAGACGCAGAGAACCGCAGAGAGAAACTGAATTTCGCCGCCGCGAAGTCAACGCCTGCTCGGTTGCGCCGCTTGCGGCCTCCGGGCTCGATTACTGACGGCGCCGGGCGGTTGCTGCTGCGGCGCTGGCGCGGCGCCAACTACGATGCCCAGCTCGCGGGCCTTGAGGACAAGGGCGGCGGCCACCGGCGCGGCGGCGCGCGATCCGTAGCCGCCGCCGTCTATGACCACGGCCATCGCGAGCGTCGGCCGTTCGAGCGGCGCGATGCACAGAAACCAGCTGTCGACTCGCGGCTCGGGCGCCATCACCGTTTGTTCGTACTCGCGAATCACGTTGCCGCGCGGATCGCGCTCAACCTTTTTCACCGTCACGGGCTCGCCTGTGCGCGGGTTATAAACGGGCACGTCCTTTTGGGCCGTGCCCGTTTTACCGCCGGTGATAATGCCGGCGGCGTGAACCGGGCCGAAGACGCCGCGCGCCGTTCCTTGCGCGCCTCCGGTGACGCGCCCCATGATACGCCGCATTTCGAGCGCGCGCTCGGGCGTCGTCACTTGCTTAAAGATTGCGGGCGGCAGATCGTATTCGATCTTCGGCTTCATTAATTTGCCTTCCAGGTTCGCCACGGCCGCGGCGGCCAGCGCCATTTGAAAAGGCGTCATCTGTCCGGCGTAGCCTTGTCCGTAACCTTCAAGCGCGAGATCGAACGGGCGAATATTCTTTGACGTGACCATCGTTGATTGCCTGGGCGCAAGAGCGCGCGCGACACTCGCCGCGCTCGCGTTCCAAATCTCCGGCTGACGCCCGCCCAGGGTAGCATCAAGCGGCCGATCATACGCGCCGATCCCGAGCGCTTCCGCGCCCTGCTTCATGCGCTCGGGGCCAAGCTCGACCGCCAATCTGGCGAAATACTGATTGCAAGAGACTTCGTAAGCCACGTCCATGCCGATGCGCCCGTGCACTTCGCCGGCGCCTCCGTCATCAAAAATCACTTTCGCGCCGGGCTGCGCGACGTAACCGCTACTGCTGCACATGCCCGCGAAGTCCTCTATGCCGGCCAGGTAAGCCGCAATCATAGTCACGGTTTTGAAGGTCGAACCGGGAATGTAGTAAGCGCCAAGCGCGCGGTTCACCAGCGGGCGATCGCGCTCGTCGGCGTTCAGTCTGATCCAGGTGGATTCGTCGCGCACCTCTTCGAGGCTGTAAGCGGGATTGCTGTACATCGCCAGCACTTCGCCCGTTTGCGGATTGAGGATGACCACTGCGCCCGGCCGATTCTTGAGCTGCTCGACGGCCGCCTTTTGCAATTCGCTGTCAATCGTCAAACGCACATCCAAATTGGCCGGCTGTTTGATGTCGCGCCCCGTCACCACATCAAGAGCTTCGGGCACGGCGCCGCTCTGAATGCCGAAAAGCGCTCGCTCCAAACCGGGGTCGCCGCGATCCGATCCGAGCAGGTGCGCCATCGCCGCGTCCATCGGGTAGGCGCGCACGATCTGGCCGTTCGGCTGCCGCTGGTAAAGCGCGAAGGCCCGGTCATGACGATGCGTGCGGTCAAAGATCCAACCGCGCAGCGTAGATTCCTGCAAGCGGCGATTGCGCAAATCTTTGTAACTCAATTCCTGCAAGCGTTCGTTGCTGTCTTCCGCGTAGCGGGCCCAATAGATGTGAAAGCCGAAGACGGCGAGAATAAGTCCGACGAAAACCCAGCGCAGTATGCGCAGACCGCGATTCGTGGTGGTTGAGCCGAGGCGCCCGCGCACCTCTATGGGCAGATCATCCGCAACGGCGACCGGGTCAAGACCGAAGCGCCGGCGCCGCAGACTTTGTCTGAGCGACGAAAAAAGCAGCAAGAGCGCCAGCAGCACCAGGCCGCCCGTATAAATCAAGGTGAGCAGCGCGGGGCGTTTTTCCGGCGGAGCACCAACCTCGATTGTCGCTTGAATGAGGAGCAACAGCATCTTAATCGACGGCCTTCCTGAATCTTACTTCGACATCGCCGAAGCTAATCACGTCGCCGTCTTCGATGTGCCGCGCCTCGCCGTAAGCGATGCGGCGACCGTTGATGTAAGTGCCGTTGGTGGAGCCTGTGTCGGCGACAAGCAGCGTGCCTTCGCGGTTCATCACAAGCGCGGCGTGAATCTTCGAGACGCTCGCATGAGGCAGCGACAGGTCCGAGTCGGACGCGCGGCCGACGCTGTGGCGCCTCCGCCGGGCTTAAACGCGAGCATCAAGTCGCGCGTTCCGTCAGGCGAATTGACGCGGGCCGCGATGCGCACGCCGGGTTGCTCCGCGGGTTTGATGGCTGCGGTGTTTCCGGTGGCGGCTTGCTGCGCTTGCTCTTCAAGCTGCGCGGCAAACTCTCCGAAAGTTGGGTCAACCGTTACTCCGGTGGTGAAAATGTCGATGCTGATTTCGAGCCGGACGGGCGCCAGCGTGCGGTAGCGGTTGTCGTTGATGTGGTCAATGGCGGCGGCGAGAATTTCATGCTCCAACTCCTTCAGCTTTTCCGGCGGAGCTTCCGAGTGAGCGCCCCATTCGACTTTCAAGAGCAGCAAGTGAGGCGCCATACGCCCCTCGCGTCCGCGGTCGATGGCTCGCTCATCGATCAGCCTCTGCATGCGCTCGATCAAGGTCTGCGACGAGAGATTGCCGGAAGGCAGTGCCGGAACATCCCGGCCGAGGCGACGATCAAGACTCGCCCCCATGCCTTCGAGCAAGCGCTGCAGCAAGCGCTCAGCCTTTGTCTCACCCGATGTTTTCAATTTCTCTTGTGTCATACCGAAGACTATACGCACCGAACGCGCCGCAAGTTGGCAATTCTTTGAGGAGTGACAAGTGACAAGTGACAAGATAAAACAAATTCTTTCTTGTCACTTGTCACTTGTCACTCCTCGAAAGATTCTAACGGAAAACTTTGCTGTGGCCTACTTGCTGAGGGCGCGTTGGCGCGCGGCCTCGTAGAGCAAGATGCCGCACGCGACCGCGACATTGAGGCTTTCGACGGGCGCGCGCATCGGAATGGAAATAATCGCGTCGGCCAATCGCAGGGCGTCGGCGTCGAGGCCGCTTCCTTCATCTCCGACGACTAAGGCTGCGCTCACGCCAATCGAACTCCGTGTAGGTCTGGCGGGCGCGCGTGTCAGAACAGATGACGCGAAGCTCGCGCCGGTTGCACCACGCGACCACATCCGCGAAAGCGGGACTCATCCAGATGGGCAAGCGCAGGCTCGAGCCCATCGCGCCGCGCAGCGCTTTAGGCGAGAAAAGATCCGCGGTGTTTTTGACCGCCACCGCGCCGCACGCGCCCGCGGCTTCGGCCGCGCGCAGAACGCTGCCGGCGTTGGCCGGGTTGCTGATGCCGTGAAGAATAACGAGCAACGGCAACGCTTCGCCGGCAAGTTTTGCGGCGAACGCATCTCCGTCCGTGCGGGGTCGTTCGGCAAGGACGACTATTCCTTGCGGAGTCGTGGTATCGGAAACGCTGGCGAGCAGCGTTTCCGATACCACGTGCATGCGGCGCGCGCCGGCGCGGCGTAAACTGCTGAGCAGCTGCGCGCCCGCTCGCTGCGCCGCATCTCCTCCGTGTAAAGAACAACGTCCAGTGAGAGACGAGCGCGTGCGGCTTCTTCGCAAAGGCGCAAGCCCTCGATCAAAATCAAGTCTCGCTCGCGTCCGCCGCGTCCGTCGCGCGCGGCGCGCGCTCGCCGCAGCAACGCGTTATCGCGGCTCGCGATGGGCGCGTCCTCCGGCGCCGCGTGCCGATCATCATCATCGCTTGTCATAACTCGATCTCAATCCACACCGGCCAGTGATCCGAAACGCCGAGCGGGCGGGCGATGCCCCAGCGCAGTGCGCGCGCGTGGCGCAGAAAAATCCAATCCGCGTGCAGGCGGTAGAGGCCGGCCCGCCAGGTGGCAACGCCGGTCGGCATCGGCGTTTGGTAGCCGCGCGCTTCGAGCAGTTGACGCATCCGCACCTGAGCTTCGCGAGAAAGCGTGTTGAAATCTCCGACGAGCAGCGTCGGCTCGTGCGCGGGCAAGCGATCGGCGTGAGCGAGTATTGCTTCGTGCTGTGCGAGTTGCCGCCGCACTCCCGCGTGCGGGTCGATGTGGGCGTTATAGATTGACAGGTGCTGCCGCTTGCCGACGAGAGCGCGCCTGCAGTGCCAGCTTGGGCCTCCAGGGACAATCAAACCAGGGAAGTTCAATGCGCGCGGCGCCGGCGAAAGGCAGCGCGCTTAAGATTCCCACGCCGGTGTCGCCCGCTTCATCAACTGCGATGTGCTCTTCAAAGTCTAAATACCACTGCTTGCGCTGCGCCTCTTGGCGGCGGTTATTATTCGCCGAGGCATGGACATAGTGGTAGCCGAGCTGCTCGGCCAACTCGCGCGCCACGTGAAGCCGTCCGGCGCGCACGGTTCCGCAATCCGCTTCCTGCAGCGCGAGGATGTGCGGCTGCGGCATCAACGAGCCCCCGGTGAAGGCGCGCGCCGCCATCGCAATATGACGCGCGACGAGCGCACGGCGCCGGCGCGGCCGTTTCAGACCCACCCGCCGCAAAAGACTGCCGGTAATCAGAAACGAGCCGACGGCGTAGCGAATGTTGTAGGTGGCGATGACGATTTTTGATGAAACGGCGCCGGAGATTCCTCCGGAGAAGTCGCCGAACTCCACGCCGTGAGGCGTTTCGCGCGGCAAGTGAGTTAGAATATCCGCATCAGTGACCAACGGCGCCCGCTCCTAACGAAACAAAGTTCGCGCTTGATTTGTGACGAACGTGATTTGTGACGAACGGATTATATGACGAACAAGCGAGCGCGGCGAGGTCGCCATCTTCCTCTGCGCCTCTCTGTGTTTGCTCTCTGTGCTTCTCTGTGTTGAGGTGTGACTAACTTAAACACAGAGAAGCACAGAGAGCAGACACAGAGAGGCGCAGAGAAAAGACAAGTTAGCTGGCAAGCCGCCCCCGGCGGAGAGAAAACGTTGAATATTATTATCGTTCAGTCGCTTACTTTCGCGCTGCTCGCGAGTTCGATCAATTACCCGCTGTCGGCAGGTAATTTGAACGCGGAGGCGAAGCTGCAAAGATACGCGGAGGCGGTCAGCGGCAAGCTGCATCCTTGGGCGCGCGCCGCAGTTCCGCGCATCCCTGATTTCGGCCGGCGTTTGGTGGCGATCAGAGGGTATTTGAGAAGCGCGCAGGCGATTGAGGCGAAGTGGGTTTGGTCTCCCGAAGAGATCGGACGCTTTAAGGTTTCCGCCGAACATCAAGAGATATTGGCGGAAGTGGAAAAAATCAAGCGGCGCTTTGGCGAACTCAATCCCGGCTACACGCTTTCCGCCAACACAGGGGTGCGCAGCCTTGACGAGCAAATCAAAAGTTGGAACGAGACCGCTTCAATTAAACGAGCGGGCGAGGCGCTCGTCGCCGACAGTTTAAAGGAATTATCCGCTCCGAACTATAAGGACGAGCCGGACGCCGCCGGGCTCGCCCGGTTCACCAGGTTTCTGCAGTACGCGCGGCTCGCGCAAGTGCCGACGCTGGCGACGCCCGGGCTTTCGCCGCACGGGCAATTGCGCGCCCTCGATTTCGTCGTCAAACGCGGCGATCAAGTGATCGCCGGCACTTTAAGCGCCAACATCAAAAACGAATGGGATGATTCAGGCTGGGGGCGCAAATTAAATGAAGCCATCAAACAATCAAGCAACAAGTTTACCGGCCCGCTTGCTTCGCCGCGCAGGCTTGGCATTACGCCTACGTTCCGTAGGGCGCAAGTTGCGCGTCTGACGTGTTCTTAATGCGCTCCGCTGCTATCGTCGCGCAGCATAAACTCGCTGATGATGTGCGACAACTCGCGCGGAGAGTTGTAGTACACGGCGTGCGCGGCGCGCGGAATGATCACGAGGCGGCCGCGCGGAAGAATGGCGGCCGCCTCCGCCGCCCAGCGCGCCGAAACAAGCGGGTCTCGCCCGCCGCGGATAACGAGCGTCGGCGCTTGCGTGCGCGCTAGTTTCTCTTCGATCCGGTCAGCCAGCGCAAACTTGAAAGTGCGCCACACGCGCCGGGGGCCGGCCCGCAAATAATCCATGGTGGCGAGCGCAATCAGCGCCGGCGGTTCAACAAGCGCAGTGCGCGCCAATCTCATGATTTGACGCCAAGCTTGGCGCGCGCCCGGCTCAACGGTCGGCGCAATCATCACCGCGCGCTCAACAGTTGGGGATCGCTCACGGCGAGTTGCGCGATCACCTGACAGCCAAAGGAATTGCCGACAAACGTCGCCCGCTCGAGACCCATGACTTCCGCCCGAGGAACCAGAAATCGCGCCAACTCCGTCACATCAAGCGGGCGGCGCGGCTGATCACTCAAGCCGAAGCCGGGTAGATCAGGCGCAAAAACGCGCATCTCTTTCGCGAGCAGATTGGCGGTCGGAATCGTATAACGACTCGACACCCCCAATCCGTGAAGCAGCACCACCGCCGGCGCTTTCTTCAAATCCTCGCGCCCCCACACGCGCGCATGCATTCTCAAGCCGGCAACTATCGTCCATTCACTCTTCATGCGCGATCAAATATACCTTAAGGTGAATGAATTAACGGCCTGGTGAAATTAAAAGTGGCGGCTTTGAAGTGGCTTGGGCGCAGGCCGCGCGGGTATGCTAAAGTGCGGGCGAGAAGTAACGCATCATCAGATTTGGAAAAGCTACGATGAAGAAAATAATGATTCTGCCGTTGCTCGTTTTGGGTACGGTCTCTTTTGGTTTTGTTGTCAGATCACAAGAAAAACCGGCAGTCGTGCATAAAGAAGACGGCGTCGTGCGCCGCGGCCAAGCTCTGGCCGGCGCGGCGTTCGTGTCGCTGGATAATTTACTAAAAGAACCGGGCGCCTATCAAGAGAAGATCGTCGCGGTTGAGGGCGTCGTCGAGCGCTCCTGCACAAACAAAGGCTGTTGGATGGAGATCGCGCCGAAAGCGGGCGAGGCCGGCATGCGCGTGACCTTTAAGGATTACGGCTTCTTTGTTCCCTTGAACTCGCAAGGCATGAAGGTCAAAGCGGAGGGCCAGGTCGCCATCAAAACTCTCAGTCGCGCGCAGGCCGATCACTACGAAGGCGAGGGCGCACGCCTCACACGCAACGCCGATGGCACGGCGCACGAAGTCACCTTCATCGCGACCGGAGTCGAGCTGAAAAAGGAAATCGCGCGGTAAAAGCGCATTTGGGAGTCGCCGCCCGTCGGG
>JBBJMB010000249.1:0-5664 GCA_037719755.1 Pyrinomonadaceae bacterium
ACTTCCAGAACTTTTGACACGACCTCGAGGTTGTCGTAGTTGAGCGTCTGGGTGGTCTGCGGGATGGTGGTGGCGGCGGCGGCCGTGGTCGCCGTCGTCAGTTGCCCCACATTGAAGTAGCCGGTGCGCGCCTCGCGTCGGTCGAGTTCGCGGTCGAGCCGCGCACATCGTCCTTGAATACGCGCGTCACCGCGCCGCGCCCGTCGCGGTAAGTGTAGTCGATGACCGTCATGGCGTCCGTGATTTCATCCTGGGTTTTGACGAACGTGTTCATGCGCCCGGTGCTCGGGTTCGTCACCAGGTTATCTTCGTAGATTATCGTAGTTTGGCTGGTGTCGGGGCTGGTGATGATCTCGGGCCGCAGCGTCTCGGCTTCATGCTGGTAGGTGGTGACCTGCGCGTTGACGTCGGTCGCGGTTCTCACCAGCCCGGTATTGAAGTCATATGTGGCGCTCGTGGTGAGTTGCGCGCCCGTCGTGTCGCCGCGCACCACCGTCGTGGGGTACGCGAATTTCGTGGCGGCGGTGAAGGTGTAAGCCATCTGCTGGCAACAGCCGCTCGACTGCGTCAGCACGTTGCCGAGGTTGTCGTAGGCGGCCGTGTCGGTCGCGCCGCCCGTCGCAGCGACGGCGTCCGCGTAGCGGCGCAGCTGGGTCACGTTGCCGCGCGCCGTGCCCGGATTGGCGTACATCCCGACGCCGCTTCTGACCGTGAGTGCCGTCGCATCATAGGTGTAATCGGTGCGCGCCGTGGGCGCGGTGGAGGCGGCCCCGCCGGCGAAGGTTTTGACTTCGTTCGATGCTTACATTAACGGGGGTGCGATATCAGGGATCGCGGGTCTCTTGGCGCAAGCGAGTACTACTACCAACGTCAATATTGCCACAGTGTCCGACAATCCTTAGATTGTCGGGTGCCTGCCAAAACGCGAAGCTTGATATCGCACATGTCCGACAATCTACAAATTATCGGACATGTGCGGTCAGCTACTGACAGTGTATTCACGTTATATTGAGTAAGTTTTACTTCAACACAGACAGGGAGAACGCCTGCCTTCAACTGACGCGGGAGCGCTTCGAGCGGCGCACGAAAAAGCGAATCGCGAGCCCAATTGGCAGCGCGATGAAAAGAAGGATCGGCACCAGCGCGATCACAATTCTAATTAACACCAGCACGATTGACGCGGCCGCGCCGACGCCGCTACTGATGGCTTCTCTCACTCCGCTCCAGAAGCCGCTCGACGTTCCAGCGATGATCGCCGTCGGCGGCCTGATCGTCACGGTGATCGTCGACATGCTCGATTGGTTCTCAAGAAAGCGGCGCCGGCCTTCGATTTGCTCCACCTCGGCGCGCACCTCCCCGAGCTGGCGCTGCACCTCCAGCGCGTCGGAGATTTTTTCCGCCCGCTTCATGATCTCCAGAAACTGCGCCTCGACGGCCTTTTTCGCGCGCAGGCGCGCTTCGATGTCAACATACTCCTCTGTCACGTCTTGGCCTGTGCGCTTGTCCTGGATCACGCGGTGGCCGACTTTGCGCACTTCTTCAACGACCGCGTCAAAATTATTTGACGGAACGCGCGCGATCATCGTGACAGTCATCTTCGACTGACTTTCGTCGTCGCCTTGTCGCTTCCGAGGTGACGACGTAACCGCCGCGGGCGTCAGCAACGACGTTATTTTGCGGTAGTTGTCCTCTGGCGTTCTGCTCTCAATGATCAGCTCGGCGTTGCGGATGATTTTTCGCTCGCCGCCCGCTTGCATTTGGGGCTCCCGTCCGTCTCTTCAGGAATTGACGCGAGCGCTTCAGATTGAGTGCGCGGTGCTTGTGACTGGCGCACGGAGCTTGTTTCTTGAGGTGCCGCTTTGCTGCAACCGAAAGCAATACTGCAATTAATGCGCACGCGGCAATTGTCGATCTCATAAACACCTTCTTTTCTGCGTCCCCGCACAGCTTATGTTGACTGCTCTGTGTCGCCGCTCCGGTCCCGCTCGGAGCGGCAGTTGTGCAGCCTTTCGACTAACTCTTCGTAGCCGGCTTCCTCTTTGTCCATCTCTTCCCAGATGCGCCACTCGCGCTCTTCGTCGGTCAGGCCGCTGTGCCTGCCTTTGATGTACTCATGCCTGAAGATTGTGCGCGGCCGATGCTTGTTCATACCGTTACGGACAATTATGCTCTTGAACGCCACCTTCCTTCAAATTGTGTTAATGGGTCAAGTGGAGGCGAGCGCTTTGCTCACTTCGTCCAGGAACTTCGGCACTTTGAGGCGAGGGTCGCCCTCGCCAAGCGTCTCAATCGGAAGGTAGCCTTTGTATTTGGCTGCCCGGACAATGCGCACAATTTTATCAAGGTCAGTCTTTTGCTCTTTGACTCCGACGAAAATATTTTCTTTAATCTGCCACGTCGCAGCGGATGGCGCGGCCCGGGCGATCTCCGCGTAAGGATCTCCCTGACGGAAACTGCCAATGTCGAGGTTCAGCGCCAACCATGCGGAATCAACTGTGCGCAAGATGCGTAACACCTGATCGGCCGTTTGAATAAAGTCCGCGTGGTTTTGCAGCACGATCATCACGCCGTGCCGCGCGCCGTAGTCGGCGCATTCGCGGAGTGCATCGACGACCCACTTGGTCACTTCCTCTTCGGCGTAGCTCGCGGGCGCGCCTTTGCCCGCAAAGACGCGTAGCACAGGGGCGCCAAGACGCGCGGCAAAACCCACCCATTTCTTTACCAGTTCCACTTCAGTTTTCCGCCGCGCGTGGTCGGGCAACGTGAAGTCGTTTCGCACGCCCGTGCCGCTGATGTCAAGGCCGAGTTGAAAAGCACGGCGCTTGATGCAGTAGGTGTCATCGTCTGCGGGCAGCTCGGGATAATTCGGAAGTAATAGGCCGTCGGGTCCACCGCGTCAAAGCCTAACTCCGCGCAAAACTCCAGCACCTCTTCGAGCGTCATGCGCCCGCTGCGCAGCGCTTCGTTGAATGAGTAGAGATTGCAGCTGATTTTCACGCGCGCTCTCTTGCTGTGGTTTGGGCCGGACAGCAACGATGATTGTCCAGCGAAAACAATTGGTGCGGCGAAAGGAAGAATCACCGCAGATTTCAGTAGCGCTCTTCGTGCCAGCTTATTCTTTTGCATCATCTTTACATAAACAATTGCAAGCGCGGGGGGGAGTGTGGCAGCATGATTCGCGTAATTTGCCTCTTACAGCCCGACGCCCCACAAGGAATTCATGTCCGATCCCGAAACAATTACCGCGCCCGAAGCGGCGGCCCGGAATGTTTCGCCTGGTTTTAATCAGTCTACCGAGCGGTGGTGGCTTTTGTCACTGCTCTTCGCGGGGATGTTCTTCGGCTACGCCCAGCGCGGCGCTTTTAGCGTGGCGGCGCCGTTCATCAGCCAAAACCTAGTCCTCTCCAAAGCCAGCATAGGCGTGCTGCTCTCGGCTTTTTTCTGGAGCTACTCGTTGATGCAAATCCCCGCGGGCTGGGTGGTTGATCGTTTCGGCGTAAGGCGCGCTTACTCTATCGGCTTCATCTTTTGGTCGCTGGCGACCGCATGCGCATGGGATTCGCCACCAGCCTCCCGTCGCTCGTCGGACTGCGCGTGGCGGTCGGCGCCGGGCAAGCCGTCGCATTTCCCGCCACATCGCGCTCAGTCGCCAATTGGTTTCAGGAGCGCGAGCGCGGCACCGTGACCGCGATTTACCTGACGGGCGTGCGCTTCGGAACGGCGAGCATCAGCTTGATCGGCGCTTATTTTCTCGCCGGCGATGACTGGACGCTGTTCTTCGTTGTGGTGGGGCTTGTGCCCCTGGTGTGGCTGCTGCCCTGGATGAAATTTTTGGGCAAATGGGAAACCGCTGCGAGCGTGAGCGGCGACGGCGCAAAAAGAGTCGGCACAAACGACATTTCATTTTGGGCCGGCTTGGCGCTCTTAAAGCATCGCAGCGTGCTCGGCATCTTTCTCGGCTTCTTCGCTTACGACTACGCCTGGTTCGTTTTCATCCTTGGCTGCCGGGCTACCTGGTGTTGGAACGCGGATTTTCGCCACGCGAGATGGGCCTCTACAGCTCCATTCCTTACGTCGCGATGTCAATCGTCATCGTGCTTTCGGGCATCTTCAGCGACTGGCTCATTAGGCGCGGCCAACGAAATCGCGGTGCGCAAAATCTTCATCGTGATCGGCCTCATCACCTGCTGCTTAATCGTGCCCGCCGGCTTAGTGGCCGATAAAATAACGGCCGTGGCTGCTCACGCTGGCGCTGTGCGGCTGGGCTGCTTCGCCGAACACGTGGACGCTCACGCAAGCCGTGTGTGAGAAAAGATCGTCGGCACGGTAATCGGCATTCAAAACTTCGGCGGCAACCTCGGCGGCGTCATCGCACCGGCGCTGACCGGATTGATCGCGCACCTGACCAACTCCTTCGCCCTCGCGCTCGCCGTCACCGGCATGGTGCTCGTCGCTGGCGCCCTCGCCTACTGGTTTCTGATCGACGCCAAAGTTGAGACGGCTTTGGAAGGATGAAGGATGAAAACAAGGCCAAAAGCACCTGTCCGACAATCTTCTCGATTGTCGCTTGACACTGTGAGAAATCAAGCTTCGAGATTTGGGCACGAGCACGACAATCTAAAGATTTTCGGACACTAAAGATTGTCGGACGCTTTGGCACCATTGAGGTCAGCCGAGTCGTTGCGCTAGAGCACAGAGAAGAACATTTCCCAACATCGAAATTAATCTTTCATCCTTCATCCTTCCGAAGCGATCAGTGTTGCCGGTTTTGTGCCCACAGCGCGCGGGCGACGCTTGCGAGCGTGTCCTGCTGTGCGGCCGACAAGCTTGACAGAAAGGGCGGCACGGGGCCGGTCTTAGCGATGCCTGCCAGTTCCGTCGCGAAGTGCAGCACCTTGGCCGGGTGCCAATTGTCGCGCAAGTCTTCGTGCGGCATGAAAGCCGCGCGCAATCTTTCGGCCGCTTCCTCATCACCCGCCACGCATGCTTCGTAAATCATTTGGCTTAAGCGCGGCGCGATGCAGCCCGAGCCGGTGGTGAAGCCGGGCAAGCGCCACTCCCGCATGTGATTGATGGCCGGGCGCTCGCCGATGCCGCTCACCACAAAGCCGCGGTCGACGCGCCGCAGTAGCGCCGCGAGGTAAGCATCTTGTGCGGGACGGGAGCGCACCACCGCGTACTTGATGCCGACGCAGACGCCGCTCTCTATGAGGCGCGCCACCACGTCAAGCCCTGGTTCCGGATCGGCGCCGAAACTGTTTTCCTCTTTGAGGTAAACGATCAGCCGGGCGTCGGCCGCGGCGGCGAACTCTCTGTAGCCGCGCTCAAGGCCCGCCGCATCGCGCGGATCGGCGCACGGCAGCATCATCACGCAAGGAAACTTATATTTCTTGAGCAACAACGCTTGATCCATCGCGCGGCCGTAGGACGGGCCGGCGCTCGGGATCGCCCACAGATCGCCGGCGAAGTCGCCGAGCCATTCGAGCATTTGCTCATACTCGGCGAGGGTCAGGTGATGCAGAAACGCATTTCCGCCGTAAAGAAAGCGCGTGATTCCGCCGCTCGCGATGTGTCGTACGATCGCGTCATTTTGGTCAAAATCAAGCGCGCGCCGCGCGTCATCCTTGCGCGCCAGCGGCGGAACGGCAAAGACTCCGCGCAAAT
>JBBJMB010000250.1:0-5659 GCA_037719755.1 Pyrinomonadaceae bacterium
AAGTCGATCTCCCGCCCTTCGCCGTCTTCAAGCATCCCTTTGTCGAAGACTTGATAAAAGAGTTCCATCACATCCGGGTGGGCTTTCTCTACTTCGTCAAGCAGCACCACGCAGTAAGGCTTGCGCCGTACGGCTTCGGTGAGCACGCCGCCCTCGCCGTAGCCGACGTATCCCGGAGGCGATCCTTTCAATGAAGAAACCGTGTGAGCTTCCTGATACTCGCTCATGTTAATCGTCACCAGGTTGCGCTCGCCGCCGTAAAGCGTGTCGGCCAGGCTCAGCGCCGTTTCGGTTTTACCGACGCCGCTTGGACCGACGAGCAGGAACACGCCAACGGGACGGCGCGGGTCTGTGAGGCCGGCGCGCGCAGTGCGAATACGCTGGCTGATCGCTTCGAGACCGTGTGACTGGCCGATCACGCGCTGCTCCAGTCGATCACGCAGACCAAGCACCGCGTTGATTTCATCTGTGAGCATTTTGCCGACCGGAATACCGGTCCAGCCTGAGATCACTTCGGCGATGGTTTGAGAATTAACGCATGCCTGCATCAGCGGCGTTTGACCCTGCACTGCGTCAAGCTCGGCATTGAGCTGCGCTAATTCAGTGCGAAGCGCCTCTTTATCAATCGCAACCTGTGGGGCAGTCTCGACGCCCGCACCACCGGCAGTAGCAGCAACGGCAACAGTTGCTGGGGCTTGAACGCTGGCGCCGTTTCCATTTCCGCCGTTTGTTGAGACGGCGGCGGGCGTTTCATCGCAGCTTCTTCGAGCTGCGAGCGAATGTCGCGAATGCGATTGATCAGATTAATCTCTTGATCGAATTGCGCGGTCAGCAGCGTGAGCTTATCCTGCTGCACGAGTTTTGCGGCTTCAAGCTCGCTTAAGCGCTCTGCATGATCAGATCCGGTCGCGGTCTCTCGCTCAAGCGCCCCGGTCTCGGCGGCAATTTGATCTATGCGCCGCAAAGCATCCTCAATTGGAGGCGGCGTTGCGGCTTGCCCAATGGCGACTCTCGCGCACGCCGTATCGAGCACGCTGACAGACTTATCGGGCAGTTGACGTCCCGAGATATAGCGGTGAGAAAGCTTCACGGCATCGGCCACGGCCTCGTCAAGGATACGAACTTTATGATGGTTTTCGAGCGCCTCGGTGATGCCGCGCATCATCGCGATGGCCTTTTCCTCATCGGGCTCTTCAACTTTAACCACTTGAAAACGGCGGGCGAGCGCCGCGTCTTTCTCGAAATACTTTTTGTACTCGGCCCACGTGGTCGCCGCGATGGTGCGCAGCTCGCCGCGAGCCAACGCCGGCTTCAGCAGATTGGCCGCATCGTTTTGGCCCGCCTGCCCGCCAGCGCCGATCATGGTGTGCGCTTCGTCTATGAAAAGAATGATTGGTTGAGGCGAGCCTTTGACTTCGTCAATGACAGACTTTAACCGATTCTCGAACTCGCCTTTGATCCCTGCGCCGGCTTGCAGTAGTCCGAGATCAAGCGTTCTCACGGCGACGTTCTTGAGCGGCAGCGGCACGTCGCCGGCGACGATGCGAAGCGCGAAGCCTTCGACCACAGCGGTCTTGCCGACGCCCGCCTCGCCCGTCAGAATCGGATTGTTTTGCCGGCGACGCGTGAGGATGTCTATGATCTGTCGGATCTCGAAATCGCGACCCAACACCGGGTCAATGGAGCCCGCGCGCGCCTTGGCCGTAAGATCCACGGTGTACTGGTCAAGCGCCTGCGTTTTACCAGTTGCGCCGCCGGCTTTTTGTATAGTGCCGCCGGCGCCTTCGGACGCGCCTTGTTCGGAAAGGTTCAGGCTCCCTTTATCTTCGGCAGATCCGGCCGTGATGTCGGCGAACCCTTTGCGCAGCGATTCGACGGAGATGTCGGCAAACGCGGGCGAAATCTCGCGCGCGATGCGGGAGAAATGTTCGTCGCCCAGGAGGGCGAGCAACAAATGGCCGGAACGGACGCGCGCCGCACCGAAATCTATCGAGGCGACGATCCACGCGTCTTGAATCAGTTGAGGCAGGCGAGGAGAAAGCGCGGGCGTGCGCGCGTTGCCGGTTTTGAGCCGATCAAGCGCGCGCGTCACGTCCCTGGTGAGGCGCGTGTGATCGATCTCGTATTGTCGCAGAATGCGGGAGAAATCCGTGTCGGAAACTTCGAGCAGTTTTAACAGCAGGTGTTCTATCTCAACGTCATAATTGGTGCGGGAAAGGCACAGGCCGGCCGCCGACTCAAGCGCATTTCGGCTGGTATCATTAAGCCGGCCGATGAGAGACTTTAAATTTACGTTCATTTTCTTAGCTCCATTCTCGTCATTTGATCTAAAACGGCAATCTTTCTCTGTGTCTCTCTTTGTGTCTTTTCTCTGTGCTTCTCTGTGTTTAAGTACGGCTTACTTAAACACAGAGAAGCACAGAGAAAAGACACAAAGAGAGAGAGAAGAACAGACCCACTCATGAATCGGGTTAAGTTATCCCGAGGCCGCTCCCGTGATCGAATGTTTCAATTCAACTCTCGCTCTTGTACGTCAGGCGTTTGCCGAAAGCACCACCTGCGAATCATCGCCGACGAAGGCATCGGTTTTGAGCCAAGTCGTCCAGCCGAGTAGCGGCTTGCGTTTGGCCCGTGTGGTCAGCACGCAGCCCGGCACTTCGCTGGCTTTGAGCGTCAAGCGCAAATCAAAGTCAAACTCCAAACCCACCAGATACCTGACGAGCGAAACGACGGGTTTGTGCGCACTGCCGGTGGGTAAGAAAGCCGTGAACCGCTCCAAAGTCAGCGGCCCGAAGTTCAGCTCAAACTTCGATTGATCGTCCCAGACCCGCTCGCCCGCCACCGTGGAAATGCCCAGCTCGTGGTTGGCCGCGCCGAGCCGCGTGTGGCTCTCCGGCTCAAGCTTGAACCACTGCCCGGCGAACTGTGTGAGCTGCGCGTTAACCGCAAAGTAATCGCTTAAGATGGCCGCGATGGCGGCGGCCGAGTGGGCTTTTGTCCGATCAAACCGCCGTAACGCAAAAGCCCTTGATCGGGCAAATTAAGGCGCCCGCGCAGACCCCGCGTGCCCATCCCCGTCAGGCAGAAAAGATATTCCGTAAAGCGACCGAGGTCGCCGCTTTCGTACGTCGCCGTTAAGCGGTACTTTTCCCAAGCCCGGAAAAAAAGTGAGATCAAGCGGTGATTGAAGATGTCGAGAAACTCCCAGCCGGCCGTATCTTTGTACCGCGCTCTTTCAATCAGCAGCTCAGTGTAGTGCAGCGGCAACACGCCGGCCGGGCCGGTGAGCCCCATAAACGCGACGGTCATTTCGGGCGGTCGCTGGTCCTCCTCATCCGCACGACGCTTCAATTCGTAGAGCTCGCTCGGCGGAAAAACAAGCGAGACGCGGGTGCGAAAGCGCACCGCCTCTTCAGACGGAGCGGCCGCCGCGCCCACGGGCTGGCGCTGTTGCTGCTGGCCTAACTTCATCATCAGCCGCACCGCTTGAAAAAACTCAAAGCGGTACGGCTCGTCGTACAAAACTGAAACTAAAGGAGGATCTGATTTCCTGCCCTCGGAGGCCATCGCTTTAAGTACCCTTCGCGTTGTGAAATTTGCGCGATCAACTGGCTGAAAGAGTTGACCGAAACATACAAGGCCAGAAATCTCTCGAGCACCGTGGCGAAGAGAAAAATTCCGCTCCCGATGTACTGCTCTTCGTCAAACTCGATGGCGGTTTCAACGCCGCGCACAAAGCCGGTGCCGATGCGCGAACCTGTTTGCCTGACGACACGGCGGCTGGAGATTTTAGTGATGCCGTTGATTTGCTTGCGCGTCGCCGCCGAGTCCATAAAGTCGTAGAGCATCAAAATCTCGCGCAGCGCCTCGGGTGCGCTGTGCTCTCCGCCTTGCACCAGCGAGAGGTGGTTGAGCGAGAGGTGCGAAATCAAGCGCCAGTGCGCGCCGCGACGCAACGGCGGACGCAAAGTGCTGGTCGGCTTCTTTAAACAGCGCACGCGCCCAAGCGGTGAAGTGCCTTCCACCTCGAAGTCGCCTTCGCGGCCGCCGAACGGCAGGCGTCCGGGCAAATCTCGATTGGTGCACAACGTGTGGGCTGTGATCGTGTCAACGGCCGGCACATGCGGATTAAAATCCAGATCCACAAGCGAGAGGTAAATTTCCGTGCCCGGATCATCCGGCTTAGTAGATTGGCGCCGGCTGGCGTACCAAAAGGCGCGGTCCTGTTCGCGGTTATACGTGTGCCGGAACGAATAGAACGGCTGAAATTCGCGTGACTTTTGTAAATACGAATCGGTTGAAGTGATTGATTGCACGGCGTACAGCTCGGTCGCCATCTGCCGGTGAACGTCCGGAATCACGTGGTACTCATTCTTCTGCTGCGTGAGCTGGATCGGCTCCGCGATTTTCTCAAAAAGATTGATAATCGGCGAGCACCCGAGCTGAAACGCGCTGGCCGTCACGGCGGAGCTTGCGGGAGCCACATCGCGCAGGTGGATGACAATCTCAAACTGATCGCCGAAACCGGCCCGCACCGCGCGGTCCAGGTTGGTGACATCGAAGAACAGGTATTTTTCAGGAAACGCGAAGTACTCTGTGAGCAAGCGGTAGCCTGGAAACGACTGCGCGGTGTAGGGAAGCATCTCTTCGTCCGGGCCGAAGCCGACGTGCCTGATGCTGTCGGGCGGTAAAATGATCGACGCGGGCGGCGGGCCCATGCGGCCGCTTGTTTTCTTACCCGCGCCGACGGGACGCAGTTCAACGCGCGTCGCGTGATTAAAGATCATCTCCAACAGCGAGTAAACGAGTTGCGGCTCGCCGTTCAAGTAAAAGCGCAAACGATCAATCGGCTTGAGGCGATCTTCCTCGACGATATGAATTTCGAAAGCTGTGCATCGTTGGTGCAGCGCAGGCCGATTTTAATTGCTGCCTCTGACCACTTGCCGCGCGTGTCGACGGGGTTGGGCGACTCAAGCGACGCCGCGGCGATCTCAAGCGGCCAGAGGTAAACGGGATAGCAGGTGCGGAAGCGGCACGGCGTGCCTTGAATCGGCCGCGAGTAAAGCGTGGTGTTGCGCGCGAGGGGATAGCCGGCCGTCAGCTTGCCTTGCTTTTGGTCAAGCGCAAATTGAGCGATTGACATTGACGGGATCGGCGACAGGTAATGGGGGTAAAGCACGCCTAAGAGCGACTCTGTGACTTCCGGAAACTCATCGTCGATTTTGAGCTGCACGCGGCTGGCCATGAACGCGAACGCCTCGATCATCCGCTCGACGTGAGGGTCTTCGCATTTGTCCGGCTCTAAGGACAGCCGTGAAGCTATCTTCGGGTATTTGAGCGCGAACTCGGCGCCCATCTGGCGCAAGAAAACCAGCTCCCGTTCGTAGTAATTAAGTAAGTCGTCGCGCATAAGCGTTGGTCAGGAAGGATAGGCGCGCCGCACCTCAGCGCCCGCGCGCGATCACTCGCCTTGAATAACATATTGGCCGCTGGAGATCTGCAGCGCCGTGTCGAACGTGACCGGCTCCGGCGCCGGGTCGACGAGCAACCGCGCGTCGATGCGAAAGCGCAGCATCCGTTCCGTTTCGCTCATCGGCTCGATGTAGACCGAAACATCCGACAAGCGCGGCTCAAAAATGGCGATCGCCATTTCAATTTC
>JBBJMB010000037.1:0-18558 GCA_037719755.1 Pyrinomonadaceae bacterium
ACCCATCTTCCAGTCGAATCCCAAAGGTGCGATTAAAGGCTCGATGGCACGTCCGGCGCGCCCCGCATAGCTATTGCGCAATTGCTCTCCGGCGTCCGTTGTCGTCGATGCGGTGCGAGGAAACGTCACCAAGACCCAGAGAATAATTGAGATCGCGAGAATCACCGTGCCGGCTCGCCTGACAAACAACCAACCGCGCGAGAAAATTGAATGCAGCACTGTTTGTGAATGCGGCAAGCGATACGGCGGCAACTCAAGCACAAGCGGCGTCGTTGGGGCTTTAAGGATCGTGCCTTTCAAGAGCCAGGCGACGCCAATTGCCACTGCGATTCCCAACAAATACATCGCCATAATGATCAGCGTGCCGACGGACAGAAAGCCGAACGCTTGACGATCCGAAAAAAACGCCGCGATCATCAAGGTGTAGACCGGCAATCGCGCCGAGCAGCTCATCAGCGGCGCGATCATAATCGTCGCCAAACGGTCTTTGGAATTCTCAATCGTGCGTGCAGCCATGATGCCGGGAATGGCGCAAGCGAAACTACTCAAAAGCGGCATAAAAGCTTTGCCGTGCAAACCCACGCCGCGCATCAAGCGATCCATAATGAAAGCGGCGCGCGCCATGTAGCCGGAGTCCTCAAGAAGTGCGATGAAAGTAAAAAGCAAAAGAATCTGAGGCAAAAAGACGAGCACTCCGCCGACGCCGGCGATCACGCCGTCCACCAGCAAATCCGTCAGCAAACCGGGCGGCATCACGTCGCGCACCGCGCCGCCGAGCGTTCCAAAGCCCTGATCGATCAAGTCCATCGGCACTTGCGCCCAAGAAAAGATCGCCTGAAAAACAAGCAACATGATCGCCAGCAAAACGACCGGCCCCGCCACTCTGTGCGTCATCACACGGTCGATGCGCTCGGTGGCGAGCGGTTGCGCATCACCCTCGGCGCGCACGCTGCCGCGCACCACCCGCTCGATCCAGGCGTAGCGCGCGATGAGCGGTTCCTGCCACCACGCCGGATCGCCTTGGGAAAGGCGTGCGCGTGCGCCGCTAATTAATTTACGACGCTCTCGCTCGGCAAACAGGTGATCGCCGAACTCCTCCGCGAAAAGGTCTCGCAGCGCCGCGTGGCGCAGTCTGCGCTCGCCGCCGGTAATCTTGTCGAGCTCGTGCTCAGCCCGCTCAGATAAGCGCCACGGCGTTTCCGGCCACTGCTGCTGACGCGCCGCGCCCAGAGCCGCCGTCGCGAGATGATCCAGGCCGCCGCGTTGCGCGGACCTGACCGGCACCACCCGCACGCCCAAATCGCGAGAGAGTTGTTCGATGTCTATCTCTATGCCGCGCCCCTCCGCCAGATCGACCATCGTCAGCGCCACCACTAAAGGCCGGTCAAACTCCATCAGCTGAGTGACCAGGTAGAGGTTGCGTTCCAGGTTGGTCGCATCGACCACGGCGATCACCACGTCGGGCAATGAAAGGCCGGGCGCGCTGCCGGTAATCACATCGCGGGCAATTTTTTCGTCGGGCGACGCGGCGTCAAGGCTGTACAGTCCCGGCAAATCTACGACAAGAGCGGGCGGGCGATCAGGGTCGATTGTCCAGCGGCCCTCTTTGCGCTCGATGGTCACGCCCGGATAATTGGCCACCCTCTGGCGCAGTCCCGTGAGCGCATTGAACAAGCTCGTCTTTCCGGCGTTGGGGTTGCCGGCGAGCGCCACAATCAACGCGGCGCCGTTTGCAATCGGCGGCGAGAGGGTCTCATCGAATGTGCCTGTGGTGCTCATGTAAGGTAAAAAATACGAGCCTTTGCTCAAAAGGCGACGGTGATCGCCTGCGCCTCGACGCGGCGCAAAGCCAAGCGATAACAGCGCACGCTGATCTCCAACGGGTCGCCCAGCGGGGCCGACTTGATCACGCGAATCGGCGCGCCGGGCACAACGCCCATCTCCATCATGCGGCGCACCAGCGTGCTCTGGCCGTCAACTGAAACTACGCGAGCCTGCGTGCCGGCGCGTAACTCGGCGAGAGATGAGCGATTTAGATTTTCGATTTTCGGAAGCACTGTGGAATGCCTCAATTAATTAATGCGGAATCACCTGTTGAGCAGCGCAAAACAATTTGATGCCGCTCGAGTATATGCGGGTTGAAATTTAATTTCAATTTCAGGATATCGATAGTATTTTCCCCCATGAGTGAAGACTTTTAGGGTGCCTTTCTTTCTGCGTGTCCGCTTTAGCGCGCCCCAACCAACTTGAACCTTAAGTGGACAAGTTATCGCATTGCGGACGGAAGAACAACCAAGTCGGCGCGCAGTGGCCCGAGCGGCGTGGTGGCGGTGATGCGCAGCGGAAGGCGGCGGGCGTCGGCTCCGACCCACAGGCGCACGCCGAATCTGTTGTTCTCCGGATCATCGGTTGTGAGCGCGAGTTGGATGGCGGGAATTTCTTGGGCGCCGAGGGTGATCGTTTCTCGCCCCACAAAGTCGACGGACAGCGCGCGCGGCCGCCCGTTCACCAGAAGCGAAACGGCGTTGCGCTTGCGCGGCCGCAAATCAAAAGAGCGCATCGCGTAAAGAACGGACACGAGATCGTGCGTACCGACTGGAATTTCAATGCGCTGGCCCTTGTCCGTAAGGGCGATGCCCCGGTCTTGCTCAACGGTCAGCGTATTGGTCACGCGGCGCCGGCCTTCTTGCAATCGCACCTCGGTGCGAAAGGGAAGCAGCGTCACCGGGTTCACGTAGGAATTGATTTGGTCGTTGATCACAAACAAGCGATTGCCCAATTCGTTTGTTTGTGCGGTCGCCGTTAAAAGCAAGCCGTCGCGGTTAAAGTATGTGGTGCGCGGTCGGATCAAATAAGACATCGTCGCCAAGTGCTGTTGGCCGCCGCCCAAGTAAACCTGATAATTTAATTGCTCGCCCACGGTGAAAGGCAGATCGGCGGAGAGCGCCTCAGCAGATGCATTTCCCGGGTTCGGCTGAGCGGCAATCGGGGGAATCGGATTTTGACGCGTGGCCGGAGGAGTGACGGAAGCGGGAGGCGCTTGGTTTTCAATCGCCACGCTCGCCAGGTCGGCGCTGATTTCGCCCGAATTGAGCCGCGCCGTCAAGCGCACCGGCAGGCGTTGCGCATCGTCACTGAGAAAAACGCGCAGCCGCAAATCGTTAGCACGCCGGTTGCCCGGCACACGCACAGACAGGATGATGGCGTTGAAAGAGCCGACGCTTGTGTTCACCAATTCTCGGCCTTCCGCTCGCACTACGGCGTCAAACTGCTCTTCGCCGGTGGAGACGCTGATGCGATACGTTCCGCCGTTGGCCACCGGGAGAGCGCGCAGGCGGTAAATCGCGGAAAGAAGATCAAAGGTGTTCGCTCGATTGCTGAACGTGGCGACAGGCGGTGGGGCTTCGCCCGGAAACGCATTGCTGCCGGCTTCGCGCACGCGCCTTTGCGGCGAAACGGAAGCCCTGTGCTCGGATCCACAATGGAAACGTAATCATCGTTGATCGAATACATGGCCGCACCGACAATGCCCAACGTTTCCACGCGCGCGCGCAACTCCACTCCGTTGCGATTGTTGTAAAGGCCGGTCCCGACGACGGAAAGTTCAACGTGCGCGGCCGTCGTAAACTGCGAATAAGAAACGTTGTAGGTGAGGCGCTCTCCGACGCGGTAAGGGGCGGCCGCAAAGGGAATCGCCGTGGCCTCAACCGGAGTTTGCGCCCGCACCACGGATGCTAATCCACAAAACGCGATCGCAGTCGCGAGCATCAATCTCTGACAGAGAGTTAGACTCTTTTTAATCGTTCCACCTCCAATGGCTACGTGCGATCCACCTTGTCTTCTCTCTTTGCGTCTTGTCTTTGCGATACTTTGCGTTTAGGTTAGGACTTACTTAAACGCAAAGAAACGCAAAGACAAGACGCAAAGAGAGAAACCTTTGACTCAAAGACTCCGACTTCACTCAAATGCTCTCAAACTCCGTCAACCAATCGCGCACGCGCACGCGGCATGAGATGAGGGCCGTGTGGCCGGTGCCGGCGAGCAGCTTCAGCCGGGCGCGCGGCATGCCATCCACAATCGTGCGCGCCGCGCCGACGCTGTCCAAAAGGCGATCAGCGGTGCCAGCTACAACCAGCGTGGGCGTGGCGATTTCGTGCAGGTGCGGCCGCAGGTCAATGTCGCGCACGATCTTCATGCGCGACAGATAACCTTCATACGGCACGACGCGCGTGTGTTCGCGAAACAAGCGGCGATCTTCTTGCGTCACATCGGGCCCGAACAGCTCGCGCCCGTGATTGAGCTTGCGGTAAGCCCCCACCAAACGGTAAGGCGCCACCGAGTAAACGAGCACGCCGAATCTGATTTTCCGGCGATGTGCGAACCACGGAAACGTGTTGACCAAGATCATACGCCGGAAAAGTGCGGGGTAGGCGAGCGCGGCCGACATCGCCAGCGCTCCGCCGAACGATTCACCGAGCACCGTCGCCGGCTCACTCTCCGCGCCGACTTCGCGCAAGACCCTTCCGACATCTTCAACCAGCGCGTCCATCGCATAACGGCCCGAGGGCCGCAAGGGAAAAGAGACGACGGTGTGATCTTGTGCCAGGTCGTTGGCCTGTTTGTAAAAAAGGCGGCCCGTGCCCTCTATGCCGGCGATGTAAACGAACGGCGGGCCGCTTCCCTGTGTGCGGTGTGCGATCGTCGTGGTCATGCGTTCGATGAAGAGGTGCGGGCCCGATCTGGCGAATCAACGGACGGTTGAGCGCTCTGCGAAATTTCCGCGACGATTTCTGCCGCGGCGCGCGCCGGGTCAGCGGCACGCAGAATGGCACGCCCGACGACGAGGTAATCGGCTCCGGCACGAATCGCTGCGGCCGGCGTCATCACTCTTTTCTGATCATCGTGCGAAATTCCTATTGGCCGCACGCCCGGAGTGACGATGATAAAATCCTGACGGGCGACTTGGGCGCGCACAACTGCTATTTCGTGCGGCGAAGCCACCACGCCGTTAAGGCCGCAGGCATCAGCCAGTCGCGCGAGCTTGATTACTTGCGTTTGCGGATCAGTGGGTAAGCCCACTTCCTCAAGCGCCGCGACGTCGGCGCTCGTTAAAACTGTGACGGCGATAATGGCGGGGCGCTGAAGCGCTTCGCGCCGCGTCGTTTCGTCAACAATTTCCACGGCGCGGCGCATCATCTCGGCGCCGCCAAGAGCGTGAACGTTGATGAGCGAGACGCCGAGTCGCGCCGCTTCGACGCAAGCGGCGGCGACGGTGTTGGGGATATCGTGAAATTTGAGGTCAAGGAAAACGCGCTCGCCGGCCGCGACAATCTCGCGCACCACATCGGGGCCCGCCGCAGTGAAAAGCTGTGAGCCCACCTTGAACATGCCAACCGCTCCGCGCAACTCGGCGACGAGACGCAACGCTTCGCGCCGTGTTGGCACATCGAGCGCGATGATCAATTTGTCTTTCATAAATTAAATGCGGCCGGGCGCCAGGCGCCCGGCCTTCAAGAGGCCGCTCGCGCCGCACTTTTAGTTTCGGCGCGAGAGCCAATCGCTTGGTCGAAGCTTTGATAATTCTCTTGGCTCAAAATCTGTTGCAAACCATCGTTGATTTCGCGGGCGATGCTCGCGCCCTGGTAAACCAGACCCGTGTAGACTTGCACGAGGCTGGCGCCGGCGCAAATTTTCTCCCACGCGTCGGCCGCGGTAAAGATGCCGCCGACTCCGACGATAGGCAACTGCCCGCGCGTCAAGCGGTAGAGCATCGAGATGACTTCCGTCGCGCGAGTTCGTAACGGAGCGCCGCTTAAACCTCCCGCACCGCATTTTTCGATTTCTTCGCGCGGCGTGCGCAAGTTGTCGCGGCTGACTGTCGTGTTCGTCGCGATGATTCCCGAAATTTTAGTTTTGAAAACGACATCAACGATTGATTCAAGCTCCTCTGTGCTCAGGTCGGGGGCAATTTTTAAAAGCAGCGGCAGCGGCTCGCGCGATCGAGCTTGCGCGAGCTCGCGGTTTCGCCGCTGTAAGGCGCCGAGCAGTTTTTGCAGTTCATCGGCGCGCTGCAATTGTCGTAAATTCGGCGTGTTCGGCGAACTCACATTAACGGCGACGTAATCGGCGACGGCGTAGATTTTCTCGAAGCTGCTGAGGTAATCTTCGACGGCCGCCTCCACGGCGACGGCGCGGCTCTTACCTATATTAACGCCCAACACGCCTGCGGGGCGCCGCCGTTGCAAACGTGCGGCGAGCGCCGCGGCGCCGTCATTGTTAAATCCGGCGCGTTTAATTAAAGCGCGATCCAGCGGCAGGCGAAACAGGCGCGGCAGCGGATTGCCCGGCTGCGGAAGATCCGTCACCGTGCCGACTTCTACGAATCCGAAACCCAGCGCGGCCAACCCCGGCGCGACCACGCCGTTTTTGTCAAAGCCGGCCGCGACGCCGATTGGGTTTGAGAAAGACAGCCCGAAGCGCTTTAATTCTCCGAACGGAGACCGTTGATAACGACGCGCGGCGAGTTGGCGCGCGAAATTTGTGCTGAGGCCGACGGAAAGAGCGCGCAAAGCGGCTTCGTGAGCGGTTTCAGCGGGCAAGTGAAACAAAGCCCGGCGCAGAAATTTGCGGTACAGCATGAGGGGTAACGGCAAGAAATCGCTTGTAAGACGGCTGGATTGACTTGAGAGCGCGTCCGCGAACCGATGCTCGCGAGCGAAACTCGACGGCGAGCGTAACAGAGCGGCGGAAACCATGTCAAAGGAGATTGATTTGCGACAGATCTCTTCTCTGCGCTCTCTGTGTCTTCCCTGGGGTGTTTCTCTGTGTTTAGGTATGACTGACTTAAACGAGAGAGAAACACCGCAGAGAAGACGCAGAGAGAGCGCACAGGGGGAGCATGCCTCGACTCTGACGCGTCCGGCGTGGAACTTCCGTCCCGCTTTCGCTCTGTGGTAGTATCCGCGCCGATGAATTTCATTGAGAAAGCACGCATCATGGACGCCGCGCGCATCAGTCGCGCGCTCTCGCGATTGGCTTCCGAAATCGTTGAAAAGAACCATGGCGTCAGCGAATTGTATCTGGTCGGCATACGCCGGCGGGGCGTGCCGCTTGCGCAAAGACTGGCGGATAAGATTTTGGACCTCGAAGGCGAGCGGCCGCCGGTGGGAATTTTGGACATCACGCTTTACCGCGACGACTTGTCAACGGTCGGCGCGAACCCGATTGTGAACCGGACCGAGCTTCCGATCAGCGTCGAAACGCGCAACATCGTGTTAATTGATGACGTGCTCTACACCGGCCGCACGATTCGCGCGGCTCTCGATCAATTGATGGACTTTGGCCGGCCCGCGCGCGTGCAACTTGCTGTTTTGGTTGACCGCGGCAACGAGCATCGCGAGCTGCCGATTCAGGCCGATTATGTCGGACGATTGGTGCCCACCAAAAAGAGCGAAATCATCAAGGTGATGCTCAGCGATTACGATGAAGAAGAAGGCGTCGTGATTGTGGAACGACCAACAGCGGACGCGGTTTAAAGCGGCGGCCTCAAGGGGAGGCCGCTTTTTAGCGTGTGCTATTTGCGAGCGATGTTGAGACTTGACGAGGGTGAGAGTCGATGAAGTCTGCTTTTGTGCGCAAAGACCTGCTCGGCATTCGCGATCTCTCGGCCGCGGAGATCAACCACATTCTCGACACGGCGGAGACTTTTCGCGAAATCTCGGAGCGCGAAATCAAGAAGGTGCCGACGCTGCGCGGCCGCACCGTGATCAATCTTTTCTTTGAGCCTTCGACGCGCACGCGCACATCTTTCGAGATTGCGGCGAAACGGCTTTCCGCCGACACGATCAACATCAGCGTGTCCAGTTCGAGCCTCTCCAAAGGCGAGACGCTGCTGGACACCGCGCGGACGCTCGAAGCGATGTCGCCGGATCTGCTGGTGATCCGCCACGCCTCGGCCGGCGTGCCGCACCGTCTCGCGCGCGAGTGCCGAGCCGGAGTAATTAACGCCGGCGACGGCGCGCACGAGCACCCGACGCAGGCGCTGCTCGACGCGCTCACCATTCGGCAGCACAAAGGGCACATCGCAAATCTTGAGGTCGCCATCATCGGCGATGTGCTGCACTCGCGCGTCGCCCGCTCGAACATTCATCTGCTGACCAAGCTCGGCGCGCGCGTGCGCGTGGCCGGGCCCGGCACGCTTGTGCCCGCCGAGTTCGGCGCACTCGTCGAGCGCGGCCTGCGCCTTGAGTCGAGCGTCGACCGGGCGCTTGAGGGTGCGGACGTCATCATGATTTTGCGCATTCAGCGCGAGCGGCAAGACGCGGCGTTCTTTCCCAGCCTGCGCGAATACTCCGTGCATTACGGCCTCAATCTTGAACGCTTGCAGCGCGCCGCCGAGGGCGCCATCGTGATGCATCGGCCCGATGAACCGAGGGATTGAGATCGCCTCGGATGTCGCCGACAGCTCGCGGTCGTTAATCCTCGACCAAGTCTCCAACGGCCTCGCGATTCGCATGGCCGTGCTTTACTTATTAATTAGCAGCCGCGGCGCCGGCCAAGCTTTATCGCCGACGCCCGCGCGTGAGAACGCGGGCCGCACGGTTCCTGCCGAAAACAGACTTGAAGAATCGCTTCCAATCCAAAAATGAAACTGTTGATTGCTAACGGCTATTTAATAGACCCGTCGCAGGAAGTAAACGCCGGGAAGAATTTGTTGATCGCAGATGGGCGCGTCGTCGGATTGCTCGACCGCGGCGATGCGGTGCCCGAAGGCGCGCAGCTTTTCGATGCCACGGGTCTCATCGTCGCTCCCGGCTTCATAGATCTGCACACGCATCTGCGCGAGCCCGGGCAAGAGTATAAAGAGACGATTGCGACGGGGCGGCGCCGCCGTGGCCGGCGGATGGAGTAGCATTTGCGCGATGCCCAACACCGACCCGGTGAACGACAGCCCGGCGTTGACGCGCTTGATTATCGATCAGGCGCAGCGCGCCAACCTCGCCAACGTCTTTCCCATCGGCGCCATCACTAAAGGCTCGCAAGGCACAGAGCTCGCCGAAATGGGCGAAATGAAACGGGCCGGCGTTGTCGCTGTTTCCGACGACGGGCGCCCCGTTCCCTCGGCCGGCATGATGCGGCGGGCGCTTGAGTACGCCCGCGGCTTCAACCTGACCATTGTCGACCACTGCGAAGACCGCTCGCTGGTGGCGGGCGGCGTGATGCACGAAGGAGAATATTCGCTGCGGCTCGGCCTCAAAGGAATGCCGGCGCTGGCTGAGGAAATCGACGCCTTGCGCGATTGCGCGCTCACTGAGCTGACCGCCAGTCCCATACACCTGGCGCATGTCTCCACCCTGGGAGCGCTGCGCGCGGTGCGACGCGCAGGAGGCGGGACTGCGCGTCACGTGCGAAGTAACGCCGCACCACTGGACTTTGACCGACGCCGCGGTCGAGGGCTACGACACAAACACCAAAATGACTCCGCCGCTGCGCAGTCAGGAGCATGTCGACGCGATTCTCGAAGCCATGCGCGACAAAACCATTGATGCGATCGCCACCGATCACGCGCCGCACCATGCGGATGAAAAAGCCCTCGAATATGATCGCGCGCCTTTCGGCATCACCGGCCTGGAAACGGCCGTCGGCTTGGCCTTCACGAAGCTTGTGCACGCGGGTGTCATCGACTTGCGGCGTTTGGTTGAGCTTTGCTCCGTTAACCCCGCGCGCATTTTTGATCTCGCGCAGCGCGGCACGCTGCGCCCCGGCTCGCACGGCGATGTGACGCTGTTGGATCCTGATTTTGAATGGACGTTTGACGCGGCGCGCTCAAAGTCGAAGAGCCGCAACACGCCGTTCGGCGGGTGGGAATTTAAGGGCGCAGCCGTCGCCACCATCGTCGGCGGCCGCATTGTTTATCAGCGCGAGAGGGGCGCGCGGGAGAGCAGCGAGTAGAAACAAGCGTCGCTTAAGCTCCAAAAAGCGAAGAAGCACACCGCGCTCTCCCCTTCGCGGTGTGCTTCTTTTTTGGTCGCTCGCTTACGTTTACCGGGGCGACCAAACTTAATTTTTCCGAGGGCCCGCACGCGCTCTCCCCTTCACATACGGGCCCTCTTTGCATCGGCCGCCGCATGGCCGCCGAACTTAAGCTTTATGTAATAGCTCCAGCAGCAGCAATTGCCTCTGCTCCGGCGCGACAGCATCGCGCGTCGACCAGAAGAGCAACGTCCGTGCCAAAAATCGTAGCTGGCGAAAGATTGTTCTCGCGCCCAAAATCAGCAAAAGTCTGAATTTCTTTTAAGACGGGCGGGAATCAATGCAGCGGTGATGAAGCAGCTTGGGGGGCGCTTGCACGAAATAGTGTGAGCAAGGAGCATTGGAAGGCGGAAGGCGGAAGGATGAAAGCTGAGGATTAAAGAATTTAGGAGTTACGCAGTTGAAGGAGCGTGTCAGTACCGCCTGCTTCAGCTGGGCGGGTTTTGACGACGCAAGAACTCGCCCAGCTGAAGCAGGCGGTACTGACTTGTGTTGCATTTCTCCCGTCAACTGCGTAACTCCTAAATTAATAACTCATGTTACGCAGGCAGAATTTAGGGTTTTAACTTGACACATGAATTTCCTGAACAAAAACACCGCTTTTTGCGGTAGATCGCCGCAAAAAGCCCAGCAAAACTGCTCTTGCTCAATAACTGCGTAACGCCAAAAAGCGCGTCAGAGTCCAATGTTTTCCGTGTCAAGCGGAAACTGCCATTTCTTTTTGCGTAACATGAGTTAATTAAAGTTCTTCCGTCCTCAGCTTTCATCCCTCCGCCTTCCGCCTTCATCCTTCCGAAGCTGTTGGACGCCTTCGATGAGGCGATCAATTTCTTCGTCCGTGGTGTAGACGGCGCAGCCGGCGCGGACGAGTCCCTCGTGAGTCAATCCCAGTCGCTCGACGAGGGTGGTCGCGTAAAAATCGCCGTGCGACACGAACACGCCGTGGTTAGCAAGCGCGAGCGCCACGGCTTCTGACTCAAGACCCCGCACGGTGAAAGAGACTGTGGGCGTGCGCGCGCAGGCGCCGGGCGCGGGGCCGTAGAGCCGAACGCCCTTGATTGACGAAAGTCCCTCCCACATGCGCTTGAACAAGTTCATGCCGCGCGTGTGCAATTCGTCGAAGGTGGCTTGCAGTTTCTCGCGCCTCGCGCCTTCGTGTGCGCTGAGCGTTGCGAAGAAGTCTATGGCCGCCGCCGCTCCGACGATGCCTTCGTGGTTGAGCGTGCCGGTCTCGGCTTTCTCCGGAGCGCGATCAGACGCGGGCCGCAGCTTCGGGAAGTTGATCGTTTCCAAAAGCTCGCGCCGGCCGTAGAGCATGCCGAGATGAGGGCCGTTAAATTTGTAAGCCGAGCAAGCGAGAAAATCACAATTCAACGCGCGTACATCCGTGAGCGCGTGTGGCGCGTAATGAACCGCGTCGACGAAGCAGAGCGCGCCGCATGCGTGAGCCAGGTCGGCGGCCCTGCACACATCCGTCACTGTCCCGAGCGCGTTGGAGGCGGCGCCGATGGCGACCAGCCGGGTGTGCTTCGTCAATTGGCGTTCGTAATCTTCCCAATCAAGCTGGCCCGTCTCAGCAATCATGCGCGCGACGCGCAGCGTGAGGCCGCGCTCTTCCGCGAGCACGCGCCAGGGGTCTACGTTCGCGTGATGGTCAAGCTCGGTCACCACGATTTCATCGCCGGGAGCAAGCTGCCGACCGAGAGCGCGCGACAGATGAAAGGCGAGCGTCGTCATGTTCGCTCCGAAAGTGATTTCATCAGGCGCCGCGTTTAAAAAATCCGCGAGCGCTTGGCGGGCAGAGAGCACCGCGACGTCGGTCTCAACGCTCGTCGGGTAAGCCCAGTGAGTGTTGGCGTTGTGATGGTACAGGTACTCATTCATCGCCTCGACCACTGCGCGCGGCACTTGCGTGCCGCCGGGCCCGTCGAAGTAAGCCACGGGAAGTCCGGCTTGGAGCCGTGCGAGGGCGGGAAAGTGCGACCTGATTTCGGCAACGGGCGCCGCTTGAGCTGCTGCTGATAAAATGTTTGTCATCGCAAATTTGCCGGTTTTGAATCGGATGATGTTTCTAGTTTTTCTTCGGAGCAATCTACCAGCGGTGCCGCCGATCAGGCAACAAGCGAAGCTCTCTTAACATACCTCTCCGGATTTCAAGGAATAGACGGCCGTGTATACTGAAGCGACAGGTAAATTTGATTGTTCGGGAGCGCTTTAATGTTTAGAGCAATGCTAATCGTGATCGTTGGGCTTTTGCTCGCTATCGGGTATTTGCAACGTCGGAAAGTAATCTTCCTTGTCAAAGAGTTTTTCGACACGACGACGCACCCGCTGAACCTCGCCGTTTTCCGGATCGTCATTTTCTTAGTGTTGCTTGGACTTCTGGTCTCGAATATACCAATTTGGTTCAGTCGAACGCCGGCCACGTTCATGGTTCCTCCGATTGGTCTCGGTTGGTTGCTCGCCTGGCTTCCTGTCAATGAAACTTGGGTGGGCATCGCCTCGGCGTTGTTCTTTGTCGTATGCATCACAGGACTGATCGGTCTTTTTTCTCGCACCTCTGCCTTGTTGGCTTTCATCCTGGGCTTCTATGTGCTGGGTGTGCCGCACTTTTACGGTAAGGTGTCGCACTACCATCATGCGCTTTGGTTTGTCGCCATCCTCGCGGCCAGTCGGTGCGGAGACATGCTCGCGTGCGATGCCATCTTCTTCCTGGAAGCGGGCGGATCACGGCGATACTGCTCCGCCAACGTCTTCGCGCCTTTACGCTCTGCCTTTGCGTTTCACTTGGTTGCTGATCGGCATCGCCTACTTCTTTCCGGGTCTCTGGAAGCTCTGGCGCGGCGGTTTTCAATGGATTTACGGCGACAATCTGCAATTCTTGTTTTATTCGCAGTGGCACGACGTGCCCGGCTATCTGCCTTTCTTCCGCATCGACCAGTATCCGCTTTTGTACAGGTTTGGAGCTCTCGGAGCGATACTCTTTGAGCTGTCTTTTATATTTCTGATCTTCTTACCGCGAATTCGTCCGTTTGTGGTCGTGAACGGATTGGTGTTTCATCGCATGAATGCGGTGTTCATGCGAGTCACCAGTTTCTGGTCGCTGGAAGCGTGTTACGTCGCCTTTTTTGATTGGCATACCATTTTGGGCCACGTCGGTCGCTGGCTCTTCCGGGAAGACATGCATGTCGTGTACGACGGAAATTGTAAGATCTGTCGCCGCACAATCGCTTCGTTGCGAAGATTTGATTTGCTCGGCAGGATCACTTACGTCAACGCGCTCGATGAGAAAGCCCTTTCCGAACACAACTTGCTCTGGCTGGATGCGCAGGCCCTCGCCACCGATATGCATGCCGTGGTTGGGAGAAAGGCTTTCGTGGGTTTCGCGTCTTACCGTGCCTTGGCCGCGCGCATCCCTTTGATGTGGCCCCTGCTGCCGTTCCTGTATTTGCCGCCGATTCCGGCCATCGGCAGTCGCGTCTATCGTCGCGTCGCGGATTCACGCACATGCAGTATCTCCCGTCCGCCATCGCCGGTGCCGCAAACAATTCAGCTCAGTCCCTGGCGACAGAGGCATGTCATAGTGTTTGTCGGCGGGTTCTTACTTTTAATGAACGTCATTTGCGGATTCGGGCGCATACATTCGTGGCCTTTTGCGTGCTACCCGACGTTCGACGGCCGCGTGCGCCCGCAAAGGTCATATCTGGTGATGGCAGTGTCGACCGCGACCGGAGAGCAGTTCGAAATTAATCCGGTGCGCGAGGATGCAAGCGCGGGAGAAGCAAAGAGGTTGCCCGGAACGATCTCGAATATTCTCAGAACTCGTGATGACTCTCTGCGTCAAGCCAAATTTGAGGACTTCTGGCGGTGGATGTCAGAGAGCGATCCTCGTTTGCAGGACGCCGTCGCCGTCACGTTTTATGTGGATACGGTGTCGACCGTTCCTGAACAACAGGATAACAACCTCATCGAACGAAAAATGGTCTATCAACTTCAGAGTCCGCGACGCGGTGAACAAAGTTCTCAATAAATCGCAGCCCTCAGTAAAAGATCAACATGAACGTCACGCATCTCGAATGCGCTTTGTGTGGGACGCGCTACCAGGCCGCACTAATTCACAATCTTTGCACCGCGTGCAATCGCCCTCTGCTGGTGCGTTATGACTTGAGTCGGGCGGCGCAATCGCTGACCAAGGCCGCGCTCGAACGGCGCAAGTTTGATTTGTGGCGCTACCGCGAGGTTCTTCCCGTAGAGCACGACGAGAACGTGGTTTCGCTGGGCGAAGGCGGAACGCCGCTGATCGCCGCCGCGCGCTTGGGCGAGCGCGTCGGCATGAGCCGCCTCTATCTCAAAGACGAATCGCAAAACCCGACGCAAAGCTTCAAAGCGCGGCATGGCGACGGCCGTTTCGATGGCGCGCGAACTGGGCATCCGGCGATTGGCGGTGCCTTCGGCCGGAAACGCCGGCGGAGCGCTCGCGGCCTACGCCGCGCGGGCCGGCATTGAAGTCCCATTTTCATGCCGCGCGACACGCCGCAAGCAAACATCGTCGAGTGCCAACAAACCGGCGCGCACGTGACGCTCGTCGACGGCTTGATTACGGACTGCGGAGCGGAAGTGGCTCGGCGCAAAGATGAGATGGGATGGTTTGACGTTTCCACTCTTAAAGAACCTTACCGCGTGGAGGGCAAGAAAACACTGGGCTACGAATTGGCCGAGCAACTCGACTGGACTCTTCCCGATGTCATCATCTACCCTACGGGCGGCGGCACCGGACTGATCGGCATGTGGAAGGCTTTTGACGAGATGGAGCGCATGGGCTGGATCGGGCCGCAGCGGCCGCGCATGATCTCTGTGCAGAGCGCGGGCTGCGCGCCGATTGTGCGCGCTTTCGAGGCGGGAAAAAGATTCGCCGATGAATTCGCTAATGCGGCGACGCTCGCCTCGGGTTTGCGTGTGCCGCGCGCCGTCGGTGATTTCTTGATCCTGGACGCTGTGCGCGCTTCGGGCGGAACGGCAGTGGCGGTCACGGATGAGGAAATTATGGCCGGTGTGGCTGAGATCGGCGCGAGCGAAGGGATTTTTGTGGCGCCGGAGGGCGCCGCTTGCTTGCCGGCCCTGCGCCGTTTGCTGGCCCAGGCGGCGGTGCAAAAAGAGGAGCTGGTGGTGCTTTTCAACACGGGCGCCGGCGTCAAGTATCTTGAGAGCTTCGCGAGCGCGTGACGAGCGTGCGTCGCAGCCCGAATGATAAACGAGCGCGTAACCCTTGGCTTTTCGTGAAACGTCGGTGCTTGGCCTCGGGTCGCCGCGCCCGAATTGCCTTTCATCGCTTGCAGCCAAGCGGGCTTATCCCGCGAATGTGCTCTGCGCCGGCGAGCTTTGGCGAGGATAAAACTCACAAAGGCGGGAAAAATAAGGCCTTTTTAAACTTTCTTTGTTCGGAGCTTGTTTCTTTGTGATATATATACGCCATTAGCTGTTTTGACCAACTTGATGAGGAAGCGAAAGAAACATACTGAATGGCTACCACCACAAAAGCAACGGCAAGAAGATGACTCAATCGGAAGTCATCAATCACTTTGCGGAAAAGTTCGACCTGAAGCGTGCACAAGTCAAAGAGCTGTTCGACGAAATGGCGACTTTGGCCATAGCTGAAGTAAAACGCAACGGCGAGTTTGTGCTGCCAGGGTTCGGGAAACTGGTTAAAGCAACTCGCAAGCTCGCGACGGTCGTAATCCGGCAACCGGCGAATGATCAAGATCCCCGCCAAAACGACCGTTAAATTCCGCATCGGTAAGGCCATGAAGGATTCAGTAGTTCCGGCCAAAAAGAAATAGATGTGAATCAGTAGTTGAAAACGGGCTTGCTAAATCAACGACTTGCAGACGTGAATTTGCTTGATCTCGAAAAGTTGTGCCCGTAAGTCTCTTGTTTTCAACAAACATAAATTTCAACTACTGATTCGCATATAGCAGTATCTCCTTTGTGTCGCTTATCCGAGCGCTCCCAGATTACCGGCCGGGGCATTGCGCGGCACATGTCATAAATCTTAATTTCAGCGCGCACGGGGGCGGCGCATGAACATACTGTTCATGCGCCGCCCCCGTGCGCGGCGGGTTTTCGCAAGCATCAGCATTGGCGGCGCGGGTGGTTGCGGGTCGTGAGAGCGGCTTGTTATAGTTGTTTCAACCTAAATTCGGTTCAAAGAATGTTCATGCCAGAGTTGGTCAGCGAAGCGGAGGCAATAAAAGCGCGCTTAACAGAGGTGCAGCGCCGCATAGACAGAAGCGCGCAGAGGAGCCATCGCCAGCCGGAGCAAGTGCGCCTGATCGCGGTGACCAAAACGCACTCGGCCGCTGTGCTGCGCGGCTTGATTGATGCCGGCGCCACCGAGTTGGGCGAAAACCGCGTGCAAGAAGCGGAGGCAAGACGAAGAGCGAGCGGATAACGGCCATCGCCTGCGCTGGCACTTGATCGGTCATCTTCAGTCCAACAAAGCGAAACGAGCCGTGAAGCTTTTCGACGTTTTGCATACTCTCGATGCGGCGGATTTGGCTGCGCGGCTTGATCGTTTGTGTGAGGAAGAAAATCGTCGTTCATTGGACGTTTTAATTCAGGTGGATTTGGGCGGAGAAGAAGCGACCAAGGCCGGCGCCAAAGAAAGCGACTTGCCGTCTTTGATCGCCAGCGTTCGCCGCTGCGCCCGCCTGAGGCTCGCGGGGCTAATGATTATTCCGCCCTTTTACGAAGACGCCGAGCAAGTGCGCCCGTTCTTCGCCAGGCTGCGCGAGTTGCGCGATGAGTGGCGCGAGAAAGAAGCGTTCGCCGATGCTCACGGAGAGCTTTCGATGGGCATGAGCAATGACTTTGAAGTGGCCGTTGAAGAGGGGGCCACGATGGTGCGCGTCGGGACGGCAATTTTCGGTGCGCGAGCGCGCATTTAGTGATGCCGCTTTTGTTCACAAATTAATTCAATAATGCTTGATCGGGGACGTGAGTAATGCAAGCGATTTCAACCATCTCGGAGTTAGTGACAATGATTGTCCGGGCGCTCATCGGACTGATCGCCGTTTTGATGATCGTGCGCCTGATTATGAGTTACGCTGACCTGAACCCGTTCAGCCGCATCGCTCTGGCCGTGCGCCGCGTCACCGATCCGTTGATCACGCCGGCCAAGCGTGTGCTCGCCAACTTTGGCGTCGACACCAGGGTGGCGCCGCTTTTGACCATCCTCATCGCCATCCTGCTCGGCTGGTTCGTGTTGCAGTTGACCGCCAGCGTGCTGGGCGCCGTCATCGGCACAATCGGCGCCACCGCGGATCGAAATTTCGTGAGGGTCATCGGACATCTGCTCTACGGATTGCTCGACGTGTACAACATTCTCTTATTCATCCGCATCATCTTTTCGTGGGGCACGGTGAGCTCCGTCAACCCTGTGATGCGGTTTCTCTTGAGCGTAACGGATCCGTTGCTCGTTCCGCTGCGCCGTATGATTCCGCCAGTCGGAATGTTCGACCTTTCACCCATTTTCGCTTTCATCCTTATTTGGCTTTTCAAAGCGGCGATTCAAGGCACGCTGCTGTCGTAAACAAACATCAACGAGACATGTCTTTGATTAATCAGGCAGCCGACGGAAGCTTGATTTTCAAAGTGCAAGTAGTGCCTCGCGCGTCTCGCAGTGAAATCGTTGGGCAGCGCGAGGGCGCGCTGCGCGTGCGCCTGGCCGCGCCACCAGTTGACGGCGCCGCAAATGAGGAATTAACGCGCCTGCTTGCGCGCGCTCTCGGCTTGCCGCAGAGCGCTGTGGAAATCATTCGCGGTCAAACCTCAAAAAGCAAAACAATCCGCATCAGCGGCGCTTTCGAGCCGGATCAAATACTGAAGTTGCTGATGAAAGATTGAGTCCCGCCGCTGGCAGAGGATTGGCCTAGCAAGTCGCTTGACCTAATGGTTGTTGCGGTCGGCGCGCCTCCCTTTGCGTTAAAATAAGTCAGACTTAAACGCTGGAGACGCGCAAAGAGACAAGGCCGCTCTTTGGATTGATGGCTCGAATTTGCGAGTGGGGGCCGGTGCGGTCTTTCACTTCCGCGCGGGGTAATGCTATATTTTCGCCCCGCAAGCGGCATTAATATATTAATCGAGGTTCTTATTAAGACATGTCTGGACACTCTAAATGGCATTCAATCAAGCATAAAAAGGGAGCGCTCGACGCCAAACGGGGAAAGCTGTTTACCAAGCTGATCAAAGAGGTCACCGTCGCGGCGCGCACCGGCGGAGGCGATGCGGAGGCCAACGCGCGCCTGCGCAAAGCCATCACCGACGCGAAAGCCGGCAACATGCCGAACGATACCATCGACCGCGCGGTTAAGCGCGGCACCGGCGAGCTCGAAGGCACGACTTACGACGAGATTACTTACGAAGGGTATGGGCCGGGCGGAGTCGCGGTGTTGGTTGAATCGATGACCGACAACCGCAATCGCACGGTGGCCGAGATTCGTCACATGTTCTCCAAAAACGGCGGCAACC
>JBBJMB010000251.1:0-5624 GCA_037719755.1 Pyrinomonadaceae bacterium
CCGAGGTGGTGAGCAGAATCTTTCCTCGCGCTCCGACGGCCCAGCCGCGCGCGTTGTCAAGGAAAAAGATTTCCGACAAATTGTCGCGCGCGCCTTCAGTTAAACGACGCCAATCCAAACCTCCGTCGTTGGTGCGCAGCATCAAGCCGTCGGCGCCCACGGCCCACCCCGTGCGCGCGTCCGTGAAATGAAGACCGGAGAGGCGCGGGCCAGTTTTGATGCTGATCGGAAGCCACGTTTCGCCGCCATCGCCTGTGGCCAGCACCAGGCCGTCGTCGCCCGCCGCCCAACCGTTGCGTTCGTCAGTGAAGTGAACGGCGAAAAGATCCGCGCGTGTGTAAACATTGATCCTGCGCCACGTGTTTCCGCCATCGGCGGTGCGTAAAACGCGTCCGCCGTAACCAACCGCCACTGCCGTGACGGATGAAAGCGCGGCCACACCCGTAAGCGGCAATTGGCTCTCCCTAAAGTTTTCCGTCTTTGTCGAAATTAAAACCGTCACCGCCGCATCCGAGAATCGCGCGATGCCCGTTTGTGAGTTATCGCTTGTTCCTGGTGGCGACTGCTCGGCGGGAGGCTTGCGCGCTTGCCATGTCGCGCCGCCGTCCACGGTCCAGAGCAACGTGCCGTGCTCTCCGACAGCCACGCCAATTTTCTCATCGGAAAAGGAGACGGAAAGCAGATGGGCGCTGATTGTTGAATCTTGCTGCTGCCAGGTGAGCCCTCCATCATTGGTGGTGAGAATGCGTCCGTAGGTGCCGACGGCCCAGCCGCGCTTGAAGGCTGACGACGGAGCGAACGTGACGGCGTACAGGTGATCTTTCGTGTTCGATGGCCGCAGCGCCCACTTGCCGCCGCCGTCATCCGTAGAAAGCACTATGCCGCGCGACCCCACAATGACGACCCGGTTTTTGTCGAGCACGCACACGCCGTACAGCGCAGTTGCGGCGGGGGATTTCTGACTCGCCCAGCTGAAACCGCCGTCAACTGTGTGCAAAATCACGCCGTCGGCGCCGACGGCCCAACCGCGCAGGTGGTCGGCCGCGAACCGCACGGCGTAAAGCATATTGCCTTGCGGCCGCGGGTTCTGCCACAGCCATCCGCGCGACTGCGCAAAACCATCCGCGCTGAGCAGCAGCAGCAGTAGCGCCAAGGAACAAATACCCTTTAGCCGTAAAGGCCAGGCGAGCGAGCGCGTCAACGCCAAGCGCGCACTTGTGCGGCGCTTTGGCGCGGGCGGTTTCTGTGTCAACGCGCTCTTTATCACTTACGTCTCACTGTTTTTCACTTGCCGCTCGGCCTCATGAAGGATTTCATCTTCGACGCGACCCGCAGCGGCGATGCTTCTGGCCGCCTTATCGCAGGCCTCCTGGATTATCTGCCCCGCGTGCCCTTTCGTCCACTGCCATTGCACTTCGTGCCGGCCGCGCGCGCAATCAAGGCGCTCCCACCACTCCTGATTAGATTTGCGACGAAAGCGGCCCGCCATCGTCTCGATCACGTAACGTGAGTCCGTCAAGACCGTCACGCGGCACGGCTTGCGCAGCGTTTCCAAACCGAGCGCCGCCGCCACAATCTCGGCCTGCTGATTCGTAGCCCGGCCGAGATAATTGCCCACCGCGCGCCAATTACCGCGATACGAAAGAATCGCCACGGCCGCCGCACGCGGATCCTCCCGCCCGTTGCCCAAACTTGACCCGTCGCAATAAATAACCACTTCGGAAGGATGAAGGCGGAAGGATGAAGGCGGAAGATCAGAGCCGGCAGAACTTTTATATAATTCTTTATCCTTACCCTTCATCCTTCATCCTTCCGCCTTCATCCTTCCGAATGTGTACGATGTGATCAACCGATTCTTCGAAGGTGTCGTCGTGAGAGATGACGAAGAGTTGATGGAAGTCGCGAATTTGGCCGATGGACAAAGCGAGTCTTTCGCGGCGCTCCGCGTCCATGTTGATGGTGGGCTCGTCGAAGAAAGCGATTCTGATGTCGGAGAGTTGTTTGAGCATCGCGAGCCGCACGCTCAAAGCGGCGGCCATCTGCTCGCCGCCGGAGAGGTTCGGAAACGGGCGGTCGTAGCCGTCCTCTTCGAGAATAATCTCGTAGTCGCGCGACCAGCGCAGCGTCCGGCTCGCCTCGCCGGTGATGTCGCGGAAAAGCTGGTTGGCCTCAACCGAAATGTTGTACAGATAGCTTTCAGTGACCAGCGGCCCGGCCAGCTTGAGCACATCGCGAATAAAATCGGTCGTTTCGTTAAGTTCTTCGAGGCGATCTTTCTCGGCGAATTCTTCGCGCAGACCGGCGCGCACTCCGTCCAAGCGCGTGATCTCCGCGGCGCGCACGCGCGCGCTTTCCTGCGTCGCTTGCAGTTGCGCGGCGGTGACGGCGATGCGTTCGCGCGCAAGGGCCAAAGCTCCGCGCTCCTCGCCATGCCTCGCGCGGTCGTAAGCCGCGGCGGCGTTCTCGTGAGTTAGCCGCGCGCCGTCCGCCTCGTGCGCGATGCGCGCACTTTCCGCACTGACGCGCGTGAAATCGCTTTGGCGCGCGTCGAGCGCTTTGGCCGGAAGCTCACAGGCGAGGAATTCGCGGTAAGCGGCTTCAGTGCGGTCGCGTTTGGCGGACTCTGCGGTCCACGTGGCGTCGAGCGCAGCGAAGCGCGCGAGCTGCTGCTGTAGCGTTTGTTTTTGGCCGTGCAGCGACTCCCAGGCGCTACGCGCGCCGCCGAGTTCAGCCGCCAGCGAGTCGGCGCGCTCGCCTTCGACGCGCAGAGACAGCGCGCGGCCGCGCGGATCAGCGCGCGACTGCAAGCGTTGCTCCACTTCGCCGATCTCCGTCTCCATTTGCCCCGTGGCATCGGCGGCGGCGATGAGTTCGGCGCGCTCCTCTTTTTTGCGTTTGCCTTCTTCTTCGATTTCTTTGAGGCGGCCGCGCTGCGTCTCAAGCTCACTGAAGCGCAGCGCCGCTTCGCGCGCGGACTTTAGTTCGCCGTCTATGCCGAGCATGCGAGTCTGCGCGTCGCGCAGTCTGTGATCGCCGTTGGATGGAATTTTTTGCAGCTCCAGCTGCACATCGTTGAGCGACTTTTCGCGTGAGACGAGAAGCATGCGCTCTTGCGCGAGACGCGCCTGCGCCGTCTCCATTTTGCTGGCGGCGATGGTTGCTGCGCGGGCTTCGCGCACCGCGCGTGAGACGAGCGAGCGTTCGCCTTCGACCTCTGCGAGGCTGGCGTGGTTGGCGGCAAGGTGATCCGTGAAGTAGCCCTCTAGTGTTTGATCCTCACCGATGTTCAAGCATTTTTGCGAAAGGATCGGACAGAGGCCGCCTTTGACTTCGGCGCGCATCTTTTCGTCGCGTGTGATCTCGGCGCGCAACCGGGCCATCAGTTCGCCCAGTTCCTGCTCGCGTTGTTCCAAAACGCTCGCACGAACTGCGCCGGAGCTCAGCTGTTCATAAGCCCGGGCCTCGCGGTCAAGCGCGGCCACGATGTCGCGCAAACGATTTACCTCTTGCTCAAGTTCGCGGTTTTCTTTGGCGAAGTGCTTACGATTGAGCGCCAGGTCGCGCTCGCGCGCTAACTCGTTTTCAATGTAGATCCGCTCGCTTTCAAGCTCTTCAACCAACTTTTGAGCGCCGGCCGCCGCCTCGGCTCCGCGGACGCGCTCTCTGGTTTGCATGTGTTGCGCGCGCAGCATCTCCAGATCGCGGTCAAGCCGCGCGCACGCTTGCCGCGCCGCTTGCGCGCGCGCTCGTAAATCGCGCAGCCGCTCGCGCTCGCGCTCAAGCGATTCTTGTTCGTCAATCGCACTGTGCAACTCGTGCGCCGCAACCGCGGCTTGACGAGCGCGTGCGAGCGCTTCCTCAAGCCGCCGGACATCAAGTTCGGCCGACCCGGCGAGCGCCGCCACACGCCCCTCTTCGAGGCGCAGCGGCTCGCGCTCGCTGCGCTCAACGTCCAAACGGCGCAACGCTTCAAGGGCGGCCAGATGCTGATTGTGCCCTTCAACGGTTGCGCGCTGCCGGAGGCTCGCGCGCTCCGCGGCTTCCAGCTCACGCCGCGCGCCGATCAATTGATTTTCGATGGCCTCGTGGCGCGCGGCCAAACGATCCGCCTGCGCGCGCGCTTCGGCCACGCGTCGCTCAGCCTCATCCAGCAGCGACACGGAAGCCGCACGCTCCGCAGCTTCGCGCTGCAAATCTCCCAGCGCAGATTCCAATTCGCCCGCGCGCAGAACGGCCGCTTTGTGCTCAACGATTAGTTCGTCGTATCGGGCCAGTTGCCCTTCGGCGCTGGCGATGCGCTCTCGAATGCGAGCGGTGCGCTCGCGGATCAAGCCGTTGGTGTCGCGCAACCGCTCCGCGCCCTCGCGGTATTCTTCAACCTTTAGCAAACGATCGAACGCGGCCCTGCGAGCATTTGAGGTGAGGAGAAACTCGGCGGTAAAGGAGCCTTGCGGAACGCCGATCGCCGAGCGAAAAAGAGATCTCAAGTCCGTGCCCGGCTCGACGCCAAGGTGCTGGCGGAGAAAGCTCGCTGTGTCCTGCTTTTTCTCGGCGATGCGCACTCCGAGCACCGGATCAAAAACGTAATAACCTTGTCCCGTGTCGCGGTAAATCGTGTACTGGCGTTGATCTACATCGCTCTCAAACGTGACGCGCACCGACCCCTTTTTCGCGCCGCGGCGAAGAAAGTCGTCCTTGCTGTACTCCAGTTGATCGAACAAGCTCCAGGCGATGGCCTCCAGGATCGTCGTCTTCCCGGCCCCGTTGGGCCCGACAATCGCCGTTGTGCCGCGCTCAAAACTAAATTCGGCGCTTGTGTAAGATTTGATGTTCTCGAGCTCGACGCGTGTAACGTGCATGGCAATCAAGTGACTGCGGAGAGTGACAAGTGACAAGTGACAAGTGACAAGAAAGAAAAGAACTTCCGCTCTTTCTTGTCACTTGTCGCTTGTCACTTGTCACTCAAACTTTGAGTACTGCCAGGAAGGCTTCTTGCGGGATGTCGACTTTGCCGACGCGCTTCATGCGCTTTTTGCCTTCCTTTTGTTTTTCGAGCAGCTTGCGTTTGCGCGAGATGTCGCCGCCGTAGCATTTGGCGATCACGTTTTTGCCGAGAGCTTTGACGGTTTCGCGCGAAATGACTTTGTTTCCGATGGCCGCCTGAATCGGCACCTCAAAGAGCTGGCGCGGAATCAGTTCTTTCATCTTTTCGGCAAGGGCGCGGCCGCGGGGCAGCGAATTGTCGCGGTGTACGATCAGCGAAAGCGCGTCCACAGGCTCGCCGGCGACAAGGATGTCCAATTTCACCAGATCGCTTTCCCAATAGCCGGCCAGCTGGTAATCAAGCGACGCATAGCCGCGCGACACAGACTTCAAACGATCATAAAAGTCGAGCACGATTTCGTTGAGCGGCAACTCGTAGGTGAGCATCGCGCGGCCGAGCGAGATGTATTCAAACTTTTTCTGCACGCCGCGTTTATCTTCGAGTAGGGCGAGGATGCCGCCCAGATATTCATCCGAAGAAAGAATCGTCGCGATGATGATCGGCTCTTCGATCTTAGCGATCCGGCCCACGTCGGGCATCTTCGCCGGCGAGTCGATCTCCAAGATGCTGTCGTCGGTGA
>JBBJMB010000252.1:0-5567 GCA_037719755.1 Pyrinomonadaceae bacterium
CGCTCGCGATGGCCCATTCGCGCTTTAGCACCAACACTTTTCCCAGTTGGACGCTCGCGCACCCTTACCGCTACATCGCGCACAACGGCGAAATCAACACGCTGCGCGGAAACATCAATTGGATGCACGCGCGCGAAAGAGCTTTTGAGTCGCCGCTCTTCGGGCCGGACATCAAAAAAGTGCTGCCCGTAATCGACACCGAAGGCAGCGATTCGGGCATGTTCGATAACGCCCTGGAGATGCTCACGCTGACAGGTCGGTCGCTACCGCACGCCGTGATGATGATGATCCCCGAGCCGTGGAGCGGGCACGACTCTATGTCCGAGGAAAAGAAAGCGTTCTACGAGTATCACTCCTGTTTGATGGAGCCGTGGGACGGGCCCGCCTCAATCGCATTTACGGACGGCGTGCGCATCGGCGCCGTGCTGGATCGCAACGGTTTGCGCCCTTCGCGCTACTACGTGACGAAGGACGATCTGGTGGTGATGGCGTCCGAAGTGGGCGTGCTCGACATCGCGCCCGAGCGCGTGCTGCACAAGGGCCGCCTGGAGCCGGGCCGCATGTTTCTGGTGGACACGGAGCAGGGCCGGATCATTTCCGACGAAGAAATTAAATGTAAGGTTGCGAGCGAGCGTCCGTACCGGCAGTGGCTGGACGACAATCTGGTGCGCCTTGAGGAATTGCCAACGGCGCCGCACACCCTCGAGCCGGATCACGCGACGGTGCTTCTGCGCCAGCAGGCCTTCGGTTACACCAGTGAAGAACTGAAAATCATTTTGCGGCCCATGTCAACGGATGCCTCCGAGCCGATCGGCTCGATGGGTTCGGACACGCCAATTGCGGTGCTCTCCAATAAATCGCAATTGCTTTACAACTACTTCAAGCAGCTCTTTGCGCAGGTGACAAATCCGCCGGTCGACGCGTTGCGCGAAGACCTCATCATGTCCACCGACACCACCATCGGGCCAGAGTCGAACATGCTCGACCCGACGCCCGACTGTGCGCGGCAGATCAAGCTTAAATCGCCGATCATCACCAACGAAGAGTTGGAGAAACTGCGTTATTTGGGCGACCCCGAAACTTCCTCCAACAAACGCTTCAGCTCCGTCACGTTGCCTATGCTTTTCCGCGTCGCCGAAGGCGGGGCCGGCCTTGAGCGCGCGATGAACGACCTTTGTTGGCAAGTGAGCGAAGCCATCTCGCAAGGCAACGAGATTATCATCCTCTCCGACCGGGGCCTGACGCGCGAACTGGCGCCGATCCCGGCGCTTTTGGCCGTCTCCGGCGTGCATCACCACTTGATTCGCGAAGGCACGCGCACGCAAGTCGGGTTTGTGATTGAAAGCGGCGAGCCGCGCGAAGTTCATCACTTCGCGTTGCTGCTCGGTTACGGAGCCGCGGCCATCAATCCTTACCTCGCGTTTGAGACGATGCATGATCTGATCGATCAGGGCCAGCTGCCCGGCGTGACGTACGAACGCGGAGTAAAGAATTACATCAAAGCGGTGAACAAAGGCGTCGTCAAGGTCATCTCGAAGATGGGCATTTCGACGATTCACAGCTATTGCGGCGCGCAAATCTTTGAGGCGCTCGGCCTCAGTCAAGACTTTATCGACCGCTACTTCACGTGGACGCCTTCGCGCATCGGCGGCGTCGGCATCAGCGTGATCGCCGAAGAAGTCAAATTGCGCTACGACTACGCCTTTCCCGACCGCCAGGTGAACGGCCACACGCTCGCAAGCGGCGGCCAGTATCAATGGCGGCAGGACGGCGAGTTCCACTTGTTTAATCCCGAAACGGTGCACAAGCTACAGCACGCCTGTCGCGTGGGTAACTACAAGGTTTTTCAAGACTACAGCGCGCTCATCAACAACCAAGCGGCGAGCCTGTGCACGCTGCGCGGCATGATGCAACTCAAGTCTGACAGACCATCTGTGCCGCTCGACGAAGTCGAGACGATTGAATCAATTGTCAAAAGGTTTAAGACCGGCGCGATGTCCTACGGCTCAATCAGCAAAGAAGCGCACGAAGCTCTCGCCGTGGCGATGAACCGCATCGGCGGCAAAAGCAACACCGGCGAGGGCGGCGAAGACCCCGAGCGCTACACGCCCGACGCGAACGGCGACTCGCGCAACAGCGCCATCAAGCAGGTCGCCTCGGGCCGCTTCGGCGTCACCAGTCATTACCTGGTCAGCGCACAGGAACTCCAAATCAAAATCGCGCAAGGCGCCAAACCCGGCGAAGGCGGGCAGCTTCCCGGCCACAAGGTTTACCCCTGATCGCGCGCGTGCGTTACTCCACGCCCGGAGTCGGACTTATTTCGCCGCCGCCGCACCATGATATTTATTCGATTGAAGATCTGGCCGAGTTGATCTACGACTTAAAAAACGCGAACAGCCAGGCGCGCATCAGCGTCAAGCTGGTGGCCGAGGCCGGCGTCGGAACGATTGCGGCCGGCGTCGCCAAGGCTCACGCCGATGTCGTGTTAATTAGCGGCTACGACGGCGGCACGGGCGCTTCGCCCTTGACCAGCATCAAGCACGCCGGCGTGCCGTGGGAATTGGGCCTCGCGGAAACGCACCAGGTCTTGTTGCTCAATGATTTGCGCAGCCGCATTGTGGTTGAGGCGGACGGGCAATTAAAGACGGGGCGCGATGTGGTGGTGGCGACGCTGTTGGGGGCCGAGGAGTTCGGTTTTGCGACCGCGCCTCTGGTCGCTTTGGGCTGCATTATGATGCGCGTCTGTCACTTGAATACTTGTCCGGTCGGCGTCGCAACGCAAGACCCCGCGCTGCGCAAAAACTTTGCGGGCGCGGCTGAGCACGTAGTTAATTTCATGTACTTTGTGGCGCGCGAAGTCCGAGAATTGATGGCTGATCTCGGATTTCGCAGGGTTGAGGAGATGGTCGGGCAAACTCAGTGCCTGGAGATGCAGCCGGCAATCGAGCACTGGAAGGCGCGGGGACTGGATTTCTCGGCGATTTTATACAAGCCCGACGTGGCGCCGGAGGTCGGGGGCTTTTGCAGTATCGCGCAAGATCACGGCCTCGAAAACGCGCTCGACAACACCACGCTCGTCGCGCTTTGCCGACCCGCTTTGGAGCACGGCCAAAGCGTCGAAGCGGCGCTTCCCATACGCAACATCAACCGTGCGACGGGCACAATTCTCGGCAGCGAAATAACGCGTCGCCACGGCCCCGAAGGCTTATTGGACGACACCATCAAGCTGCATTTTACGGGCTCGGCCGGCCAAAGCTTCGGCGCCTTTATTCCGCGGGGACTGACCCTGACGCTCGAAGGCGACGCAAACGACTACGTCGGCAAGGGACTTTCAGGCGGCAAAATCATTGTGCGGCCGCCGCTTCGATCAAGCTTCACGCCCGAAGAGAACGTGATCATCGGAAACGTCGCGCTGTACGGAGCGACGGGCGGCGAAGCTTACATCTACGGCGTGGCCGGCGAGCGCTTCGCGGTGCGCAATAGCGGCGCGCTGGCGGTCGTTGAAGGCGTGGGCGACCACGGCTGCGAATACATGACCGGCGGACGAGTGGTGGTGCTCGGCCGCACGGGCAGAAACTTCGCGGCCGGCATGTCGGGCGGCGTCGCCTATGTGCTCGACAGCGAAGGCATTTTCTCGCGCTGCTGCAACCAAGAAATGGTGCAGCTCTTCCAGCTCGAAGATCGTGACGAGATCGAGTTGCTGCGCTCCTTAATCGCGCGCCACCACGAACACACCAACAGCCGCCGCGCCGCAACCGTCCTTGCCGCCTGGGACAATTACGAGCACTTATTCATCCGCGTCGTCCCCAACGACTATCGTCGCGTGCTCGACGCGCAACAACAAATGATCGCCACCGGGATGTCGCCCGAGCAAGCCGAAATGGCCGCCTTCGAGCTCAACTCCCACGACGCGGCACGCGCAGGAGGGAAGTGACAAGTGACAAGTGACAAGTGACAAGAAAGAGGAAGGATTCTCTTGTCACTTGTCACTTGTCACTTGTCACTCAAACACATGGGTAAGCCGACTGGATTTATGGAGTATGCGCGGGCGCTGCCGGTGGCGCGCCAGGCGTCGGAGCGAGTGGGCGACTGGCATGAGTTTCATGAGCACATGCCGGAAGGCGCTTTGCGCGAGCAGGGAGCGCGCTGCATGGATTGCGGCGTGCCGTTTTGTCATACGGGGAATCTTTTGAACGGCATGGCGTCGGGGTGCCCCATTAATAATTTAATTCCGGAGTGGAACGATCTGGTTTACCGGGGGCTTTGGCGCGAAGCGCTTTACAGTCTGCACAAAACGAACAACTTTCCGGAATTCACCGGCCGCGTGTGTCCGGCGCCGTGCGAAGGATCGTGCGTGCTCGGCATCAGCGAAGTTCCCGTGGCCATCAAAACCATCGAGTCAGCGATTGCCGACAAGGGCTTTGAGGAAGGTTGGATCACAGCTGAGCCGCCGGAGCGGCGCACCGGCAAAAGAGTGGCTGTGATCGGATCGGGGCCGGCCGGTTTGGCCTGCGCCGCGCAGTTGAATCGGGCCGGCCACTGGGTCACCGTTTACGAGCGCGATGATCGCATCGGCGGACTTTTGATGTACGGCATCCCGAATATGAAATTGGAGAAGTCGCTGGTTGAGCGCCGCGTCAATTTGATGGCCGCAGAGGGCGTGAAATTCGTGACCGGCACGGCGATCGGCGCGGATTACCCCGTTGAGCGATTACGCTCAGAGTGTGATGCGATGGTAATTTGCGCCGGCGCCACGCAGCCGCGCGATCTGCGCGAAGAAGGCCGCGCGCTGAAGGGCATTCACTTCGCGATGGATTTCCTGCGCGGCAACACAAAGAGCTTGCTGGACGAAGATTACTCGGGCGCGCACTACATCTCGGCCGAGGGCCAGGACGTCATCGTGATCGGCGGCGGCGACACCGGCACGGACTGCGTAGGGACTTCGATCCGGCACAAGTGCCGCAGCCTTGTGCAGTTTGAGATTTTGGCGCGACCGCCCGAGCATCGCGCGTTTGATAATCCTTGGCCACAATGGCCGAAGGTTTACCGCATGGACTACGGCCAGGAGGAAGCGGCCGCCCGCTGGGGCTCTGATCCGCGCCGCTACGCGGTTTTAACCAAGCGCTTTGCCGGCGACGACGCGGGCCGCGTCAAAGAAGTTCACACCATTGACATCGAGTGGGTGAGCTCGAACGGCAACGGCCGCATGGCGCCGCGTGAAATACCGGGCACGGAGCGCGTTTGGCCGGCGCAATTGGTGCTGCTTGCGCTCGGCTTTCTCGGGCCCGAGCGCGGAAGCCTGCTTGACCAACTGGGAGTTGAGATCAACGAGCGCGGAAGCGTCGCCACGACCCAAGAAATGATGACCAGCGCGCCCGGCGTCTTCGCGGCCGGCGATGCGTCGCGCGGCCAATCCCTGGTCGTCTGGGCCATCGCCGACGGGCGCCGCGCCGCGAAAAGCGTGGATAAATATCTGATGGGCGAAACGGCCCTTCCGTGAAGTGACAAGTGACTCTATGAGTGACAAGTGACTCTATGAGTGACAAGTGACAAGTGACAAGTGACGA
>JBBJMB010000253.1:0-5525 GCA_037719755.1 Pyrinomonadaceae bacterium
CATGCGCCCGGCCACCAGCTCGGAAAAACGGACGAACACTTCATACTCTGCGCGGGCATCAAGGGCGGCCGTCGGCTCGTCCAGAATAAGCACCTGCGAATGACGCATGTACGCGCGGGCCAGCGCGACCTTTTGCCACTCGCCGCCTGAGAGATCCACGCCGCCCTCGAAGCGGCGCCCCAGCATCTGCCTGTATCCTTCGGCGAAGCGCGGAAGAAGCGAAGCGGCCAGAGACTTGTCGGCCGCCGCGACGATCGACTCCGGCACCGGCGCGGTTTGCGATGAGCCGTCGCCGTTTGCAAAAGCTGCTTGCGCTTTTTCGTTCGTTGTGGCCAGAGCTGAAGCATCCAGGTAAGGCTGCACGTCGCGGATTTCGCCGACGCCGATGTTTTCGTCGAAGCGCAAATCGTAGCGTACAAAATCTTGAAAAATGACGCCGATGGCGCGCCGCACGGATGCCAGATCGTACTCTCGCAAATCATGGCCATCAAGCAGAATGCGCCCCTCGGTCGGCTCGTAAAGACGTGCGAGCAACTTGGTGAGTGTGGTTTTGCCGGCCCCGTTTTCGCCGACGAAGGCGACGCGCTCGCCGGGTCGCAACTCAAAGTTTACGTGGCGCACGGCCCAGTCTCGGCGCCGGGGTACTGAAAGCCGACATCTTCAAAAACGAACCCTTGGCGGATCGTCTCCGGAACCGGCGGGGCACCCGCGGGCGACGTGATCGTGGGCACGGTCTCAAAGAAAACGAACAGGTCTTTTAAGTAAAGACTTTGCTCGTAGATGTCGCTTGCGCCCGACAAAAGGCGCGCGATCAGATCTCGGCTGCGGGCGAAAGAGGCGGCCAGAAAAGTTAAGGAACCGAGCGACAATTCGCCGCGCACGGTGCGCAGCAAAATGATGGCGTAAGCGCTGTAGTAGCCGAACGTGCTGATGAGCGAAAGCGCGGAGGAGATTAAGCCTTTGCGGATGGAAAGCTGTTTGTTCTCTTCGTAAAAGCGCATCGACAGCGTGCGGTAGCGCTCAATCAGCCAGGGCGCAAGCCCAAACATCTGCACTTCTTTGGCCGTGCGGTCGCTCGCGCCCAGGAAACGCAGGTAATCGAGCTGTCGCCGCTCCGGCGTCCAACGGTAAAGCAGCGAGTATTCGAGCGCAGCGAAATGCGTTTCGCCGAGAAAACTGGGAACCACGGCGACGGCCAACAGCAGCAGCAGCCACGGGCTGTAGACCAAAAGCGCCGCGCCCAGGGAGACAAGCGTGATCGCGTCTTGCCCCATCCCGAGCAATTGCGAAAGCATGCCGATGCGCCCCGTCGTTTGCCGACGCGCCCGTTCAAGTTGGTCGTAAAACGAGGGATCTTCGAACTGGTAAAGGTCGAGCGTCGCCGCGTGTTCCATCAGCCGTACGCTGGTCACATTTCCAAAAAGATCGCTCAGCAAGCTCTCCACAAGCGCCGAGGCTCTCGTCAGAAATTCGCCCGCGGTGATGATCGCGATCTCCAACGCGACAGCTTCAAATCCCGGCGGCAACGCCTGACCCGCCCCGTTGGCGGAAGCGACGACCGCATCAATAATCAACTTCCCGGTCCACAGCGTCGCAATTGGCACAGCACGCGCGAAGCGCAACGCGATCATCACCAGCGCGTAGCCGCGATGCGTGCGCCACACGAGCCGCATCAACGGCGGCACATAGCGCAGCGCCCTACGCGCTCGCGCCAAGACGGCTGATCCGGCGTCGCTCCCTGCGCTGATCTTCTATTTGGCGTCATAGACGTTGTTGAAGTGCCGAAGGAAAAGTGCTGAGTGCTGAGGGAGAAGTGCTGAGTGCTGAGTGCTGAGTGCTGAGTGGTCAAGACGAAAGGTGCACATTGCTTCTACTTATTGTTTTTACTCAGCACTCAGCCTCAGCACTCAGCACTTCTCCCTCAGCACTCAGCACTTCTTCTTCAGCGCTCAGCACTACCTCTGATTGAGTTGAAAGCGCACGCCGACGCGGATGAGTGTTGGGGGGCCTATTGTTCTCGTCGGTGTGCGGCCGATTGAGTAGCGGCGATTGAAGATGTTCTCGGCGGCGGCGAAAAGCTCAACGCCGCGCGCGATGCGGCGCGAGGCGAGAGCGTCGAGCACAAAGAAGGATTCGAGTGAAAGGCGGTTTTGATCGTCGTCGAACTGAGCGCCGACGGCGCGCCCCTGCAAACTGAAGCTCACGAGCGAGGCGTTGTCGTAGCGCGTTTGGACGGTTAATTGATGTCGCGGCACTTGGGGAAGCCGTAAGCCTTCGAGCGCAACGTTGGCTGGAAATTCGCGCACCGTCGCGTCCGTCAAAGCGTAGCCGCCGGACATTGACCAGCGTGCGTTGATCGGCGCGTTAGCTTCAATTTCTATTCCGCGCGAGCGCGTGCGGCCTAGATTCTGTCGCTGGCGCGTGATTAAGTTCGGCGTTGCGCGCAACGTGACGTTCGCGATGGGCCTGGTGATTTCACTCCAAAAGAGCACGCCGCGAACATTCGGTCGCCGCCCGAGTGCCGCTCGCGCCGATCTCCCCGCCCGATAGTCTTTCGGCGCGCAATTGCTCGTTGGCCTGAGTGAGCGTGTCACCGACGCGGAAAGATCGGTACAGCTCGTTTAATGTGGGCGCGCGAAAAGCGCGGTAAGCTGAGGCGCTCAAGGAAACGGTCGGAAGCTTTGTAGAGCAGCGACGCGCGAGGGCTTACGGCCGACTCCGGGCGATCAGGAAAAATCGTCACCGCTGGCGGAGGTTGCGAAAGGGGGCGCGCGACGGAAAGGGCGTCGTAATTACGCCAGCGGTCGTAGCGCGCTCCAACTGTCAGGATCAAATCATCTGTGGCACGGATTGCGTCCTGCGCGAAGACGCCGATGGTTCTTTCGCGCCCGCCCGCCCCAACAAGCGACGAGGCGCGACTGGCGATAAAGACGCGCTCGTCGCTTGCGCGCGCACCTCGCGTGCGTCAGTCCGGCGACAAACGCTTGGCGACTGCCCGCGGCGCGCGACCATTGCGCCGTGAAGCCGGTTGATTGTGCGGGTACACGCTGGCTGCGCGTGAGCGACTCGCTTTGCCGATTGGCTGCGATTGCCGAAAAGTCTTGATCGTAAATTTGGTCGCCGACGTAAGAGCGTGTCGAGAGTGATCCGAGTGTGTCTGAACTCCACTCGGCGCCGCCGGTTACTTGGCGTATGTGCGTGCGATTGGTTTGCAGCGGCGTGCCGTTTTGGCGCACTTCGCCGTAAGTATGGCCGCGGAGAAAGGCGCGCCCCCCTTTGCCAAGCGTGCGCTCGAAAGAGACATTAAGCGTCGTGTGCTTGGATCCCGCCGGAGTGTCGACCGGGCCTCGCTCCGCTTCGTCAACAATCACATAACCGTCGGTGTAAAAACCTTCGGCGGAAAGCGTCGCCGCCCAAGGCCCGAAGCGTTTACCGGCGAAAAGAGAGGCGTTGGGCGTGCGCTGATTGCCGTAATCCGCTTCGAAAGAAAGCGCGTGGTCTTCGTTCAAATTGTTGGTCAAAATATTGATCACGCCGCCGAGTCCGGCGCTGCCGTAGAGGTCGCTTGCGCCGCCGCGCAAAACTTCCACGCGATTAACCGCTTCCCGCGGCACACGCCCCCAATACACCCAGCCGCCAAACGGATCATTCAGCGGCACGCCGTCCGCAAGCACGAGTGCCCGGCTCGCACCGCTCGCGCCGACTCCGCGCAGCGACACCCCTTGCGCCGTCGGATTGGCCGTCCTGCTGCCGGAGCGGCGAAAAAGCGTAAAGCCGGGTATTTGGCGCAAAGCGTCGTCCAGCGAGACGGCAGGCGTGCGCGCCAAGTCAAGCGAAGAAAGCACCAGTATGCTCGCCGCAGTGTCGCTCAAACGAGTGGCGACGCGCGACGCGGTGACAGTGACCTGCTCGGCAACCGACGCCGGTGCGAGCACAACGCGCAACGCTTCGGCCGCATCCGCAAAGCGGCGCTCGCTTAAGCGCTGCTCCGCGGTCGCAAACCCTTGCGCGCGCACGACAAGGCGCCCGGCGCCGGCCGCGCCAATCTCTAGCACAAAGCTCCCGTCGGTGTCGGTGCGCACGCTGACCGACCGGCTCGCTTCACCCTCAAATGAGACGTCGGCCCCGGCCACCGGCGCGCCGCTTTGGTCTACCACAAGTCCTTCTAATTTCTTTCCCTGCGTGGCGCCGCTTTGCGCGGCGTTAACCGAAGTCGTCAGCGCGACGAGAATCGCCAGCAGGCGCACTGCGGGAAGACATCCTTGAAAAATAAGTTTCATAACGAAATCGCGCTTGAGAGTCTTCGCAAATCGCGCTAAACCCAAATATTATTTTAGCTGTTCACGGTATCGGGTTATTTTTACACGTGGCACGGGAAAGTCAAATCGGGGTTTCGGCACAAGGCTTGAGTTTTCAGAGCATTTTCACGGCCGGGCTTCACACGCAAAATGTATCGAGGCTGGCCCGTGATCTTTTGCATCCGGCAAGAGAGCTTTCACGCCGACGCTTGATTTGCGCCGCAGCGCTAATGCTAGAATGCGCGCTTTAGTTTCCCTCGCTGTTTGCTGCAAACAAATCGCCAGCACGCTTTATAGTTGAGCGAGAAAGCCCCAAGCGAGGCATGTTTCGTTCGGCGGCGTGGCGCCAAAGAGGGCCGGTGACAGCCATTCAGGCCAAAGTAAGTTTCTCGCGCGCCGCATTCGTAGTGTATAACGTGCTTAGCTTCGGCGTCGCGCATTGTTAACCTCAAGACAACCGTGAAAATCAAAAGCGCGTGGTTTACAGGAAATTAAACTGCAGTGTCAAAATCCTCTGGTATGAACTTTGAAGCCTCAACTCCTCGAGCGACGCGCGCCGAGCAGGAAACACAATCCGAAGCGCAGCGGTTGCGCACCTCAGTCGACGATGCCCTGGCGGCGGTAGCGGTCAAGTCAAACGACAGCATCAACGACCTCGACGCGTCCGCCGATCGCATCGAACGAGCGGCGCGCGACCTTTCCGTCGCTTTGCGCGAACTGGCGCGCGAACGTCAAGGCGCCGCGGATAAAAAGTAACGTGGCGCTATGATTTCGGCAAGTTTGTGGGTCATCGCCGGCCTTCCGCTAGAAGTGCAGCCCGATATTTGTAACCATCCGTTTTAATTCAGGGGCCGGCTTAAACGCGAAAGTTAAAGAATTGGCGAAAAAGACAATTCGCTAAGGCGGTCAGCTCGCCCTTCGGCCGGCTTCGCGGCAAACGATCCAACGCCTCCGACAATCATGGCTGAAACGGAAAAGACGCCGCAGGAAGAAATCATGGCCGGGCCTCCGGAGCCCGACGAGCGCGCCCGAGTGTCGACAGCGCCCGGCCCCGGCGGCCCATGCAGCACGACTCCCCTGCAAACTCTCGCCGAGCGCGTGCGCCGCACCATGCGAGTCGACTTGGCGGGCATCGCGCGCAGTTCGCTTCCTTCGCGCTCCATCGACTGGATCGCCAGCGACGGCACACCGAGCGGCGCCCGCGACCTGAAGCACGTAACTGATAGT
>JBBJMB010000254.1:0-5478 GCA_037719755.1 Pyrinomonadaceae bacterium
CAAACAACGGGAATGTCATCAACCCGTTCAACTTTGATAAGGCGGATAAGCTGGTCAATCATCTGATTAGCTTACCCGGTATTTTCAATTCTCAGAAGTCGCTTACGGTTTGAGCGAACTCTAAGTAAGAGGGCTGTCAATTGTAGGATTGTGCAAGAACGTTTCTTGAGGTTCTGGTAAAAGGCCAGCATGTGAATTTGGTGTAGTTTCATTAATCATAGTAGCTATTTCTTCCTCCGTGTCTCTGCCTTCGAGCGCGCAATTGTAGATGAAACGAGCGGCATCAAGGGTCTGCTCGCAGGCTTCCACAAACTTGCGGGTTGGACGTAAGCGGTACTCGAAAGTTTTTATGCTAGTTTTCGGTTTAGCCACGGCCGTCAAGGCGCTGGATCATCGGGGTACTGGTCAGGGTCAAACGACTGTTTCAGCAGTTGCTCGACCTGTCTTATTTAACCACAGCGAGAGTCGGCGCAACCGCCGCGCCTGACCGATAATACAAACGTTAGCGCGACCGCCGCGCCCGCCCACGCTTCGCGCATGACTTTACCGTGCGGGGTCGGCCGCGTCCTGCGGCCTTTAAGAATCTAAGCTCTGTCAAATTCGCTCAGATTCTTTTCATTGTGTCAAATTAGACACAAATTAAGGGTTGACACCACAGAAAAGTTACATATAATCCACCCAGCAGGACGGAGTCGATGTCTCCACCATCGGCGACTTAGAAATACGAACCGTCCGTTAAGTTGGACGCCCGCCCAGTGCCAGCTCGAATGCCGATCCGCCCCCCGGATTGCAACATTTGAGCTGGCACCGCTATTTTCAGGCTTACGCTTCTTCCGCCGAGTCTTTGGCACCGCCGATGCCGAGCGCGACGCGAACCTCGTCGCCGATGCGCTGAGTTAAATCTGCGCTCTCTTTGAGAGTGATCTTCGAGTTTTCGCGTCCTTGCCCGAGGCGCTCGCCCTTATAGGAAAACCAAGCTCCGCTTTTCTCAACCACTTTGTGAACGACGGCCAGATCAAGCAAATCGCCTTCGCGCGAGATGCCTTCGCCGTACATGATGTCAAATTCGCACTCGCGAAACGGCGGAGCCACTTTGTTTTTGACGATCTTCACTTTGGTGCGATTGCCAACCACGCGGTCGCCGTCCTTGATGGAACCGATGCGGCGAATATCTATGCGCACGGTGGCGTAAAACTTCAATGCTCTTCCGCCCGTGGTGGTTTCGGGGCTTCCGAACATGACGCCGATCTTTTCGCGGATCTGATTGATAAAAATAAAGCAGGTGTTGGAGGAAGCGACAATCGCGGTCAATTTCCTGAGCGCTTGCGACATCAAGCGAGCCTGCAAACCGGGCAGCGAATCGCCCATTTCCCCGTCAAGCTCGGCCCGCGGCACCAGCGCCGCCACCGAATCAATCACCACCACATCCACGCCGTTTGAGCGCACCAACGCCTCTGCGATCTCAAGCGCCTGCTCGCCCGAGTCGGGCTGCGAAATAAGCAGTTCGTCTATGTTGACGCCGAGTTTGCCGGCGTAGTCGGCGTCCATCGCGTGCTCGGCGTCGATGTAGGCGGCAACGCCGCCGGCCTTTTGCGCCTCGGCCACGATGTGCAGCGCCAGCGTGGTCTTGCCGGAACTCTCCGGCCCAAAAATTTCAATCACGCGCCCGCGCGGTATGCCGCCGACGCCGAGGGCCGCGTCCAGGCTCAAGGACGTCGTCGAAATGGCCGGGATATCTGAGACCTCCCGCTCACCAAGACGCATAATCGAGCCTTTGCCAAAACGCTTCTCGATGTTGAGAAGCGCAGATTCAACCGCTTTTCCGCGGTCCGCGCCGGATTTGCTCTCAGCCATTGTTGCTATCACTGTTTCTTTTCTCTCCTGATTTCGCAATATGTGTGTTCGAAAACGTGGGCGGCAATATAACACACCTGACGCGAGAATGGAACAACGTTTCACACATGCAACAGAAATCAAGAGAATAATTTCAACCGATGATTACATGAAATCTGAGACGAGGCGGTTGGTGCGGGCCTCGAATTGTTGTGCGAGCGAGGGAATTTCGCCGCTCGGCTCGTCGCGCGTGACACGTTCAACGCGCCACATCGGAAAGAACTGATCCGTCAGGCCGATAAAGGCTTCGCCGTGATTGACGGCGCGCGCCCAGTCGTCAATGGCGTTGAGCTCCAGGCAACGGACGAAGACTCCGGCGGCGCTGATTTCTTTGAGCACGCCCCAGTATTTTTCGCGCGGACTGTGCAGCACTAAGACCACGGCCGCGCCGCGCAGGGTAAAGCTGGAAGCGCCTTCGGTGTGGTTATCGTCGGGCATGATTGAGAGTTTTCCCCGAAGACGAAGTTTATTTTTCGAAGCGATTGCTGCCGCCTAACGCGGCGGCAGCAGCGAAGCGGCGAAAGCGCCGACATGCCCGGCCAATTGCGCGTCTTTCGCGCGGTGTTCGATTTCCGAAACAATGGCGGAGCCGACGACCGCCGCATCGGCAAAGCGCCATACTTCGGCGACTTGTGCGGCGCTCGAGATGCCGAATCCGACCGCGATCGGAAGCTTCGTGAACTGCCGCATGCGTGCGACCAACTTTTCGGCGGCGCGGCTGACCTCTTGCTGCTGGCCGGTCACTCCGGCGCGCGACACCGCATAAATGAAACCGCTCGCGCGGCGGGCGACCAATTCGAGGCGCAGATCCGTTGTGGTGGGCGCCACCAGAAAAATCAATGACAAGTCGTGCGCGGAAAGGTGCGCGGCGAATTCCCCGGATTCCTCGGGGCTCAAGTCTGTGATCAGCACGCCGTCAACGCCGGCCCGGCTGCCCTCCGCGCAAAGCTTCTCCAGTCCGAATTGCAAGATGGGGTTATAGTAGCTGAAAAGCACTATAGGAACTTCGGTCGCGCGGCGCACATCGGCCACCAATTGCAGCACTTCATGAATGCCAAAATCGAGGCGCAGGGCGCGCTCCGAAGCCCGCTGAATGACGGGGCCATCGGCCATCGGATCGCTAAACGGAATGCCCAACTCGATTACAGTTGCGCCGGCGTTTGCGAGCTCCAAAACGATTTCGCGGGTAACGTCCAGGCTCGGATCTCCGGCGGTGACGAAGGGAATAAAGCCTTTGCGGTTTTCCGCTTTGAGACGGGCGAAGGCGGATTCGATCCGGTTCAAGCTTTCGCCTCCATCAATTCGATCACGGTTTGGACATCCTTGTCGCCTCTTCCGGAAACGTTGACCACAATGCTTTGCCGGGCTGACAACTCGCGCGCGAAGTTCATCGCATAGGCCACCGCGTGCGATGATTCGAGCGCCGGAATAATGCCTTCCAGGCGAGCCAGCGTTTGGAAAGCGGCGAGCGCTTCCTCGTCGGACACGGATGTGTATTCAACGCGGCCCAGATCATGCGGTAAGCGTGCTCCGGGCCAATCGACGGGTAATCAAGGCCGGCGGAGATTGAATGCGTCGCGGCGATTTGGCCGCGATCATCCTGAAGCACGTAGCTCATAGTGCCCTGCAGCACGCCCGGTCGGCCGCCGCCGCCTTTGGCGAAGCGGGCGGCGTGTTGCCCGAGCTCGCCGCTACTGCGTCCGCCGGCTTCGACCCCAATCATGCGCACGCTTGCATCAGCGAGGAACGGATGAAACAAGCCGATTGAATTGGAGCCGCCTCCCACGCAGGCGATCAGCGCGTCGGGCAGCGCCGCTTCGCGCTCCAGAAATTGCATTCTTGTTTCCCGGCCGATAAAGCTTTGAAAATCGCGCACCATCAAAGGGTACGGATGCGGGCCGAGAGCGCTACCGAGCAAGTAGTATGTGTCAGCGACGTTTGTGACCCAATCGCGCAACGCCTCGTTGATGGCGTCTTTGAGCGTGCGCGCTCCGGCGTCGACCGCTCTCACCTCAGCTCCCAAAAGTTTCATCCTGAAGACGTTCAGCGCTTGTCGCCGCATGTCCTCGGCGCCCATGTAAATCACGCATTCGAGGCCGAAGAGGGCGCAGACGGTGGCGGTCGCGACGCCGTGCTGGCCGGCGCCGGTCTCGGCGATGATGCGCCGCTTGCCCATGCGGCGCGCGAGCAGCACTTGTCCGATGGCGTTATTGATTTTGTGCGAGCCGGTGTGCGAGAGGTCTTCCCTTTTGAGATAAATGCGCGCGCCGCCGGCGGCCTCGGTCATTCGCGCGGCGAAATGAAGCGGCGTCGGACGGCCTGAGAAGTCGCGCAAAAGATCAATTAATGACTGCTGAAAGGCGGCATCATCACGGGCGAGAGCGTAGCTTTCGGTTAACTCTTCAAGCGGAGCCATCAAAGTTTCGGGCACAAAGCGGCCGCCGTAAGGCCCCCAGTGGCCATGTTCGTCAGGTTGAGTGGTGATCGCTCCGGTGTTCATTGTTTTCATGCTTCGCGTGCGCTCTTCAAGGTTGCTCGGCGGCGGCCGCGGCGGCGCCGGCCATCACCGAGCGGTTGCGGCCTCCTCTTTGGCTCCGTACAGCGCGGCGTCGCTGGCGCCATAAAGCTCTCGCTCGGAGTCGGCGTGTGTCGGGCATGATGAAACGCCGATGCTAATGGTGACGGTGCCGATGTTCGGAACAGGCGCCGCCGAAACGGCGTGGCGCAAGCGCTCGGCGGCGGCCAGGGCTTTAATGGAATCAGCGCCGGCCAGCAGCAAAGCGAACTCCTCGCCGCCGAGGCGTGCCGCCGTGTCGTTGTCTCGCGAAGACATGATGAGCGCGCCCGCGACGTGGCGAATGACGATATCGCCCGCCGGGTGGCCGAATGTATCGTTGATCGTTTTCAAATGATCTATGTCCGCGAGCAGCAAAGCGCATGGCAGACGGTAGCGGCGCCAGCGCTCAACTTCCTGTCCGAGAGCTTTGCGAAAGCGGCGGCGATTGGCGAGTCCGGTCAGGTAGTCGCGATCCGCTTCGGCCCTCAAGCGCTCGATGCTTTGCTTGAGATCCACCAGCTGCGCGGTGCGCGCCATCAACAATGCGACTTCGGTTGGAATCTGAAAATAATCGAAAGCTCCGTTTGATAATGCTTCCAGGCGGCGAGCGTGCGAAGCTTCCGCTTGCCCCACCAAAACGAAAGGAACGTTGTCATGAGCCTGCGCCAGCATGCGCGAAAGCTCATCCGAAGTAAGTCCTTTGAGGCTGGTGTCAACGATCACAACTTGCGGGCGATCGCGGCGCAGCGCGATCAAAGCCGCGGTGCCGTTGCAGGCCGGAATAACCATTAAACCGGCCTGATCAAGCAGCGAATAGTAAATCGTTGATGGGGGATTGTCATGGACGATCAGCACTCGACCGCGATTGGCGTCGTCGTCGCCATCGCGTAAATGCCCGGGAGATGAACGTGAGTCTTGGGCGGCCGTGGTGGTCATGAGGGGTGTTTGACCGAAAATATGATGACTGCAAAATTTGGTAGTGTCCCGATTAACCGTGAAATCAGTTTTTGCGTATCCTTTGAGACATC
>JBBJMB010000255.1:0-5458 GCA_037719755.1 Pyrinomonadaceae bacterium
CTGTAGATAAATAAACCCCACTAGCGGCTCGCCATGCTCGTCGCTAAACGCGTCTTTTAATCCTTCGCGCGCGCAGAGAAAGAAGGCGGTGCGGTCGCCCCACGAATTAATTAACGGATCGCTGCCTTCGCCCTTGGCGCGCAGCATTTGCGCGTCATAGATGGAAGAGCCGCCAACTGAGGTCGATAAAGAGCAAACGAAGTTCACGATGTCGCGCGCGTAGCTTTGATCTATAAAGCCGACCACAGGCACCTGCGCCTCGCGCGAAAGTCTCACGAGTTTGACGACGGCCTCAATGTATTTTGTCTGAAGGGGGTTGCGAGAACCCGAGTAGGAGATCAGTAGCGTGCCATCGAAGAATCCGATGGGCGCCTTTTCGCCGCGCGCGCCCCAACCTCTTTGCATTTCAATGAACTCGGCCAGGGCGCGCGTTTCTTCCTCGAAACGGCGAAAGCCGACGACTGATTCGGCCGTCCAATGGGCGTCGCCGTAGCCTTCCAAAAGCTCGCGCGGCGTCACCACAAACAAGCGCGCTTCCTTGCGATAAACGCCGGCGCTCGCATGCGGATTCTCGAAGAAAGCGATCTGGACCGCAGCCGTCGGCAGCGAAACGTCGCGGCCGGGTAAAAACTGACTGCCATCGGCGGCGAAAGTGGTGCGGTCTCGCAGCACCTCTATCGCCCAACGGCGCGACTCCTCATGCGAGCGCCAACGCTCTTTAAACGGGACCAGCGCGGAGACAAGGTTTTCAAATTCCGCGGAAAGCAACGCTCCCGGCCCCTTGCGCTCGCCGCTCGCGAGCGCAGCGTTATTGATGTCCGCGACCACGCCGCTCGCCAATGCGTCTTGCAGCCGCCGAGCGCAGTCGCGCGCATCTTCGCGCCAGATTTGGCAAAAGTGCACGAAGTCGTGTTGTTGCTCCTGCAACGCTTTGGCCAAATGATCTTGATAAAACATAGCGCTATGCCGACATCAATGTGGCCAAAGTGTCCGACAATCTTTAGATTGTCGCGTTCATACCAAGCTGCGCAGCTTGTTTTCTAAGTCTGTCAACGACAATCTGAAGATTGTCGGACACTGGCTCTAAGCCTTGCGAAGGGCGATTGCCTTAGCGCCCGACATTACTTTTTGCTTTGGGCGCGCACCAACTGCTCGGCCGAAGGATTGTACCAGGTCGTGGTCAGCTTGCCGTTAACGAAGGTGTAGATGACGCCGTCTTTGCTGTTTGTGAAGATGGTCACGCCCTGGCGATCCTCGCGCGTGAAATCGTCGTTATTGATGAGCTTGAGAGTTTCAGGCGTATCCGCAGAATTTTCGTGTTGAATGGCGATCTGCGAAACGGTGCCTTTCAATTCAGGCGTCAACTTTCTGGCGGCGATCAAGCTTTCGGAAACAAACGCCACCGTCACCAGCGCGCCCGGGATCTTAAAGCGCAGCCGCTCCGCTTCACCCGGCGGATCTCCGATCGGCGAGCCGAGCGCCTGCCTTACGTCGGCGCGGCGCGACTTAAAGAAATCAATATTGTTCCACGACGCGGCCGGCGAAATTTGCGCGAAAAAAAGAAGCGCGGCGCCGGCCACAATAAACACCGGCCAAGCGCCACGCTGAAAGATTGTGCGACGATGTGATTTCTTGATTTCCATGCGCTGATGCTAGCTCAACACGGTCTAAAGTTCAAAGGGCAACCCTCGTGGGTTCGTGCCCCGCAAAACGAGCGCTGCAAACTTGGCGAACCACCGCGCGACTACTTGACTACCGGGCGCACTCTTTCAACGGACTCTTTAAAGTCAGCGTCGGCGGGCGCCAGCTCCGCGCCTTTTTGGTACGCGGCCAGGGCTTTGGCATATTGCTTGGAGACTTCGTATGCGTAGCCGAGTTCGCGATAGATGTTCACGTCCTCGGGATTTTTCTCGCGGGCGCGCTCAAGGGCGGCGATCGCTTTGGGAAAGCTTTGGTACGCGAATGCGCCACGCCGAGCAAGTACAGCGTTGATCCCTGCGTGTTCGCTCCCGCAGCATAACGTTCCAAAGTGGTGGCCGCGCGCGCATACTGTTTGGCGCCGATCAGCGCTTGCGCGAGGAACGCGGCCGCCGGCTCATCATTCGCTACTTTGAGCAACCCCTCGCCCGCGCGCACGGCGTTTAAGTAGTCCGCGTCGGCCTTGGCGGGCATCGCGGCCGCCCCGGCGCGCCGCAGGTATGAGGTGGCCAAGAGCGCCCAGGCGCTTGTCAGCGAACTGTCGCTCACGGTGGCGCGGTTGAGAGACGCGATCGCCGCATCGATTTCGTTGCGGTCATAGGCGATGCGGCCCAGATAGTAGAGCGGAAGCGCATTTTTAGGGTCCGCCTTAACCGCCAGATTGAAAGTTTGTTCCGCCTGTTGGACTTTACCTGTTTGATACTCAGCCAGCCCACGATAATAGAGCAGCAACGGATCGGGTTGCGCCGCAGCAGCCGGCTGGCTACCGCCCGCTCCCGTCTTAGCGGCAACGGGGCGCGAAGTGGCCGCAACGAGCAGTGGCAACGCGAGATCAAACTTCTCCGTGCGCACATAGGCTCGCGCCAGAGCTTCCGTGGTGTTTGGGTCTTCCTCACCCGCGGCGCGCTGCAATTCCAAGGCGCGCTGCAAATCAACGGCCGCCGCTTCATACTGCTGCAAGTTCATTTGCGCGAAGCCAGCTATTTTCCACGCTTCGGAATTGCTCGGGTCGGCCGTGGCAACCTGCCTGGCTTCGGCGAGCGCCGCAGCGTTTTGTTTTTGCTGTAGCAGAGAAAAAGCGTGCGCGGCGCTTGGGCCGCTGCGAGCCGCAGTAGTGTTGGAAGAAGAAGGCGGCGCCGGATTAGTGCTGGCCAGCGGAGGCGCCATTTTTTCTTCGCCCGAAGGCGCTGCGGTGGTCGGCTGATTCGGCAGCGTGCGGCGCGGCCGCGTGGCCCCGGATTGTGCAGTGGTTAATTGTGAAGAAAGAAAAACAAGTGCGATTAAGTAAATTGTGCGACGAATATTAAGTTTAGTCATGACTCTCAACTTTTGAAGCTGCTTAAACGCCTATCCCAAGAACCCTTGCGGGTGGGATCCTCTGGTTGGGTTTGTTCCCTCTTTGTGCAGCTTTGCGATGTCCTGGCCATCCCGAAGGTTCGCCCGCAAGTTGGTCTGAGATGGCAATCTTTCTCTGCGTCTCTCTTGTCTTTTCTGCGGTGTTTCTCTGCGTTTAAGTGAGTGTTACATAAACGCAGAGAAACACCGCAGAAAAGACGCAGAGAGAGAGTGAGACAGAGAGAGAGTGAGACAGAGAGCCACAGAGGGACACCGGCGACATTGAATTTACCGCGCCCCGAACTTTTTGAGAAGCTTAACTTTGCCATCCTCTTTGACCATTCGCTTCACCTCATCGACCTCACCATAAGTCGCGGCATCATAAAAATCTTGGCTCATGAATTCTCCACGCACCGTTTACGATCCGCCCTAAAAGTTAAGCTTCAATCCGAACTGAAACTGGCGTGCGTCGAAGGAGGCGGTCGGTCGGCTGTAGTAGCGGCCTCCCGGCCCTCTTTGCCCGAAGGCGTTAACGTCTTGGAAAAACGGAGAAGCGGCCGCTTGATTGAAGCGGTTGAAAAGATTGAAGCCTTCGGCGATCACATCCAGGCGGAAGCGCTCGCCCAAACGAACGGCGCGCGCGACGCGCATGTCAAGCGAAGCGTAACTGCGCGTGATGCCGCGGTTGCGCCCCAAAGTCCCGGTTTGCGGCAAAGCGGCGAGGCAGGGCGCAGTTCCCGCCAAGCAAAGCGTGCCGTCGGAGGCCACGCTCGGCCGGTCGTTGGTGCTTTGCAAGTCAAAGTTTGTGTCCGCGCCGCTCAGAATATTAAACGGGCGTCCCGAAGAAAGTTCGAGGATCGGAGCGATCAGAAAGTCCGCGAAGAAGATTTTCAATCCGCCGTCGGCCGCTCGCCAGTCGGGAGGCGAAGCGAGCAAACCGCTGAACACGAAGCGATGACGCTGGTCGAAAAGAGAATCGGCGCGGTCGCCACGCACGTTGCGATTTTCCTGCGGCTTAAGCAACGTCTGCAAATCCGACGAATCGTCAATCGAGTGCGACCACGTGTAGGACGCGAGAAACTGGAAGTTGTTCGCGAAGCGCCGCTTAAGGTCTACGTTCAGGGCGTGATACACGAGTTGCCAATTGAGCTTTGCGAGTTCACGTCGCCGAAAGGCGAAACCACAGCGGTCGGAGTGCGCAGCGTGCCCGCCAGTAAACTATTGAAGACGGTTGGCGTGAGACCGGTGTTGGCCTGGACGAGAAAATAATTCGCGCCGCTGGGCCGAAAGAAATTGGCCGCAAACGGACTGATCACGCGGCCGCGCGGGCCTTGCACGATGAAGCCCGGAAGAACGACGGCGAAAGTCTCAGCGGCATTAAACGGATTGGTGAAAGTTGTGCCCGGTGCCGTGGTCGGGAAAAGGCCGGACGCGGCGAGCACCGCATCCGTGAAGCCGGCGGGCGTGCGCGCGGTGCCCGCGTAGCGCTGATAATTTTGCACCAGCAAATCCTGGCGCACTTCGTTCACATCCACGGGCAGCGGCAGGTGATGCGCGCCGACGAAGATGTAGCTGCCGGATAGGGACATGTCCTGCGTCAATTGCCGCTCGACGGTGAAATTAGCTTGGTTGGCGTAAGCGTATTCAAAATCCTTCGCCACCGGCAGCGTAAAAGGCAGCAGCGCCCCGAAGCCGGGGAAGGTCTGGTCGTTAAAGCGCTGGCGGCCGAACTGGTACTGCGTGCCCGCGGCGACGCCGGGCGTGCGCACGCCCACGGGGCAAATGGGCGTGGCGGGCGCGCCGGGAACGCAAACGGTTCCTTGAAAAACTTGCACCGCGTTTAAGAGCGACGTTTGCGCGGGGCTTCCCGCCAAAAGCGTGGCCTGCTGCTGCTGCGCGGCATCGGCGATGTCAGAGTTAAAGGAAGCGACGAGCAGCGGGTGGTCGTAAAAGAGACCGTAAGCGGCGCGAATCACCGTCTTTCCGTTGTTCCCTGGATCCGCAACGGCGATGCGCGGCGCGATGTTATTTTTGTCGCGCGGAAAACCTTGTTGCACTCCGAGCGCATCCTGAGCGGCCTGAATGTCTGAGGCCGCAAGCGTGATGCGCGAAAGCGGGTCTCTGAACGGAACGGGCGGAATCTCTTGCGTGAATTCTATGTCATAGCGCACGCCGAAGTTAAAGGTCAGGTTGGGTCGAATCTTCCAAGAATCTTGCGCGAAAAAAGCGAAAGGTTTGTTGGTCACACGGCTCACCGGATCGCCGAAGCCCTGAATGTAGCTGCCGGGGAAGCCGAGGCCGTACTGCTGCACGGGCGTGAAATCCGGGGCCGCGCCGGGAAACGCCGCGAACGTGTTGGCGCTCAAGCCGCCGAAATTAAACAGACCCGCAAAGTTAAGCTCAAAGGTCGCCTCCGGAATGCGCA
>JBBJMB010000256.1:0-5441 GCA_037719755.1 Pyrinomonadaceae bacterium
GCAACAAAGCCCCGAGCAGCAAAAGCGCCGCGGCCGCGTAAACGTAGCGCGCCTCAGTCGCGCTCCACCGCTCAATTGCCGCGCGATTGTCGCCGCGAGCATCTGCCGGATCCAAATCGTGACCGCCGCCGCTATTGCTCGCTTTTCGCTCATTCCTGCTCGCCGTACGCGAAAGACTCTTCGCGGCGTTTTCCTCAACGCGATCAAGAATGGCCGATGTGGTTGGCCACTCGCGGTTCGGCGCACTGCTTTTGTCTCTTAGCTTTTTCGACATAAACTCTTTCTCGTTGACCCTCAAGAAAGGATGAAGGCGGAAGGCTGAAGGCTGAAAGCTGAGGATAAAAAATTAATAAAAGTTCTTCCGTCCTGACGTTCATCCTTCATCCTTCATCCTTTTATTGTGCGGCCAGGATCGTGGTGCGATCAGCGCCTTCGCCTTCTTGATAAACCGCGCGTAAGCGCCCCTCTACGCGCGCGATTGCCTCTGCGCCGTACTCGCGACGCTCCATCTCGCCGCACACCACAAAGCTCACACGGTACTTTTTCAGAATCGCGTCGGCTTGCGCCGCATCGGTTGTGGTGTAGAAAGCGCGCACGTCCGCTTTGCGCGCGAGCACCGCGTCCCAACCGACGCCCCACTGAAAGGCGTGCGCCTGCGGGCCGATCACGCCGGGCAGTCCGGTCGCGTGCGCGTAGCGCGTAAACTCGCTGTAGTCGCCGCCTTCTTTTTCCTCCGCCTCGATAATGTAAACGCCGTCTACGGCTTGTTTGTAAAGCCAGGCGGCCGCCTTGCGCTCCGGCGGGGCGAGGTGAGCCCAGGCGTCCCAACCCTCAAATTGCTGAAAGTCGCGCGCTCGCGCGAGCACCGTCGCAGCGGTCGCAAACAACAGACGATGATCATGGCCGCGAAAATCACTTGCGCGAAACGCGGCCAAAACTTCCAGGCCATGACGTCGGGCCACTCTGGCTCTTCCGGCGTCGACGTCGGCGTATTGCGGACGGCGGCGCACACGGCGGCCACGCCCAGCAGATACCAGGCCTGCAAACCAAACTTGAAGACCGTGTCCTGGCGGTGATACGGCGGTCCGAGAAAGCCGGCCCACGTGGTCTCGCTCCACACGAGCGCCAGCAGGCCGCACAGCGCGGTGCGACACAACCACGTGTAAACCGCATCTTCACGCCGCACAAAAAATGCTTCGCGCAGCGTCCAGGCCGTAATCGCCACGAGAAAGACGAGCACGAAATAATCGTTGCCCGTCGCGATCTTGGCGACCAGCCAGACGACCGCCGGCACAATCACGAACCTCATCATCAGCACAAATTCGGATCGGTCGAGGGCGAGACGGTTGCGCGCTTCCATCACGAGCGCGAGCACCCAGGCGCCCATAATCGGCGCCCACAAGAGAAGCCAAGCGAAGGCTGGCGAACCCGGTTGCTCAAGCAACTCAGGCCCCTGCGCATCGGTGCGCAAATCCATCAGGAAAGGAAGCGCAGAGAGCACGGCCAGGCCCACAATTGCGGCGGTGATTATTCCGGCTCGGACGAACGGGTTGGTGTGCAGCGGCGCGGGCGGCCTCCTCGGCGCGCGCACAACCGCCGGGCGAGCCGCCGCCGCGGGCGCAACGCGCGTTGTCCCGACCGCGCGCGCGGTTTTGCCCGCCGTCGTTCTCGGCGTACGAACGGCGGCGGTCTGTGATGTGCGGCGCGTGCGCCGCGGAGCAACTGCTTCGCCGTCTTGTGTGCTCGGCTCCGCATCAAGAGGCGGCTTTGGCTTTCTCGTTGCAGCTCTTTTCGCTCGCGGCTTTGGCGCTTCCTCAACCATCTCTTCTGCGGCAGCAGGCGAATCATCAATATTGATCGTCGCCGCGTCGTATTCCTCGCTTGCCTCATAATCGTCTCCGCCGCCGATTGAGGTGCGCACGGACAAGGCGGCGACCGATGGGTTTGCTCTCAGGCTGGCCGAGGCATCGGGGAGCTGTTCTTTGAGCGCCGCAAACGAGACGAGACAGAAGCCCACGAAGAGCGCATAAGCCGGAAAGTCCCAGCTATTGGTCGCCAGTAGCGCGCCGAGGGCGAGCGCGCAAACCGCGGCCAGCACCTTCGGGAAACGCTCTTTGATGAAAGCCTCGCGACGCCAGTAAAGCGCCCATCCGAGCGACATGATGAGCAGCACCAGGGGCATCGCGAAGTAGTGCGCGTGCAAGTCGGCGTAAGTGAAAGTGAACCACGGATACTCGTTAATGGTATTGGGAATCACGCGCGAAGTGGCAAAGTAATCAAGCGGCCAGCGCTTCGGCGCCGCGCCCGGAGGCGTCATAAACCATTGCCGCAAAGGTTCGAGCGTGCCGGCCGTGAGCAGCAGCAACGCGGCCGCTAATCCGTTGCGCAGTCTGCCGGTCACGGCCGCCGCAAGCGGCGCAAGCGCTGAGTAACAAAGAGCGGGCAGCGTGGCGCTCATCAAATTGTAAGACCAGCGCGGAACGACGCCGATCGCGTTACCAAGCAAAGCCGTTTGGTAGTGGCCTAAGTAGTAGTAACTGGTCAGACGCAGGCCGGCGGCGTAACCGTTCGGCGGCGGAAGCGACGCCGTGTTGGCGAGCGACGATACCAACACCATATCCATCGGCTTTTCGCCGTTATTGATGTCAGGCCAAAAGCCGCGCAGCACAAAGAAGACGGCGAAGACAGCCAAAAATACCGCATCGCTAAAAATCAACGCGCGCCTGTGTTCGCGCACAAACAACCCGATCGCCGGCCAATCACGCACCCAGTAATAAACGAGCACGCCGGCGATCGGGTAAACAAGCGTACCGCCGACGCGCGCCGAGACTTGAGCGTTTCCGAGCCAAAAGGCGAGCAGCGTCCAGCCCCACAAAACGATTAAGCGCCCGGCCGCTAAGCCGCCATCGGGTAAGCCGCCGCCCTCGGGCAATGCGCCCCAGATGCGGCGCGCGAGCGGCAGCGACAGCCAGCCCAGAGACCAGATCAAAAGCAGCCATGTCAGCAAAGTGAAAGCAGTCATCTGTAGTTAAATTCTAAATGCGGTTGAATTAGAGGAGACAGGGGCGCTTTTCGCATTCTTCTGGCCGGGCGTGCCCGAGGCGGGGGCGGGGGCGTGAGCGGAAGAACAATGACAGCTTACATCGCGGCGCGCCATTCCCAGTGCGGCGCGCGTCAGAATTTGTATGGATTAGCCCGGCCCCGGTCGGAGTCTTTGGCCAGGCGAGCGAGCGCATGTTGCCCTCACGATGGGCATGATGCACTACCGGCCGCCGGATTTTCAAGTGGTTATCGCGTTGAGGCGTGAAAAAACCAACAAATTTAAGGCTGCTTGGTGAGCGGGTTGACTTCGTAAAGGCGCGAGCCTCCGGCTTCGCCGATCAATCGGAAGCGACTAAAGAACTGCTCATCCAATTCGGGAATGCGCTCTCGCTCAATGGGTCCGACCACCGCGTATTGAACGCCCAGTTGGGTGAGCATCTTGTCAGCGTCCGGAGCGCCTTCGTAAATTCTGTAAACGTCATTTCTGCGCTGCTCCGAGTCTATGCCGTGTGTCCAGACCGTTTCCGCCATGCCCAGCGTAGAGCGCCTGCCGGCCAGCAAAACCGGGTGGTTATGCACCGGCGCATTTAAAATCACAGCGCGCGGGGGTGTGGCTTCCCGAATCAGCTCCGCCAAATCAAGGCCAGCTTGGTCATACTCCTCAAATTTTTGCGTTCCGGAAAGGACGCGCCAAACATCCAGACAGCCCGCCAAAACAAGCGACAAAGTCAACGCGCCGGCAAAAGCGCGCCACAGGAAGTTGCGGCTCCGCAACATGTGCGTTAACAACAGCGCGACCAAGGGAACCGAGGCGACGTACCAATAAAAGAGCACCTTAATGTTGTCAAATTCCCACGGCGCAAGTTTCATCAAGTTGGGCACAATAAAGCACAGCAGAAACGGCAGGTAAAAGACTAACAGCGCCTTCGGAACGACGCGCCCGCGCACCGCGAGAACAAGGGCGGCGATAAGCAAAGGGATGAAAAGACCTGTGTTCTTGAACCAGAACAGAAGGAAGTTTTGATCGCCCTTCATCCAACCCACATGCCACTGCGCGAAGCGCTGCGCTTGCGTCGAACTGCCCCACGTGACCCACAGTATCTGCGGCGCGGCGAGGCAGATGGCGACGGCGAAAAAGGCGATCCATAAACGCCAGCGCCTGGTCAGTAGCGCCAGGCAACCGCCCATCCCCATGAGCGCCAGAAAGCTGTGCGCGTGCGCGAGCGGCAAAAGCCCGGCGACCGCGCCGGCGGCCATCATGCGCACCGTTTGCTCGCGGCTCTGCTGCGAATCGATGTCTCGTTCAACGCGCGGCTCTCTTTTGCGCCCGAGCTGCTCGGCGTCGTCGCGGAAAAGCTGCCACCAGATCGTCCAGACGACGATGAAGATCGGCAATCCCAGCAAAAAGCTACGCTGCGGAAGAAAAAGCGTGGTCAGCGAATTTCCGAAGCGCAGAATCTCGCCCCAGCCTTCGCCCCAGAGGACGGTGTAATTATGCGAAAGATTACCGAGCAGCGCGAGGACACCGTTGCCGTCGACTGCGAGCGACTGGCGAATTTCGTCAACGAGCATCACCCAACCGACGCCGCCATAGAAGAGAATCAGCCCGAGCGCAAGCAGCGCGGCCAGGCGGTCGCGCGTCAGCTCTTTCGCCCACCGGTAAAGGATGCCGACCATCGCCAGCGAAAAAACCATATTTTGCAGCAGCATCGCCGCAGACATCGAGATGCCTCCGGCGACCATCAGCATCGCCGTCATAAAGTCAATCAGAAACGGATAGGCGAGCCGCGCGCCGGCGAAGTGCGGATGGATGGGAGGAAAATTGTCTCCGTAAACGAACCCCGAAACAATTCCGATGTGCACGGTCAGATCAAGGTAGTTGTTGTCCACGCCTGTGAACAGACCTGCGGGCGTTTCATAAACAGCCTGCCGGAAAAAACAATAGAAGAAGGCCACAGTTAACAAACAAAGCGCGAGCTTCGCGAGTTGGCGATAGCCCAAGCGCAGCGAAGAAATCGCTCGCTGCGCTTGCCGCAGATCAGCGCGCACGAGCATCCGGTAGGAAGCGCCGCGTAACAACAAAAGCGGAAGCGCGAGCGTCAGAGCGGCGAGCGCGACGCTCACAAAAGAAAGGCCGAAAAGCGACGCCAGCGCCAGGCAGACCAGTCCCATGATGGTCGAACCGAGAATGGCGCCCGCGCAAAGCCTTTCCCAAAGAGAGGCTTCCTTGTCGTAGGTATAAGTAAGCAGCGTTCCGCCGAGCAACGCAGCGCAAATAATTAAAAACAGCATCGAGGTTTCTTGTTAATCCCGATCATAAGTTGATCCTTACTTTGCGCCCTTTCGCGTCATCCTCTTTGCGCATCTTTGCGTTTAAGTCTCACCCAAACGCAAAGATG
>JBBJMB010000257.1:0-5395 GCA_037719755.1 Pyrinomonadaceae bacterium
CAGAGCGTCTTTCGCTTTGCGCTGCTTTGCGTTTAAGTCACACTGACCACAACGCAAAGCACCGCAAAGCGAAAGACGCAAAGGACGCGAAGAAGGATCAACTCATGATTCGGGTTAAGTAAAAAACAACAGCGCGCAAAACCTTAAGGGTGTAACGTCACGTATATCTACGGTAGAGCTTTCACTTAAATCTTGTTGTCAACGGAGCGCATGCCACTGATGAGTGCGAACAAAACTGGCATCGTGATGGTGGTTGAGGATTACGACGATACGCGTGAGTTGTTGCGCGAGTGCTTACAAATGATGGGCTACCGGGTGATTGAAGCAACGAACGGACGGCAAGCCGTGGAGATCGCTTTCACCGAGCGCCCTGATTTGATTCTCATGGACCTGAGCATGCCGGTCATGGACGGCATCGCCGCGACGCTCGAAATTCACGCCCAGGCCGAAACCCAAAACGTACCCATTGTTGCTCTTTCGGCGCACTGCGGGCAGAGCGATTGGTCTCGGAAAGCGCTCGCGGCCGGCTGCCTGGAGTGCATCGGAAAGCCCGTCGAACTCGAAACCCTGGATCGTCTGGTGAATCGATTTGTGCCCAATTGATGGGTGACGGCATGAATCAGAAAAATAGAAATTAAAGTGCGGTCGTAGCTGCCGATGAGCGCGCAGTAGCGCCGGCTTTTGACTTGCTCACAGTTCTCGCAGCGCTTCGGCCGGCAAGCGACCACCGCCCCGCGTCAGCTGAACGAAGCGGGCGCCGAAACCGATTTCTTCAAAGTAGTTTGTCACTTTTCCGCAAAGATTAATCCATCCGTATTTCGGCAGTAAGACTGAAATCTTCACATGCTCCGTTGGGCTCGTGATGCCGGAGGTCAGCGCAAAACAACCGTCTGTGCTCAAGTCACTGATCGTTGCGTCGTGCGCGCCGGATCGCCCTTCCCATTTCGCCGGTAGGTAGGCGTAAACACGCGCGGCCTCTCTTCGTTCAGGCGTTGTGTGTTCCGGCAGCTCGGCCGGGGCGCCGCTTATGCCGAGCTCATAACTCTTCAACATGGCCAGCGTCACTTTGCCGAGCCGAGCAAACGCCTCCGCATCTCCGCCTCTCAAAGCCATTAAAGCCTCGTAGAATCTGTCCGGCTGAAACGCTGCGTTTCCCATCTCAACTCTCACTTCATCAATGCGGTCACAGTGTCCACCAATCTTCAGATTGTCGCATTCCTGCCAAGCTGCAAAGCTTGTTTTCTGACGGGGCCGCGCGACAATCGAGAAGATCGTCGGTCTCACCCCCTTTTTACGCTTATGTAAGCTGATGTTGATTTAGCGTTTTGGGGGTGCGATTAAAAGTGACTGCGGCATGCTTTCGGGTTCTTCGGTCTCGACATCAGCCACATTGTAACGCAAGTGGCTTTCCCCGAAATAAAAACAGCCGTCCGAAGACGGCTGCCAAATGTTGGTTTTAAGATGGAGCAGAGGGGGATCGAACCCCTGGCCTCGGCATTGCGAACGCCGCGCTCTGCCAAACTGAGCTACTGCCCCAAAGAAACTTCGAGCGTGATAATAAAAAGCATTGCGCCCGAGTGTCAAGCTCGTTAGAGCGACGCTTAGTATGAGGGGCGCTGCTTGCGCTTGTTACGTTTGCGGGCGAGGGCCGATTTGAGCTTCGCTTTCTGGCCGGGCGGGATAAAGAAGGCGTGCTTTTTGGCGTCCTTGATGATCTCTTCCGACATCACTTTGCGCTTGAAGCGGCGGAGCGCGCTCTCAATGGATTCTCCCTGGTTGACGTTAATCAGTGCCATTTACCTTTAATTCCTTATCTTTTGAACTCAACTGATCTGAATCAGCGGCCATTTCTGTGAGGCCAAATCACGCAGGCTGGAAGCCTGTGCTACCTTCATCTCCGCGGCCGTTTTCGTTTGCCGGGTCAGCTAGTTTGCCTGAGATGTGGGTGTTTCGTCCAGTGGGCGCGAACAAAATCAGAACGGGTGCGCAGATCGGTGGGCTGCCCGCCACCGGTCGGGTAAAACGCGGTGCGGTTTAAGATGACGCCGGTGGGCGTCGCTTTGATGGCCACGACGCTCGCCTCAAACTCGGTGAGATGAGAGTCCCCATAATAAAGTCGATTGGTTGTGCTCATCTTGAATCGTCAAGCGATCATCTTTTTCGCCACCACTCCCGCCACATCCGTCAGCCGAAAGTCGCGGCCGCTGTAGCGCCAAGTGAGCTTCTCATGGTCGAGACCGAGGAGGTGCAAAACGGTGGCGTGAAAATCGTGAATGTGCATCCGGTCTTCCACCGCGTAGTATCCGATCTCGTCAGTGGCCCCGTAGATAAATCCCGGCTTGACGCCGCCGCCCGCCATCCAGATCGAGTAGCCGTAAGGGTTGTGATCGCGGCCATCGCCGCCCTGCGACACGGGAGTGCGACCGAACTCTCCTGACCAAATGACGAGCGTGTCTTTGAGCAGTCCGTGCGCTTTTAAATCCTTGAGCAGTCCGGCAATCGGTTTATCAACTTCGCGCGCGTTTTTGGTGTGGCCGTTGTAGAGTTCGCTGTGCTGATCCCATTTGTAGCTGTGCGTGCATTGAATGTAGCGCACCCCGCGCTCGGCCAGTCGACGGGCGAGCAGACACTGCCAACCGAAATCGCGCGTGATGGGATCGTCCAAACCGTAAAGATTCTGCGTCGCGATTGACTCTTGCTCAACTTGAAAAGCCTCGGGCGCTTGCGTCTGCATTCGAAAGGCCAGCTCAAAAGCATGAATACGCGCTTCCAGCTGAGCATCTTGCTTGCGCAGCGATTCGTGTCGTCGATTGAGGTTTTGCAGCATGTCGAGCTCGTAGCGCTGCTGCTCAGGCCCGAGGTGCTTGCTCAGCAGATATTCAATCGGTTCGGCTTTGATGTCCTCGACTTTCATTCCGGCGTGTCCGATGGCGGTGCCCTGATAAGCGCCCGGCAGAAAAGCCGAGCCCCAGTTTTTCGAGCCGCCGTGCGAAAGCGCCGGTTTAATCGTCACAAAGCCCGGCAAGTTTTGATTCTCTGTGCCCAATCCGTAGACCGTCCATGAGCCCAAACTGGGACGAATAAAAGTATTGGTGCCGGTGAAAGTTTGCAATAACGCCGCTCCGTGATCCACGCCTTCGCCGACCATAGACCGGATGACGCACATGTCATCAACGCAGTCGCGCACGTGCGGGAAAAGGTCGCTCACAGGCGTGCCGCATGTTCCGCCGGGCTTGAACGCCCACGGCGATTTCATCAGCGGTCCGGCGGCTTCGTCGGAGAACGCGAGCGGGCGTTTGATAGGCAGCGGTTTGCCGTGATCGCGCGCCAAGCGATCTTTGGGATCAAAAGTGTCAACGCTTGAAGGGCCGCCGTGCATAAAAAGGAAAATCACACGCTTGGCCTTCGGCTCAAAGTGCGGAGCACGCAAAGCCAGCGGAGAAGAAGAAGCCGTTTGCTGAGCGGCCCCGAGCATCGACTCTTGAGCGAGCATCGCCGACAAACCCAGGTAACCAAAACCGCAGCCGGCGGTCCGCAGCCAGGCGCGACGTGACAGCGGTTTTTGGTCCAGGTGATAGAAAGAACTTATTCTCTGCATAACGTCCTTTAGTCGAGATAAACGAAATCGTTTGACGCAAGCAGAATGTGGCAGAAACTTTGCTACGAGTTTTGCTCCGCGTGCGCGCCGGGAAACTTGTCTTTGAAGTTCACGATGTATTTCAACCACTGCTCGGATTCCGCCTCGGACGGGCGGCGATTAAGAATGCGCAGGTATGCGCCGTCAAGCCGCGCCGCATCCTTGGCTTCCGTATTCGCGAGCAGCGACTGCGCCACTTTCAGCGAATGCTCACTGAGAAACTCACTGTTGAGCCAGAAGAGCGCTTGCGTCGCGACGTTCGTAAGTTGACGCTTGCCGGCGGGCGTGGTCGCGTCGCCGAAGTCGAAGAGATTTAAGAGCGTCGGCAGATTGGCGCGCCGTAGCGGGATGTAGACGGTGCGGCGATTGATCTTTTCAGGATTCAAACTCAACCGGTCGTTGCTATTTTCCGCGTCGGTGCCGCGACCCTGTTGCAGCGTGCCGCCCATCGTCAGATCAAGCGAATCGCTAAACGCGAGTAAGCTGTCGCGCATCTCTTCGACCGTCAAGCGACGGCGATTGAAGCGCGTGAGCAGGCGGTTTTCAGGATCAGCTTCGGCGGCCAGGTGCGGGTGATCGCTTGCCATTTGGTATGCGCTGGAGAGCATCATCATGCGGTGCATGGCTTTGATTGACCATCCGCCGGCGACGAAGTTTTTCGCCAGGTAATCCAGCAACTCGGGATGCGTGGGCCGCTCGCCCATCAGTCCGAAGTTGTCCGGCGTGCGCACCAGGCCTTCGCCGAAATGCCATTGCCAGATGCGATTCGCCATCACCCGCGCCGTCAGCGGATGCTGCGGTTGCGTGATCCACTCGGCCAGCTGCAAGCGCCCGCTGCCTGGTCCGAAAGTTGGCTTGGTATCGTAGCGCGCGAGAATCGCCGGAAACGCTTTCGGCGCATCTTCGCCGGGATTGTTGTAGTCGCCGCGCACGAAAACTTTCTGCTGCACGGATTCGCCGTCCTCAACCGCGCAGGCCATCTCGGGCTCCGCCGGCGCGCTTTTTTTCAAACCCTCCAGTTTTTGCCGCAGCTCCGTGAGCTGCTGCCACTGACCTTGCGTAAAACGCGCCTCATCTTTCTCCGAAACCGCGAAGGGTCCTTTTTTATCGAGATACACATCGTAAAAGAAGCGATCATCCCCGGCCTCAAACTTCGGCTTCGCCGGCAATGACGCTTTCCCCTCGCCCGTCGCCTTGTGATACTCGATCCGCCACTTGCCGAGCGCCTCGTTCCACGCGGCGAATTGTTTGCGAAAACCGTGCTGATAAGCGAGCGCCGCATCGGCGAGTTGCTCGGGAGCGGCGTTGTTCCAATCGAGCAAGTGTTGACGCACTTCGCCGCCCGGCTTGAGGTAAGCGGCCCACTTCTCCAACGCCTCTGGCGGCAAATTCGTTGTGCGCGCCACATTATCAAGGGACGCGCCGCCCTCATAAATCATCCGCGCCGCCAGCATGTAGTCGGCCGTGCGCTGGCTGGATTGCTCCACTCTGCGCGCTTGTTCCGTCTCAACGATGGCATCCAGCGCCTGTCGCAAGCGATTCTCTGTGGCTTGATGCTCCTTTTTCTGAGCTTGGTAGCGCTCAAACTCTTCGCTTGGCACAAGCGGCTTTTCCAGCGCCACGGAGACGTGTGTGTCCGCTTGCGAAAAGCTGCGCGTGCTGGCGAAGACTGAAATCAGTGAGTAGTAATCTTTGGTCAGAACCGGATCGAATTTATGATTGTGGCAGCGCGCGCAGGAGATGGTCAGACCCAGAAAG
>JBBJMB010000258.1:0-5363 GCA_037719755.1 Pyrinomonadaceae bacterium
ACGAGTCATGGCGATGGCCCTTTCCCTTCTCAATAATGTACAAAGTCGAGCTAAGGATACCCATGCTAGCATTTTGGCGGGGCATGAGGCGAAGAGCTTTTGTTTTAACTAAGTTCTCAACAGTTTAGCGACATCCTTTTGCAAAGTAAGCGGTTAGCGCATTTATCGAGCACGACGGTTGATGGTCTATCATATTTTTCACTTGCATCTGCTTCCCTAAATCCTTAAAGTACACTCGGGCGCGCGCCCAATTTCCAATATTTGAGTGTTTATCATTGACGGCCCAGCATTACGGCTTGCGCTTGCCCCGCTCGCCCTCTCCTTAGTCTGGTTCCTCCGTCACTGGGAAAAGTGTATAGGCTTTAATTGAAACGAAGCCTATAAGAGGTGGTAATGTTCGCGTTTTAACAGACAAGAAAAGGATTTGGTTATGAGGAAATTACTATTATCGTTCGCTTTCGCGGCCGTGGCTCTTCTCGCCACCGGCACGTCCGCGCTGGCGGATACGGTTACTTACACCACAGAGGGAGTTTTCAGTAGCTCGGGTACTAGCTCACTCACTTTGGGCTCTGGCCCTGATGCGTTAATTCTCACTTATGTGCCGGTCGGTCCCGGCACATCCGCAACGCCTTTCGGCGAGGGAGAAGCGAATGCCACGTTCGCTAACTTCGGCGAGTTCACTGCCTCCGGTGGAAACGGCGCCCTATCCCCCGCTGGTGATGAGATATTTACGCTCATCGTGACGCAAATGTCGCCAACATCGGACACGCCCGAGGGCTCCCTCGCGAGTACGTCATTTATGGGCAGGATCAGCCGGAGTTCCAGCGACGTCATTTTGAGCTTCACTCCGGGCGGCGTCGGAGCGCTGTCCGGCGGAACGCCGTTTGGGACGCATGTTTTTCAGGTGCGTAACATGCAAATCAACCAGCCGTCATCGAACAACGGTGCGACTGCCCTCAATGGTCTGATTTACGAGGATGCTTCTGCGCCGATTCCGGAGCCGGCCTCAATGCTTCTGCTCGGCACCGGCCTCGCCGGCATTGGCGCCGCTCTTCGCAAGAGGCGTCAAGCTGGTAAAAACGGCGAAGCTTTAATTTGCCAACTCAAGTGGGTAAAAACACCCGTGAGCGGAAAAGCTCGCGGGTGTTTTTTATGCGGCGACGCCGGCGGATCTCCGACGGTCATTTACGATATTCCCACCACACGGCTGCGGCGCTCAAGAAGCACCGTATCGCGCCACCTGCCGTGCATTTGACCGATGCGCTCGCGCCTCCCACCTCACGGAAGCCGCACAGCTGATGAAGACGAATGCTGGCGTCGTTTTCGGAAACACGCCGGCCTGTAGCGTCCAGATGCCGCGCCGCTCCGAAGCGACGATCAAAGAATTAAGCAACGCTTTCCCGACGCCTTCTCCCCAATGCCGCTCTCCGACGTAGACGCTGACTTCGGCCACTCCTTTGTACACGCAGCGATTGGAAACGGGCGAAAGACCGCCCAGCCTTTCACGATTCCATCGCCGGCGCGCGCCACCAACCTTCCGTCCGCAAGGTGCGCCGAGTTCCATTCCTCAAAGCTCGGGGCTTCGGTCTCAAAGGTCGCGTTGCCGGTCGCGATTCCTTCCGCGTAAATAGCCCGCACCGCTTCCCAATCCTCTTCTTTTATCTGCTCGATTGTGTAATCCATCAGTCTGCTGATCTCCAATGGCTATTGGAACGCAGAAGTCAGAACGATGAACGCGGAAGTCAAAGCCAAGACTTGCTCATTTCTGTCTTTCCTTCATCGTTCATCGTTCTGACTTCTGAGTTCCGACGCGCAAGCTGTAGCCGCGCCGGTAGTTCGCAGTGCGGTTAAGGATCTCCACTTCGATAATTCCCGCACGGTCGCACGAGTAAAGCTCTTCGATGATCTGCTCGCTTTCCGGCGTGCGTTCCACGGGAAAGACGGCCAGCGTCTCCTGCTCGTGCTGCAAATCGGGCGCGAGCGGAAAGTAAATCTCGTCCCAGAAAGTCATGTCTCCCACCGGATGCCCCTGGTGCTCCACCCGGCCGCATTCCAAATAGCGAAAGTGGCCGACGTTGTGCCCCGCCCGGTAGCGCCGCGCCGCGGTCAGTTTTTCGCCGGGGCCTTCGGGCAGCGGCGTATCTTTACCAAAAATCACGTCGAAGGTGATTTCACGTCCCTCCGCGGCTTCGCGCCACACGCCGAAGTGGCGCGTGAAGCGCTCGCGCAGCGTGTAGCCTTCGTCGGCGCTTCCTCCGATGGCCAATCCAATCGCCGGGGCGCGTGCGGTAGGCGATTTGCGCACTTGCCGGCCGTAGCGCTCGCGCAGCGTGCGGGCGACGATGGGCAGATCGCTTGATCCTCCGACCATGTAGACGGCGGCGACCGAGCGCCAATCAAGCTCCGCGCCCGTGGGCGAGCGCTCCATGGCGCGGTCCATGGCCTCGATTGTTTGCGCGACCAGCGGCCGCGAGCGTTCGTAGAAATCCGCGGTGCTGACGATCACTTCTCCGGCACCTTTGACGGCGCGCCCCACGTCGATCACGATTTTGCGGGTGTTCGGGTGCAACTCTTCTTTCTTTTCGCGGCACTCTTGTAAAAGTTCCGCGCGCGCGTCCTGGGGCAAGTCGTTTAGACCGGCGCGCTCCAGCGCGAGCTCAAGCAGCAAATTGTCAAAGTCGTCGCCGCCCAGTTGCGCGATGCCTTCGCTTGCGACCACTTCGTGCCGCCGTTCGGCCATGCTGATCACCGAAGCGTCAAACGTTCCGCCGCCGAGATCGTAGACCACCACATACTCGCGCGCCGTCGCGCCGCTCGCGCCCAGATGATGATGCGCGTACTCAACGCCCGCGGCCGACGGCTCGTTGATTACCCCGCGCACCGCGAAGCCGGCGCGCGAAAAGCTTCTATGGTCAGAAAGCGCTGGTTGCTGTTGGCGTTCGCGGGCACGGAGATCATCGCCTCGAACTCGGCTCCTTTGCGCGCGCGCACCGAGCGTTTCTGCAAGTCGCGCCGCAGCTGCGCTAAAAATGTGAGCAGCGCGAGCGTGGTGTAGCGGCGCGCGCCGATTTGCACGCTTGAGTCCGCGCCAAGCGTCGCGAGCTGGCGCTTGAAAGAGCGCAGCAGATGCCAGTTCGCTTCCCGTTGCCGGGCGGCCGCGTCGAAGCCGAAAAGCAGTTCGCCAAAGTCGCTCGCGGCGATCAGTGAGGGGTACCATTCCTGCGTGTCGCCGCTTTCGTTTTGAAAACTGGCGACGGGGAAATTGCCTCGATCCGCCGCCGCCACTACCGTCCGCGTTGTGCCGTAATCAATACCTAAAAGCATCAGGCCATCCTTTTTCTATGAAATGATTGAGAGATAAACCGCTCATACTCGTCAATTCCCGGCCATTAGGTCAAGCTGAGAACCGGGGCCGCAAGCGTTAACGATACGGCGTTAATGCTATGATGGCCCCGATTCGCCAGCCAATCCACTTTCGAGGAAACATACATGTCTTATGCACACCGCTTAATCGGCGGCCAACCGGTGAGTCTCAGCGATTACGATCCGCAAGGAGATGGGGGACTCAAAAAAGACGCGGCGGCGCCGATCTTTGAGCGCCACATCGCGGAATTGCAGGAACTGCAGGAACTGCTGTACGCCTCAAATCATTTGAGCGTTTTGATTGTTTTGCAGGGCCGCGACACAAGCGGCAAAGACGGCACCATCCGCCACATCTTCGGGCCGCTCAATTCGCAAAGCTGCCGCGTCGCATCTTTTAAGGTGCCAAGCCACAAGGAGCTGGCGCACGATTTTCTCTGGCGCGTGCACGCCGAAACTCCGGCGCGCGGCCAGATCACAGTTTTTAATCGCTCGCACTACGAAGACGTGCTGGTGGTGCGCGTGCATGGCTTGGCTCCCGAACCGGTGTGGCGCGCTCGTTACCGCCATATCAACGAATTCGAGCGCTTGCTCGCCGAGTCGCGCACGCTGGTGCTCAAATTTTATTTGCACATCAGCCGTGACGAGCAGATGGAGCGCTTGCTTAAGCGCGAGCAAGATCCCACCAAGTATTGGAAACTCTCCGCCGGAGATTGGAAGGAGCGCGAACACTGGGACGCGTACACGGCCGCTTACGAAGAGGCGCTCACACAGTGCAGCACAGATTACGCGCCCTGGCATGTGGTGCCGGCCAACAAAAAGTGGTTTCGGAATCTGGCCATCGCGGAAACAATCGTCGAAGCGCTCCGGCCTTACAAAGCGCAGTGGATGAGTGAGCTGGAGGAAACGGGCGCGCGCGCGTTGCAGGAGATCAAGGAGTTTCGCGACAAGAAAGCTTAAAGAGCCAGCGCAGAGAGCGTGCGCTCTGAATTTCGACACCTGAATGGATCTCACACAGGCAGTGGCCCTTTTTGTGGCCGCCTTTTTGGCCGGCATCGTGAACTCGATCGCCGGGGGCGGCACGTTGATTACTTTTCCGGTTTTGCTGTGGGTCGGCCTCGACGCGAAAATCGCTAATGCGACGAGCACCGTGGCGCTGTGGCCCGGATTGTTCGGCGGCTTTTGGGGCTACCGCAAGGAAATTGAGGACAGCCGCACTTTCTTGCGAAGGCTTGGCGTCACCAGTTTGTTCGGCGGCGCGGCGGGGACGGCGTTGCTGGTCATCACGCCGTCGGAGATTTTCTCTCTGCTGGTGCCTTTTTTGATTCTCTTTGCGACGCTGCTTTTCATGATTCAAGAACAGCTCAGCCGCCGGCTAAAGCTGAATGCGGTGGCCGGCGCCCATCCGCCGCCCGCGTGGTGGATGGGCGCCATCATCGTGCAATTTTTTTCGGCGATTTACGGCGCTTACTTCGGCGCCGGCAACGGCATTTTAATGTTGGCGGTGATCGGACTGCTCGGCATCTCGGACATTCATCGCGCGAACGGCATCAAGACCTTTCTCGGCTTCGTCCTTAACAGCGTGGCCGTCATCGGCTTCGCCCTGACGGGCCTCGTCAATTGGCGGATGTCGATGGTGATGGTCACGGGCGCGATCCTCGGCGGTTATTACGGCACCAACATCGCGCGCCGGCTCGGGCGCGCGTTTGTGCGCCGCGCCGTGGTCGCCGTCGGCCTCACCATCAGCGCCATTATGCTTTGGCGCCTGTGGAGCTAAGACTTCTCTCTCTGCGACCTTTGCGTCTTGCCTTTGCGGTTCTTTGCGTTTAAAGATTTACTTAAACGCAAAGAACCGCAAAGGCAAGACGCAAAGGTCGCAGAGGAAAACAAGCATGAAGAGACCTCGGTCCGCCGGCCCGAACATCTTGACGCACCACAGAGATAACGCATATGATGGCTGCCATTCGTGTTATGCGTATCGTGATTCACTCGAATCATCAGCT
>JBBJMB010000259.1:0-5334 GCA_037719755.1 Pyrinomonadaceae bacterium
CGAGGCGCCGACGACGATTCCGCCGACGAGCAGCCAAGGGCGAGTGCCGAGCCAGCGATCAAGCAGATAACCCAGGCCGAGGCACGTCACGGTTGAGGCAAAAATCGAGAAGACCGCGACATACACGAGTCCGGTCTTCTTCACCACCTCTTGCTGCTCGTTGTTGTTCATTGCTGTCAGCGGTTAATTCTTTATTTACTCGGAGAGCGCGCGAATGATGACAGTTTCCCTGGGTGATTTCAATTCATAGGTGATGCCGCGCCATTTTGCGCCGCGAGAAAAGGGCGACGAGCGCATTGAACAAGTAAATGAGCGCCGTCAACGGCCACAGAAACAAGTAGGCGAGAGAATTTGACGGCGAAGTCTGCCCGCGTCCCCGAAACAGCAAATTCACGGCCCGCAAGCGGTAAAAGGCTTTGGCTGCACCTAGAGAAAAGATGATCGCGACGCAGGAGGCCACCGTCCACATGAACGTTTTGTTCGCGGCAAAGCCCACAAGGACGAGCATCAGCCCGCCCCAAAACACGCCCGCGAAAATCAAATTAGTCCAGAGCACGATGTGCCAGAGGTGCGGAGCGTAAACGCGAGTGATTTTGATTTGCCGGGTGGTGAACTCGAACAATTGGGACCAGCTGACGGTTTCGTGTGAGGCGACCAGACATTGCGGAACGAAACGGATGGGGAGTTTTTCATGCTGCAACGCGCGCGTCAGCGCAAAATCGTCAGAAACCGTGCCGCGCCACTGCTCCAACACGTTGAGTTGTTCAAAAACGTCTCGGCGGATCGCAGTCGAGCCGCCCCAACAAAAGTTTCTCCGCATATCCGGCCCCAGCGCGGACGCGATTGATGCGTTCCAAACGGCCCGCAACATTGAAGCGAGATTGCGCCGCTCGGCACGAACCATCTGTAGCCGTCGTCGCGCCGATGCGAACATCGCCGAGCGGCGCCACCAAATCTCGCATCCACGTGCGATGCGGCCGGGCGTCCAGTCAACAAAAACGAAAACCTGGCTTGCCATCCTCGCCGCGGGAACCGCGCGCCGCAAATTATGCACCTTCTGCCCGCACTCACGCGCCCGTCCGGCCACAACAAGGCGCACGGCCACACGCTTTTCCGCACGCATCAATTCTTCGATCACGCAGATTGCAGCGTCGCCCCGTTCATCAACCACAAAAATCACTTCATAATCCGGATAATCCTGCGCCAACACGGAAAGCAAATTATCGCGCAACCCTTGCTCAACGCCGCGGCACGGCACAATCACCGTCACACGGGGCGTAAAAACCGGCAACTCCTCGCGCAAAGCCCCCCGAACATAACCGAGATAGCGCACCCCGCCCCGCAGCGACAAAAATCCCTGCACCAGCACAAGCGTCGCGAAGAAATAGTAAACAAACATGCTTCTAAAGGATGAAGGCGGAAGGCTGAAGGATGAAAGCTCAGGATAGAAAGATTTAATAACTCATGTGACGCAGTTTGCATTTCTGCTCCGAAGGAGCAAGCAGAAGGTAGCCAGTGGCCAGCCAGTAAAACGAGCGCCGCCTCTGGAAACGTCATAACCCGACCGCGCCCTGCAAGGGCGCACAGAATGGCGGCGGTCAAACGCATTTCTGTGCGCGCCTTGCAGGGCGCGCACTGTTGCTGCTGCTGCTGCTGCTCCGCTTTCAACCAGAGGCGGCGCGACTCACTGCCGTTCGCCGCCTGGCCACTGGCTACCTTCTTTCCGTCCCTTCGGGACGAAGTGCGTCACATGAGTTAATTAAATTTCTTTGCCTTAAACTTCATCGTTCCGCGTTAATCGTTCATACTTATGACCCGTTACAGTCGCCAAATACTATTTGAAGGAATCGGCGCCGAGGGGCAGCAATTGCTCGGAGCGTCGCGGGTGCTGATCGTCGGCTGCGGAGCCCTCGGGTCGGCGCAGGCCGAGGGCCTCGCGCGAGCCGGCGTGGGTCGTCTGCGCGTGGTTGATCGCGATTTCGTTGAGCAATCGAATCTGCATCGGCAAACGCTTTTCACCGAGCGCGATGCGGCGGAGCGTTTGCCGAAGGCCGTGGCTGGCGCGCGCCGCCTCGCGCAGATTAATGCGGAAGTAAACGTGGAAGGGGTTGTCGCCGATGTGCATCGCGGCAATGTGGAAGCGCTGATTAAGGATTGCGATGTGGTGCTCGATGGCACGGACAATTTCCAGACGCGCTACCTGATTAACGACGCCTGCGTTAAGCACGGCGTTAACTGGATTTACGGCGCGGCCGTCGGCTCCTACGGCGTGACCATGACCGTCAGGCCCCACGCTACGCCGTGCCTGCGCTGCGTTTTTGGTGAAGCGCCTGGCGCGGGCGGCGCGCCGACTTGCGACACGGCGGGAGTGATTCTTCCCATCATTCACATGATCGCGGCCGTGCAAATCACGGAAGCCTTCAAACTTATTACGCGACACGAAACGTTGCTGCACAATGCGTTGCTGCAATTTGATGTCTGGCGCAGCGAATGGCGGCGCATCGCGTTGGGCGCGCCCGACGCGCGCTGCCCGACCTGCGCCGGATTGCAGTTTGATACCTTGGGTGCGGAATCCGCTCAAGTGAGCGCTGTTTTGTGCGGGCGCGACGCCGTCCAAATTGCGCCGCCCGCGCCAGTTAAACTTGATCTAATCGCGCTCGCCAGTCGTTTGCGAAAGATTGGCGAGGTGAAAAGCAACGCTTACCTGCTTCGCTTCAGCGTGGGCGAGTATGAATTGAGCGTATTTCTAGACGGCCGCGCCATTGTGCGCGGAACAAACGACATCACACTTGCCCGCTCGCTCTACGCCAAGTATATCGGCACCTAACAGGTGGCCGGCAACTCTCTCGGCCGCCGTCGGCCGTTTTCGCTAGCGCATTGTTTCAGGTTATAGTGCGAGCGGCTGTGATCGCCCTTACGCCCTCTCGTGTTGTTCTCACATACGCTGGTTACTTCTTTTCACACACGATATGAATTTTTTTAGTTTTCGCACAATACTCTCCCGCTCAATCAACGTTTCGAGCCTGCTCTTACTTTTCGCCTCCGTGCACGTGAGAGCGCGCGCCAGCGAACCCGTGGTGTGGAGCTCAAACACGCGGGCGGAGATCTTGCGCGGCGAGTCGCGCGGCGTTTCCGTGACCGACACCGGCGCGCTCACGCTCGCGCCCAAGTCCACGCAGTTGTTCAACACCGAACAGGCGTACATCTGGTCGAGCGCGATTGACGACGCCGGCAACGTCTACCTCGGCACCGGCCACGACGGGCGCGTCTACCGCGTTGACGCACGGGACGCGGCGCGATGCTCGCGGACACAAACGAGCTTGATGTGACCGCGCTCGTGATTGGCCGCGATAACGTGCTTTACGCCGGCACATCGCCCGAAGGACGCGTGTACCGCATCGGCGCCGACGCTCGCGCCGAAATTTACTTCGACCCGCCCGACAAATACATCTGGTCAATGGCCCTCATGTCAGACGGAGCCCTCGCCGTCGGGACGGGCGATAACGGGAAAATTTATCGCGTGCGCGCCGCCGGCGAAAAACCAGAGTCAGCGCTTTGATTGATGTGGACGAGACGCACATCATTTCGCTCGCGATTGACAATCGCGGCCGCTTAATCGCCGGCACTGATCCCGGCGGTCTGGTGCTTCAAATTTCTCCGCAAGGCAAGCCTTCGCTTTGTTTGACGCCTCGCTGCGCGAGGATTCACGCGATCGCGCCGGCTCCGGACGGCTCCATTTATGTGCTCGCTTTGAGCGACGCCGCCTCCGCATCAAGGATTTCGTTGGCCGGCGCCTCACCCGGTCCGCCCCCGGCCGGCGGCGGCTCCGTCACCGTGACGGTCACACCAATTGACGATGGAACCGGTGCTGCGGCGGCCGCCGCCGGCACGCCTCAACCCGCGCGCAGTCGCAGCGATTTGAGCAATGCGCGTAGCGCGGTTTTTCGCATCGCAGCGGATGGCGCGACGGACGTGCTTTGGAGTTCCGGCACGATCACGGCTTTTTCCATCGCGGCGACGCCTGAGAGCGTGCTCATCGGCACCAGCGAGAAAGGCCGCATCTATAGCGTCACCAATGACGGCCGGGATAAGCTGCTGCTGCAATCATCGGAAGATCAAATCTCGTCGCTGATGATGCACGGGCGTGATATTTACGCCGCCGCCAGCAATCAAGGCAAGCTCTTTCGCTTGAGCGTCGAGATGGTCGAGGAAGGAACTTACGAATCGATTGTCCGGGACGCCAAGTTTGTCTCCACTTGGGGACGCATCTGGTGGCGCAGCAAAGGCAATGTCGAACTGCAAACGCGCACCGGCAACACCGAGCGGCCGGATGCGACCTGGAGCGAGTGGAGCGCGCCTTACCGCGATTTTGTGGGAACGGCGATCAGCAGTCCGCGCGCGCGGTTCATCCAGTGGCGAACTGTGCTGCGGGGAACGGCAAACAATGCGCAAGCAGCGTCGGTCGAAGACATCAACCTGGCTTATTTACCGCACAATGTCGCTCCCGAGGTGCTGGCCATCACGACTTTGCCGCCAGGCGTGGGCCTTCAATCAGCGATTCAATTGCAGATTGATCCGAACGTGGAGCGTCGGGGCTCAACCCGGCCATCTTTGGCGGCATCGCAAAGTACCCCCGGCGTATTTTCCAGCGCGGAGCCGTTTCGCTTCAGTGGCAGGCCGAAGATCGAAACGGCGATGAACTGAGTACGCTCTTTACTATCGCGCGGTCAATGAAGCAAGCTTTCGGCAATTGAAGGAAGAGCTGAAAGACAACTTTTACACAATTGACAGCGCCGCGCTGGACGGGCAATACATCTTCAAAGTGGTGGCTTCAGATAAGCCGGGCAACGCTTCTCAGCGCGCCCTTTCCGGCGAGCGCGTGAGCGAGTTAATCGAAATCGATAACACGCCGCCTGTGCTGCGCGTAGTCAATCAACAGGAGCCGAGCGCGACGGGGCCGCAAGCGCGCGTGCGTTTCGCTGTGGAGGATGCCACGGGGATGATCAAGAAAGCCGATGTGAGCATCGATGGAGGCACGTGGCGCGGGGTGACGCCGGACGACGGCATCGCCGACGGCCCGCGCGAAACCTACACCGTCGAAGCGCCCCTCAAGGAGCTTGGAGAGCACTCGGTTTCGCTGCGAGTCTCCGACAACAGCGGCAACATCGGCAGCGTCAGAACCATTGTTAAACGATAAGTAAAATTGAAGATCACCCTTTGCGTCTTCACTTTGCGCACTTTGCGTTTAAGGTAAGTTTGACTTAAACGCCAAGCGCGCAAAGTGAAGAAGCAAAGGATGCGTCAAGTGAGGAACCACGCAATCATACTCAGATA
>JBBJMB010000260.1:0-5330 GCA_037719755.1 Pyrinomonadaceae bacterium
AGAAAGAAAAGACCTGCTGCTCTTTCTTGTCACTTGTCACTTGTCACTTGTCACTCTTTAAATAACCATATTCCAGTGGCGCTTGAGGGTGTCGTTTGAGACGGCTCTTCCAGCGCCCGGGCGGGTGACGCTCGTGCGGGCCCCGTCCAGACACAAATGGCTCGCAGAAAATTTCGCAGCAACCAGCGGCGCGAACCCGCCACCGAGCTCTCTTTCCAAGAGTACATGGTGTCGATGCCCGCGCAACAAACTTCACGCACCGAACTGATGCGGATGGTGCGCGGCGGCGAAGACACTTTCCTTGAGCTGAAGGTCAAGCTCTCCAATCCCGACAAAATCGCGCAGGAGATCGTCGCCTTGGCCAACACCGGCGGCGGTACGATTGTGTTCGGCGTCAACGACCAATTGCGCGTCGAAGGCGTTGACGATGCCGAGGAGGTGCGCGAAGAATTGGTGCGCATTTGTCGCGAGCAGGTGGTGCCGTCGCTCGTGCCCTTTATTGATTGCCTGGCGTTTGACAGCGGCCGCCGCGTGGTGGCGCTTGAGGTCGAAGGCAAGCGCCGCCCCTACCGCACGCGCGACGGGCGCTTTTACATTCGTGTCGCCGCCGAAAAGCGCGAAGCGACGGCGCGAGAGCTTTCGGTCTTGATGGACGAAGCGCGCCCTTTTGCTACGAAAACGTGCCCGTGATGGGTGCCGCGCTGGCGGACATAGACGAAGCGCAATTATGGAGCTTCGCGCGAGAATTCGAGGGCGACGCATTAAACGACAAAGTGGCGTCCAACTACTTGACCGGCGATTTGCTGGAGCGCGAGTTGATGCTCGCCGTCGGCAGCGGCAGTGAAATCACTCCCACCGTCGCCGGTCTATTGCTCTTCGGGCGCAACGAACGCGTGGCCGCGCTGTTGCCGCGCTCGGCGGCCACGATGGTTCGCTTCGCCGGCGACACCATGCAGGCGCCCGAAGTGGAGCACCTGCAACTAACGGGCAATCTCAGCACGCTTTACGACCACGCGCTCAAATTCATCGCGCGTTACTGCGATTTGTGGAACGAGCGCCCACGCTCGTTTCCCGGCGACGCGGCTTCTGACGCGCCGGTAGTTGCGCGCGGCAACTATCACCGCGGCGTGGTTGAAGAGGCGGTCGCCAACGCCCTCGCGCATCGCGACCTTGCGCTCCGCGACCACGCGACGCGCATTCACGTCTTCGATCACTCGCTGGAGATTCTCAACGCGCGGCGCACCGCGGGCTTCGGCCCTGTGCCGCAGCGCGCCATTCGCTACGGCGTGCCGCAGCGCCTTAATCCGCAGATCGCGGCCATTTTTTCGAGCCCAGCCTACGATTTAAAGCTTAGGCGCGGCGGCCTCCCCGCGTTGCTCCGCACCTCACGCCTCTTCTCCAATCGCCGCGCCGAGATTCACGCCTTCAACGACGAATTCCGTTTGAGGATTTACAGCGCATAAGCTTTCCTCTGCGGCTCTCGGTCTTCTCGGCGGTGTTTCTCTCTCGTTTAGGTAAGTGTTACTTAAAGGAGAGATAAACACCGCAGAGAAGACACCGCAGAGCCGCAGAGGAAAGCGCGGCCGAGATGCAATTTCTCGGGCCGCGCTTTGTTTGCTTGTTTGAGAGGCTGAAGTTTATTTCTTCGCTTTGGCGCTCTTGTTGTCGCCGCCGGGTGTGTAAAATTGCCGGTGCTGAATAACGTATTCTTTCTCTTCCGGCTGGCCGTCGCCGTCCACATCAACCTTCACCAACAGCTTGCGCCGTTTGCCGTCGCGCGCATCGCCGGGGTTGTAGCCCAAACTGTACTGGCTGCGCAACAGTCCGTTGATGGAACCGAGCACTTTGGGCAATTCGCCCTCAAAAGTCACCGGAAAGTACATCCCGCCGGTTTCTTTGGCGAAAGTCGAAAGCGAATTCTGCGCTTGCAAAAGCGTCAACCGGCCCGGCGTGGTGTTGCCGAGGGGGCCGTCGGTGGCGCCGATCTGGTCGCCGAATCTTTTCATAAACATGTTGCCGGTGCCGATGATGTAGATCGGCACGCCCGCGTTTTGGGCGATTTTGCGCGCTTGGTCGTAGTTGATTTTGCTGAAAGTATCGACGCCCGAGCAAATCAAAAGAACGGCTTTGCGACGGCCCGTTAAGCCCGACAAACCGGCGTATTCGGATGTGCGCTCTTTCGAGTTCTCAAGCAGCACCGAGTCGCCGCGACCGCCGACGAGCGTCAGCTTGAGCGCGTCGTACAGATTCGCCTCGCTCGATGCGGGGAAGTTTCTGAGCAGCAGATCAATCACTTGCCGGATGCGCCCGGGATCATTGGTGAAGTCCGTCAGCGGAGTCGCGCGCATGTCGTAGGCCGTCACCGAGACGAAGTCATCGGGCGGGCGCACAAACTGCGAAAGAAAGTAAGATGCGGGGCGCAAAATCTCGTCGATGCCGTACTCGAACCAATTGCCGCTCAGGTAATTTGAGAGCCGGCTGTATTCGAGCACCATCGCGACGGTGATCGGCGCTTCGGGAGTGGAAAAGTAAGTGATGTCTTTCGGCACGCCGTCCTCAAGAATCACAAAGTTGGCCTTTTTCAGGCCGGTGACGATTTGCCCGCTTTTTTTGCGGTAGACGACGGTGTCGATATTGACGAGAGCGGACGTGACTTTGAGCGTCTCCGCTTCTTGCGGCTTATTAACCACGTCGGACGGCGGCAACTCCTCTTCCGGTTGCGGGGTGTTGCCGTCGGGTCGCGGATTCTTCTTTTGATCGCCTGCCGATGGCAGCCTGCGCGCTTGGCCGAAAGCCTGAAGAGTCCAAGCTGATTGCCCTGTGAAAAGAGCAACTGCCATTAAGATCGCAAAAAGACGGCGAATCGGCGGGGAAGAGAGCGTATTCATGGCGCGAAAATCCTTTTATTCCTGCACGCGAAGGAAGGGAAGACACACTGGGTAGTGCGTTGCTCGCAACGCACTACCCTCACCCGACTATAGGCTCCGTGAAAGATGCGGTCAAGCCGCACGGCTCAAAGCCTTTAAGCGTGTCTTTATGATGCGCCGAATTCCCTATGCGTGCGCTCGGGGTGCGCGTTACTGCGTTGCGGCGCGGCTGGCCGTTTCGGCTTCGATGGTGACATCGAAGTTGCCCGTGTTGTCGGCCAACTCGCCTTCGTTGACGCCGAGGAAAAGCACGCCGTCGCGTTGAGCCACAAACTCGCGGCGCCCGCCCACCAGAATAAACTCATCGTTGTCATCGCCGATCACAGCGATCAGCGCGCCAGTCGGTTCGTTTTGCATCAACTTGCCTTTATCCGGCACCGTGGCGATGCCGCCCGGCGTACTGAACCGTCCCTGGCCCAGTGAAACGCGGCCCGATGAGCTGATGCGCAATCGCTGGCCGGCGCACCACCAAGCCGCTATTGGTCCAGCCGTTGGTTGTGCTGTCGGCGCGCACGCGCACATTCACTTGAAAAAACGGAGAGCCTGTGGCGGATGCGTTTGGCGCGGGGTCGTGGTGTTGCCGGCAATTCTTTCCGGTTGCTGCTGCTGCCGCGTGGGCGGCGCCGGTGTATTGGTTGTGGTGTTTGGCGCGGATGTCGCGGGGTTCTGCTGACCGCTTGGCGCGTTCATGGTGCCGGCCATCGCGGTGGTAGTGCCTGCGGCTGACGACTCAAACTCGATTGATTCCACGTCTTCCATGTAGATCATCATGCGGCTGCGGCGTCCGCGCTCGCCCGTGCCCATGAGAACTGTGAACTGTTGGTCTTTAAACCCGACAATTTGTCCGCGCACAGTTGTTCCGTCTTTCAATCGAATAGTGTCGGCGAAGGCAGATGCGCCGAGGCAAAACAGCAGGGTGAGACTCAGCGATAATCGTGCGGTAGTTCTCATTCTCGTGATCTCCTTCGGAAGGTTGAAGGCTCGGGTGGCCGAAGCGCATGATTTATACATCCACCGTTTCTACAGAAGAGACAGACAGTTTGGCAAGCCGGAGAGCAAACCTGCAAGTCACGGAGTTGATGTGAGCGGCCCCCGGAGGTGCCTTTGGCCATCGCTGCACCTGACGAGGGTCTGTCAGATGCAATAAAAAAAGACCCTTCGGCCTTGCTCGACTAAAACCAACAAGTCCAAGTGTTTTCGCTGGGCGCTTTCTCTCTGACACTCTGTTGGGGCGCCGCGGCTCTTCGCCTAGTCTCTTCGCCTAGTCTCTTCGCCTACAGGCAGAAAAGCCTGATACCTTCAAGATCCGTGTCGCCACAGTGCGGCCAAAGAACGCTCGAGAGTCTTCCCGGTCACTTCCGAGCCGCTCGTGTTGACACACGGCGAATATAAAGTAGAATCACTTGCCCTTCGAGTTCTTACCCTCACGAGACATCTATCTCATTCTCTGCAAAGCGATAGTCTTTCCGGACAGATAACTGATGCATCGAACAGCCAGATTGATTTTCGTGCGCTTCCGTAAATGTTAATTATCTCCTCAAGTCAATTAACAACGGCGCCGATAAAGGTTTCCAGCCGAGTGCTCGGCCAATTCTTTGCGGCCCCCGGCGATCACAGGCGCAGCCGCAAACAATAAATCGTTTATCCGCTTCCTTCTTCGCACCGTTAACAATTGTCAAACCGCGGGCGGTTTGCCGAAAGGAATCTAGGAAATGCTCAACAGCTCTGAGATCGTCACTCCGTCGGAAAAGCAGGTTTTGGCTGCGCTCGACAATGGCATGCAAACTTGGAAAGACATCAAAAGCAAAACTCGATTGGACGATGAGCGCCTCGGCATCGCCCTGGCCAGACTTTTCAATCAACGCAAGCTGCGCACCGGCTATCGCGGCGAAGAAAGAATTTACATCGTGAGATCCGCCCCCAAGCATTAGACTCCCTGATGAGGCGGGCGATCAGTTCGCATTTGCCGCCCGTCGTGCCATGGCCTCCTCCAGTTAAGCTTCCGACTCTGTTCGTCTTCTCGAAGTGAATTACCCGCGTTAAACTGATTCCAACGAATAAACGAAAAACGGCCGATTGACGGTAAGCTTTGACGCCTCGCAAACCCCCATGCTCCGCGTGAAAGCCCACCGCCAATCGGCTGCTTCATCTCAGTTGAGGGGAAAACTTATTCACTGAATCGTTTGCCGCGTCTGTATGGTGGAGAACAAAGCTACCAAAGAAATGACCCGCTTTTGAAAATTTAATTAAACCCGAGTCGTGAGTTGCCGAAACCATGCGGTGTCTCATCACCTTCGCGTCCTTTGCGTCTTTCGCTTTGCGCTGCTTTTCGTTTAATTAAAACTGACCTAAACGGAAAGCACCGCAAATCGCAAGACCCAAAGGACGCCGAGAAGGGTGAAC
>JBBJMB010000261.1:0-5327 GCA_037719755.1 Pyrinomonadaceae bacterium
CGCGCGGTACGATCATTTCAAGCCTCTGCCTGGTCTTGCTTCCTTTGTGCGGCGCCAACGGTTTGGTGTTCGTTCCGGTGCTGGCGCTTTGTTTTGGCTACTTCGGATTCGCTCGCTGGCGCTCGTCATTGATCACAGGCGTGCCGCGTTGGGGCGCATTGCTGTGGCTCGCCGCGGCGGCAAGCGCCCTGATTCTTTGCGGCGTTTACTTCATAGGCTATGTGCGCCCATGGTGGAATCCGCCAAATCCGGGCGTCTGGGTGAGCTTAAAGACGAGCGTCAAGTTTCTCGCGCTCGGTTTCGGGCCTGCGGCCGCGAAAGCCTGGAAACTGTGGTCGTTCGTCGCTCTCGGCGCGTTGCTCTTGGCCGCCGCCCATCTGACGCGTGGAGCGCTCTACCGACGCGGCCTGGAAAGGCTACAGGCGGTAGGTCTGTTGCTCTTTCTAGGCGGTATAATCGTGCTCGCTTTGGGCATTGGCTGGGGGCGCGCGGCCCACATTCCCCGTTATGGTCTGCCGATGCGTTACGTGCTTTTGTCGGTTCCCGCGCTGTGTCTCGTTTACTTCGTGAGTGAGATTTACGATGCGCCCCTGCGGAGGCGTATCGTCCAGGCGTGTCTGCTCGTGATGATCTGCATTGTAATTCCGAGTAACACCTGGGCCGGCTTCAGATGGCGCGATTGGTATGTGCGAGGCGCATCCGCCTTTGAAAGGGATGTTAAAGAAGGCATCGGGCTGCCAATGCTCGCCGAGCGCCACCGCGCTTTTCTGATGCACTGGAATCAAAAAAAGCTGGAGGCTGGAATGCGCATGCTTCGTCAATCTCGCATCGGGGTATTCGGGCAAATCCGCGATGATTCTTCAAGTGTTGAAACCGCTCCGCAGAGTTCTTCCGCCGGGGCCGGATATCAGGCTTCATTAGTTGCTCATTGATCGTAAGGGAGCCGATTTTAACCGTCATCACAACCGACCCTTTGTTGCACGTCGGAACTTGGTTTGCCAGGAAAACTGCGCGGCGGATCGGCAAGTAAGTTATGGGAAGTAAGGCTGTTAAAGTTATCGATGTGGAAATAGCGAAACCGCTGATGGCGATTGAACACCTCGCGGAATACAAATCAGTTCAGGCGCTAATTCGTTTGCACAACGTCCCGCTCGGGTATTTAAGAATGGATCTTGCCCGCGGCCATCTCACGCTGTCGGCTTTACGCCGGAATATCTACGATAAGTTCCAGACGCTCATTCTTCAACATCTTTTGTCTGATAACTTGGCAGCACCACGACCCGAAGACAACTCAATCGCCGATCTGCTGGAAGCGCCACACGCAGACTTCCGCGGCGGCTCGCTCCCGCTCATCACCGTGGCTGTGTGTACTCGCGACCGCACCGGCAACTTGACGCTCTGTCTTGATTCGCTGAGCCGCCTGACGTACCCCAGTCTTGATCTGTTGGTCGTCGATAACGCGCCCGGCAGCGACAGCACAGAACAACTTGTGCGCGCTAAATTCCCAAACGTGCGGTACGTCTGTGAGCCGCGGCCGGGATTGAACTGGGCGCGCAACCGGGCTGTCCATGAGGCTCGCGGTGAGATTGTCGCCTACACGGACGACGACGTTACCGTTGATGAATGGTGGGCTGATGCACTCGCCGCCGTGTTCGCCGAAAACGCCGACGTGATGGCGGTCACGGGTCTCGTGGTACCGTTCGAGCTCGAAACCGAGGCGCAAAACCTGTTCGAGAGGTATGGCGGGTTTGGCCGCGGCTTTCAACGTAAATGGTATCGAGTAGACGGCCGGAGTCAAGAACGCGTCGCAACGCTCCACGCCGGCGCGGGCAAGTTCGGCACCGGCGCGAATATGGCTTACAGGCGCGCATTGTTTGACCGCATCGGCCTTTTTGACCCGGCTCTTGATGTCGGGACGGTGACTAACGGCGGGGGCGACCTGGACATGTTCTTTCGTGTTTTGAAAGAGGGGTTCACGCTTGTCTACGAGCCAAATGCGATTGTGCGACACCGTCATCGCCGGAGCTACGCGGAGCTTCGCACGCAAATCAAAAACAATGGAATCGGGTTTTACTCTTACCTTGTCCGAAGCGCAACCGTTTACCCGGAGGAGCGCTTCGCCCTGCTGAGGTTCGGACTCTGGTGGTTGTGGCGATGGAATATTCGTCGTTTGCTCATCTCTTTCGCTCGCCCCCGCCGGTTTCCGCGGGATCTGATCATCGCCGAACTGCTCGGCTCCTTTGTCGGGCTCGGCCGTTACCCGAAGGCCCGGCGAAGCGCGGCCCGCATCGGCCGCTCGTTCGATTCTCTGGCGCCGATTGAAAGCGTAAAGGAGCGTGTCACATTCTGAGGCTGACAGAGAACAAAGGTGCGGTCGCCGTTCGATTAATTGACCTCGATAAGCCTGTGGGGGCGATCACGGATGTCACCGACCACGCGAAAGTGCGTGCCTTCGTCACCGTTGACAACCGCCTCATCGGCAGCCTCGACATCTTCAATCAGTATCAACCAATTAGCGAGAGCCGGCTGCGCGAAGCGATTGCCAACAAACTCACTGACAAGCTCGTTGAGCCTTTACTGATGCGCTACTACGCTTTGGGCGCGGGCAACTCCGAACAGAAAGCTCAGTTGGAAAAGCTTTCGGAGAAGGTTTCCGCGTCAGTTGTCGTGGCGACCCGCGACCGGCCAAGCTTCTTACGAGAATGTCTGCGCCACCTTGTCGCTCAGGTTTCGCCGCGCGAAATTGAAATAATCGTTGTAGACAACAATCCGGATTCCGGCCTGACGCTCCCGGTCGTCGCCGAATTTCCGCAGGTCGCGCTAATCGAGGAGCGGCGGCCGGGACTTTCTTACGCCCGCAACAAAGGCATCGCCAGTAGCCGGGGCGAAATCGTGGTGGCCACCGACGATGACGTGGTGATGCCGCCTCAATGGCTGGAAAAGTTAGTGGCCCCTTTCGCCGCCGACGACGTGATGATCGTGACGGGCAACGTGCTACCGCTTGAGCTGGACACGACGGCGCAGCAACTGTTTGAAGTTTACGGCGGGCTCGGTCGTGGTTTCGATACTCTGGCCGTCGGCAAGACGTGGTTCAATCAATTCAAATCGGCGGTGCCGACGTGGAATTTGGGCGCCACCGCTAATGCCGCTTTCCGCGCCCGGATTTTTAGCGATCCCGCGATAGGTCTGTTCGATGAAACTCTCGGCGCGGGCTCACCAACCGGTTGCAGTGAAGACACTTATCTTTTCTATAAGGTGCTCAAAGCCGGATATACGTTGTTCTATGAGCCATCGGCCTTCGTCTGGCATACGCATCGCCGCGAGATGGATGCTCTGCGCCACCAAATTTACAATTACAGCAAAGGCCATGTCGCGTATCACCTGTTGACATTTATCAACGACCGCGACCTGCGCGCGCTCGTGCGGCTTTTCATTAAATTACCTCAAGCGCATCTTTACCGAAGCCTCAAGAGGATGCGCGGAAAAAGCGACTATCCTTTGTCTTTAATTATGCTCGAAGCCGCGGGAAATCTGGTGGGGCCGTGGTCGCTTTGGCAGTCACGCCGTCGCGTCAGGCGTGAAGGACGCAGCCAACCGTACGTTCCAATTGAGCAGCGGTTGATGGATGGTGTGGAAACCTCGCCCGCCGCAATTATTGGTGGTGCCGGGAATAAAGCGGCACCTCAAACACCGGATAAACAAAGTCAGGCCGCGTGGGAAAGATCCTCACAAAGAGAGCTGTCTTTTTGGGAGAAGTACATCACGAAACAAGGGATGGAATGGAAAGATGATTTTCTCATGAGAGTTGACCCGCAATCTTCGCTCCAAGATGGTTTGATCGCTGACTATATCAACGACTTGCCTGAAAATTCGATTTCTCTGCTTGATGTCGGGGCGGGGCCACTGACGATTGTCGGCAAAAGTTACCCTGGAAAGCAACTCCGTATCACCGCCGTTGATCCTCTGGCCGAAGAGTACAACCGGATCTTGAAAGATAACGATATTCTTCCGCCGGTGCGCACCGTGCCGGGTCGGGGAGAAACGTTGCCGGAGTTGTTCGCTTCAGGAAGCTTCGATCTAGTGTTTGCGAGAAGTGTTCTTGACCGCTGCCATGACCCCGTGCGAGTCATCAAGAATATGCTCGCGGTGATCAAGGAGCGGGGATACGTGTTGCTTCAGCACAAAAGAAATGAAGCCCAGCGATCTGATTATCGGGGCATCCCGCTCTGGAACATTGACTTTCAGCAAAACAGCTTCGTTATCTGGAACCGAGACGCCGCCCACAATATTACGGAAATCCATCGAGATGATGCCGAAATTGATTGCTACAATGATGACGAGTGGCTCTATTGCGTCATCAGCAAGCATGGTCATCGAAAGAAAATTAGCGAGGCCGCTCATGTTCCCGATCAAACGAATCAAAAGACATTGGTGACGGGATGGTTCAGCTTCGAGCGGATGGGCGCCACGGCCGGTGATTTGCTAGCGCGTGATGTGGCCTGCGAGTGGCTCGCCGGCGCGGGCCAGTCTTACGACGTGGCTCTCGCCGCGCCTTTTCGCGGCGGCGTCGATTGGCGGGAGGTTGATCCGCAATCGTACTCGCACGTGGTTTTCGTCTGCGGCCCGTTCGGGAACGGCGGACCAATCAAAAGGTTGCTGCGCCGCTTCGCCAACTGCCGCATCATCGGGTTAGACCTGTCAATGCTTGAGCCGCTCGATCAGTGGAATCCTTTTGATGCTCTGTGGGAGCGCGATAGTTCCGTCGCTGCTCGTCCGGATATTTCCTTCCATTCCCGCGCAGCCAAGGTGCCAATCGTCGGTGTGGTTCTGGTTGACCCGCAGCCTGAGTATAAGGGCAAGGGAATGCACGAAACGGCGAACAAAGCGATCAAGCAACTTGTGGATTCAAGAGAATTGTCCGCCGTTGCGATTGACACACGTCTGGACCTTAATCGCACAGGGTTGCGCACCGCTTCCGAAGTCGAATCGCTGATTTCGCGCATGGATGTGGTTTTAACCACACGCTTGCATGGATTGGTGCTGGCGCTGAAGAACGGAGTTCCAGTGATCGCCGTAGACCCCGTCGCCGGAGGCGCTAAAATCAAGCGTCAGGCTGACACGGTGGGCTGGCCGCTGGTGTTTACCGCCGACGCTTTAGCCGCCGATGCTTTGCAGCAAGCTTTCGATTACTGTTTGACGGAAGAGGCCCGAGTGAGAGCCAGGCAGTGCGGCGAGCGTGCGGCGCAAGCAATTGAGCAAGTCGGCCGAGAATTCATTTCCATCTACGTTGACCAATAATTGCTTTGAAAGGTTGTATAGACGATGTT
>JBBJMB010000262.1:0-5311 GCA_037719755.1 Pyrinomonadaceae bacterium
CGCATCCTTTAAAAGCTTGATTTGCTCAAGAGTCTTGGCGGCGTCGCAGCCTTTCGGCGGTAAAACCTCCACGCTGGTGACAAATTCGCCGCTTGTGATTTTACGCGACCAATGCGAGCGCTCTTCCGAGGGAACGACGCGTATGTCCGTCGGCGTCATTTCATCTGTGCGCGCGTCAGCTTTGGTCGGCGAAAAGCCGCGTTGCCGGCGCGGTGAGACGGCGCGCACCGCATCGGTAATCAACTTAATGTGCGCGGGCGTGGTTCCGCAGCAACCGCCGATAAACTTGACACCCGCTTGAATGAAACGCTTGGCATACTTGGCCATATACTCCGGAGAGCACATGTAAAATTGCCGGCCGCCCACGTCGCGCGGCAGTCCGGCGTTCGGCTGAGCCGAGAGCTTTTTGTCCGTCACCGCGTGCATCTTTTCCAGCGCCGGCAGAAGTATCGCCGGACCCACCCCACAATTGAGTCCGATAACGTCAGCGCCCCATTCGTCCAGTCGAGCGGTGAAGACTTGAGGAGTAGTTCCGAAAGAAGTGTTGCCGTCCGTGTGAATCGTCATGTGCGCGGCAATCGGCAAATCGCAGAGCTCGCGAATGGCGCGCATGGCCTGGCGTATTTCGGAGATGTCGGAAAACGTTTCAAGCACAAAAAGGTCTACGCCGCCTTCAAGCAAAGCCGCGACTTGCTCTTTAAACATTTCCTTGGCTTCGTCAAACGAAGTCGGGCCGTTAGGCTCTATGCGTAGACCGAGGGGGCCAATTGCGCCGGCGACGTGGCAGCGTTCGCAGGCTGCTTCGCGAGCCAGACGGGCGGCGGAAATATTGATCTCACGCAAGTTCGCGTCGAGGCCGTATTGCTGTAATTTATAATGCGTCGCGCCGAACGTGTTGGTCTCAAGAATTTCGGCGCCCGCTCTGACGTACTCCTCATGGGCTTCGCGCACCAAATCCGGAGCGATCAAGTTGAGTTCGTCGTAAGAGCGATTGATGTACACGCCTTTAGAGTAAAGCTGCGTGCCCATTCCGCCGTCAAAACCGTGATGCGATCACCCGCCAGCAATTCTCGAAAACTTTCCATAGTATGTGCTTTGTCAACGAAAATATAGAGATTTATAAACTAAAAACATCCGCCTCTGGCGCGGATGTTTCCTTCGCCTTTGCGAAGACAAACTGTTGATCTCGCCCAGCTGTTTAGCGGATTATTTTCGTGGCCGCAAGTCGCCTTAACTCACCACGTAAACAAAACTGCTTATACCTGGCCGATGGCATCTGTCAACCGAAGCGACTGCGCGCGTCAACGTTAATTGTCAAGTGATCATTAAGTCAACCCGGGTTCTCGTTGATTGCGCCCAGGCGTTTCTGCGTTTAGACAGACTTAAACGCAAAGCGGCGCGAAAGAAGACGCCAAGGGCGCGAAGATGCGGCGGGGGCCATCACAGTTTCGGCAACGCGAGGACTCGGGTTAAATTAAGCGCCACGCATGCTATCGCTGGCACTTCTGACAGTAGTAGGTTGAACGAGCGCCGTGAACTGTGCGCTTAATGGCCGAGTCGCAGCGCGAGCAAGGCTCACCCTCACGGTTATAAACATGCCACTTGCCATGATAGCCGCCGCCGTAATAGCTTTGCTCCAAGTTTTCCGGGTCAACGTTCAAGGTGGAACCGTGAAGAATTGAGGCGCGCAAAACTTCTAGGATGGCCGTGCGCAATCGCGCGACGCGAGCGCGCGAAAGACGAAACGCGCTGAGGCTCGGGTTGACGCCGGCGAGAAACATCGCCTCGGCGGCATAAATGTTTCCGAGCCCGCTTACTTTTGTTTGATCCAGGAGCGCTTCTTTCAGTGTTCTTGTGGTGCTGCGCAAAGTCTCCACCAAATAGTCATCGGAAAACTCCGGTGAGAACGGCTCCGGCGCGAGGGACTTCAATTCTCTGGCGTGATGTATTTTATCGGCCTCCACCAAGCGCATCATGCCGAAGTGACGCTGGTCTGTGAAGATCAAACGGCGCCCATCGTCGATTTTGAAAAAAGCGGGAGTGTGAGCGGGAAGCGGATATCCGGGCGGCAACAATTGAAATCTGCCGGTCATGCGTAGGTGCGCCAGCAGCGCATAGCGCCGGTCAAATTCCAGCAGAATGTGCTTGCCGCGCCGTGAGATGCGCTCAAATTTTCCGCCGTTCAAACGCCGGGCGAAAGTTACGGGCGTTGTCTCAGGCGCGAGCCCGGGACGAAGCAGTTTGGCGCTCACAACCTTGCGTCCGAGGCAGTGAGCGGCGAGCGCGCGGCTGACGAGTTCGACTTCGGGCAATTCACAACATCGCAAAAACTTATGTCGCCGGGCAAGCAGCAACTTGCCGCTTACGACAGCAGGGAACTGACGCGCGCGCTTGCTTCGTCCAGCAATTGTCGCATCTTCGCGACGGATGTCGCTTCGGCGTAAAGTCTGAGCACTGGCTCAGTGCCTGACTGACGAAACAGCAGCCACGATTCGTCGGCAAACAAAAGCTTGGTGCCGTCCATCGTGTCCACGCCGACAACTTTGTGCGTCGCAAATTCGTGCGGAGGCGAAAGAGCCAGTGTGGACACGAATTCTTGGCCGCGCGCGACGGCGGTGTGGACATCGCGCCGTCCAGTAGAATTCTCCGTAGCGCCGGTGCATCTCGCGCACCATTTCCGAGGGCGTACGCCCGGCCGAGATCACGGCTTCCAAGAAAAGCAAAGAATTGAGCAGTCCGTCGCGCTCAGGGATATGGCCTTTGACTCCGATGCCCCCTGATTCCTCAGCGCCGATGAGAATGTCTTCGCGCAGCATCAAATCAGCGATGTATTTAAAACCGATTGGAGTTTCGTAAAGTGGAAGATTGAAATCCGCAGCGATTCTCTTCGTCAGCACAGACTGCGAGATGGTGCGCACCACGCCTCCGCGCATGCCGCGCCGCTCGGCCAAGTGCAGCAGCATAAGCGGCACCACTTCGTGCATCGTCATGGTTTCGCCGAGTTCATTGACGGCGCCGACGCGGTCAGCATCGCCATCGTGGCCAGACCCAGCAGAGCCCGTCTCTGTGACTCTTTTCTTCAGAGGTTCGAGGTTGCTATCAATCGGCTCAGGGTTAACGCCGCCAAAAAGCGCATCGCGCGCGCCACGTATGGTTTCAATGTGCAGCGCGCCGCCCGTGAGCAGGCGCTCAATCCAATCGCCGGCCGAGCCGTGCATCGCATCCACGACGACACTGTGCGCGGCGGACTTAAGCCTGGCGATGTCAACGTAAGAACATAATTGACTGCGATAGTTGGTTTCGACTGCCGCTAACTCCGCATCATTGTGTGAATCAAGGTGGCGCACTTGCGGCGCGCGGTAATCCAGCAGTGATTCGACGACGGCGGTGATTTCGCCGGAAGCGCTGCCGCCCCAATGAGCTTTAATTTTGAATCCATTGAAATGCGGCGGATTGTGTGAGGCGGTGATGACCACGCCGCCGTCGGCGCGCAGTTCCTTGACCGCCCACGAAACAAGCGGCGTAGGCACCGGCTCGCGAAACAAAGAAACGCGCACGTTATTGCCGTAAAGAACTTCGGCCGCGCGAAGCGCGAATTGATCCGAGAGAAAACGGCGATCGTATCCGATGACGGCGCGTATTTGTCTGTTCTCTGGTTTGTTTCTTCCCATCAGGTACTCGGCATACGCTTGCGCCACGCGTTCGAGATTCGCGAAAGTAAAACCATCGGCGATCACTGCGCGCCAACCATCAGTGCCAAACTTGATCACTCCGGAATCAGCGCTCATTTGGTGGACGCTCCTGATTGGGTGTAATCGGTGAGCGATGACTTATCGCCTAGCACCGTTCCGGTTTGCACGACGGCGGATCTGCCCACGTGGCAACCGCGACCGATAATGGCACCGGACACTTCGGCTGCGGCGCCGACGCGAGTGTGCGACCACACCACGGAATTGACGATGCGAGCCTTTTCCTCTATGAAACAGCCGGGCCCGAGCACAGAGTTGATGATTTCGACGCCGGGCTTAAGCACGCAGCCGTCGCCCACCACAGATGCCTCGTCAACCTGGGCGGCGGTCGCCATATCAAACGCGCGGCCGCGGCGCGTCGTCCATGTCCAGGATCGAACGCGATTGGCCATCAAATCATAATGCACCTGGAGGTAGCGAGCCGGTGTGCCGATGTCGATCCAATAAGACTTGTCAGGCACGTGCGCGAAAAAGCTTTCGCCGCGCGCCAAAAGGTCGGGAAAAAGATTGTACTCGAAAGAGTAATTTTCGCCGGCGGGAATTAAATCCAAAACGTGGGGCTCTAAAACGTAAGTGCCGGCGTTAATCGTATTGACGCTGATTTCGTCGATCTTCGGCTTTTCCAGAAACCTGCGCACGCTGCGATCAGCTGCGGTCTCAACCAATCCGTAGGCGCTCGGATTCTCAACCGGAGTCAGCACAATGGTGGCCGTCGCTTTGGTCTCACGATGTTGAGCGATCACGGCGCCCAAATCCAAGTCCGTCAGAATGTCGCCATTAAACACCACGGTCGGTTCGCGAATCAATTCTTCAGCGAACTTGTAGGCGCCGGCCGTTCCGAGCGGCTGCGGCTCAACCGTATACTTGATTTTGACGCCGTAGGCTGAGCCATCGCCGAGTTGCTGTTCGATCTTTTGCGGCTGATAGGAAAGCGACAGCGTGATGTCTGTGATCCCGGCGCGCCTGAGCGTGTCCACTTGGTAAAGGAGAAACGGACGATTGCAAATCGGAACAATTGGCTTGGGCGTGTAGACCGTCAGCGGACGCAGCCGTGTGCCTTTTCCGCCGGCGAGGATTAATGCTTGCATACTTATGTTTGAACGATCCGCTTTGACAAACTGACTGTAAAAACCGGCAGAGTCTATCACTCGCTTTATAGTCTGGCCAAGACATAATGAAATGACTGAAGCGATGGAAGCTCCAACTTGACTCCGCGAGGGCCGAAAGTATAATTCACAAGTAACCAATCAGCTCGGTCTGCCGCGTGAGCGGCGGTGTGAATTTAGCCCGGCGTTTCAACGCCGGGCACAGCACGCCAAATATGACGTCGCGTCAGCGACGTGTGAAGGGGGTTCGGCCGTCGCTCACGCGGCTCAAGTGCCGCTCACGCGGCGGACCGCGCTGAAGTATATGCCGCGCACACCAAGATACCGACTTGGCAACATGGCTCTGGTCAGTACCGCCTGCTTCAGCTGGGCGGGTCTTGGCGACGTCAGAACCCGCCCAGCTGAAGCAGGCGGTACTGACAGCAATCCACTTCCTCGGTGTGGCTGCCATATAGT
>JBBJMB010000263.1:0-5310 GCA_037719755.1 Pyrinomonadaceae bacterium
ATCAGCCACCGCAGCCAACCGACCGGAAAACCGCTCGTGGAAGCGGCGCGCCAAAAAATCACAGCCTTTTCCCAAAAGCCGCCGAACGGAATCACGCCGCAAATCGCCAGCCACCCGATTAGAAACGACAGGTGCGTATACGGCATGTATTTTCGCAAGCCGCCCATACGTCCGAGATCTTGCTCGTGGCGCATGCCGTGGATCACGCTGCCCGCTCCGAGAAAAAGCAAGGCTTTGAAAAAGGCGTGCGTCATCACATGAAAGATCGCCACCGCGAAAGCGCCGACGCCGCACGCGAGAAACATCAAGCCGAGTTGCGAAACGGTGGAATACGCGAGCACCTTTTTGATGTCCGTTTGGGTGATCGCAATCGTCGCCGCGAAAAGCGCCGTGGCGGCGCCAATCGCCGCCACCACCAACATCATCGTGTGCGAATGCAGAAAGATCACGTTGGCGCGCGCCAACAAATAAAGGCCGGCCGTGACCATCGTCGCGGCGTGAATCAGCGCCGAAACGGGAGTGGGCCCGGCCATCGCGTCCGGCAGCCAAACGAACAGCGGAATCTGCGCCGACTTGCCGCACGCGCCCACAAACAACCCGAGCGCGATCCAAGACATCACGCCCCACGTGCCAAGCGCTTCAACCGCGGACGCGCTCGCTTGCCGCATCACTTCATAGTACTCGGCGGTGCCGAAAGCGGCGATGATCCCGAAGATGCCGAGCATCAACGCGCCGTCGGCCAAACGATTCGTGAGAAATGCTTTGCGCGCGGCGTCGCCGGCTTCGTGCCGGTCGTAGTAGTAACCGATCAGCAGATACGAGCACAGCCCGACGCCTTCCCAGCCGACGAACATCATCACAAAGTTGGAGCTCATCACCAGCACAAGCATCGAAAACATGAACAGCCCGAGGTAAGCAAAGAAGAGATCGAAGCCAGCATCTCCGTGCATATATCCGATGGCGAAAATGAAGATGCACAAACCCACCCCCGTGATCAGCAGCACAAAGATCGCGGAAAGCGCATCGAGCTGATAGCTCCACGCCACTTCAAAACGAGCTGGTCGATGGTCGTCGCGCTCTCCCCGCGTGATGTCAGAAGTTTCGCCGGGAATCCAGGTGAAGCTCGACCACCCGTCCTCGCTTGTGACATACGCGCGCGGCCACACCGCGGCGGAACCGTAGCCGTAGGAAGCCACGGCCGCGAAGCTCAACAGCAGCGCCAGAATTACCGATCCGACGGCAACGGACCCGATTGTTCGCTCGGAGAAACGCCACCGCCGCCCGAGCAAACCGTTGAGCGCGGCGCCGGCCAGGGGCAGCAGTGGGATAAGCCAGATGTATCTGTACATACGGCGGGATGCGGTGAAACAAATGAGCTTTAACTCACCATTTCAGTAAGTCGATCTCGTCCACGAAAATGGTCGCTCGATTTCTGTAAAGGGCGATCACAATGCCGAGGCCGATGGCCGCTTCGGCGGCGGCGACCACGATGACGAAGATGGTAAAGACCTGGCCGGCGACGGCGTTGAGGTTGCCCGTATCTTGGAGATAGCGTGAGAAGGCTATGAAGTTTAAATTCGCCGCGTTCAGCATCAACTCAATTGACATGAAGATGACAATCACATTGCGCCGGGTGAGCACGCCGGCCACGCCGATCACAAAGAGCAACGCGCCCACCACCAGAAACTTTGAGAGGTCAGGCGCGCTTCCGCTGTGAATGATTTGATTCCACAGATTGTTCGCCGGACTTTGGAGCGCGAAGAAAAAGGCTTCCGGCACAAGCAGTTCGCGCATCAGCAGTTCGCGCATCGCATCGCCCGCGAAAATGGGATTCATGTGGTGCCCTCCGGATCCACATCGCCCGACGCCGCTTCCTGCTTGCGCGTGCGCGCGAGCAGCACCGCGCCCACAATCGCGACCAGCAGCACGACGCTGGCGATCTCAAAGGGTAGCGCCGCAAAGCGGTAAAGACTTGCGCCGATTTGCTCTGTGTCGCGCGATATTTTCGCGCTCCCGGTCGCCCCGAGCGGCAACCGCTCGCTCATCGCCGCGCGGCGCTCAGCAACTTCCGCAAGCCGCGTGCTGTCGCGCTCGGCGAGTCCCCGGAAGCCCTGGTTGATCGAGTAGATCAAGCCGACCATCAGCAGCAGCGAAAACACAATGGCCGCAATTGTTTGCGCCTGGCCGTTAAAGAGCCGTTCGCTGCCGCGCTCTTCGGCTCCCACATTGACCAGCATAATCACAAAGAGAAAAAGCACCATCACGCCGCCGACGTAGACTAAAACCTGCACGCCCGCGACGAACTCCGCGCCGAGCAACACAAAAAGCGCCGCCACCGAGACGAGAGACGAGATCAAGAAAAGCGCCGCGTGCACCGCGCTCCGCGCCATCACCATCAACAGCGCCGCGATCAGCGCCGCCGAAGAAAAGATCCAAAAGAAGACTGCCTCCCAACCGGTAAGAGTCATAGAGATTTATGAGGATTTGCAATTCCCCCCTGCGTTTCTCTGTGTTCCTTCTCTGTGTTTCTCTCTCGTTTAAGTGAGCCTGACTTAAACGAGAGAGAAACACAGAGAAGGAACACAGAGAAACGAGAGGGGCATTAAGATTCGTACTTGACCGTCTCTCTTCCCTGCTCAAGCATTTCGCGATTCCACACGAAGCCGGCGCGCGAATAGGTGGCCAGTTCAAAGTCCTGCGTCAATTCCAAGCAGGCGGTAGGGCAGGCCTCCTGGCAGAGCGCGCAGAACAGACAGCGCGAAGTGTCGAAGATGAATTCGTCGAGCACCTTTTTCCGGCGCGGCTTGCCGGCCGTGATCACCTCTATATCCATCGGGATCACGTCGATGCAATCTTCAGGACAAACAAGCGCGCAGAGATTGCAGGCGATGCACAGCGTTTCGTATGTCTCGGGGTCCATGTTGAGGCGCGGCGCGCCGTGAAAGCGCGGCGCACATCGGGCCGTTTCGGGTACTGTTCCGTATAAATACCCTTCCCGGCGACGGCGTCTTTGTCCGTGAGCGCCCCGACATTAAACTTCATCGTGAGCTTTAACCCTCGCAGCAAATCGACGAGAAAAAATCGCTTCAGCTTTTCACGAAACGTAGATTTCGGCACAGTGACCGCCGGCATAACAAGTTCTTTCAAGAAGTGACAGTGATTGTGAGAGAGTGACAAGTGACTGCGAGGAGTGACAAGTGACAAGTGACAAGTGACAAGAAAGAACCTGTCTATCTGTCACTTGTCACTTGTCACTTGTCACTCCTCGCAGTCACTTGTCACTCCTCGCAGTCACTTGTCACTCTCCAAGATTCTAGCCCTCGGTTACAGTCGCTGTCACGGGCGCGACTGCCGGTTTGCCTTGCGCGAGGTTGATGAGCCGGATTTGGCGTCGCTGCCGCTTGAGATTGAAGTCGCGTGAATTTCGGTTGATTAATGCGAGCGCTCCGCCGGCCGCAAACAGTTCAATGATGCCGAGCGCGATCATCACGGCTTTTCCCGCGCCGGTTAAATTAAGCGCCGGCGAGAATGATTCGATTGTGCGCAAGTTCGAGAATTCATCGAGCAGTTGCACGAGAAACAGCGCGAGGGCGGTCCATACGATGTTAAAGAGCGCCGCCGGGATCATCCACTTCCAGCCGAGATCCATCAATTGATCGTAGCGGTAGCGCGGCAATGTCCAACGCAGCCAGAAGTAAAGGTAAAGCAGCACCAGCATCTTCAGTAAAAAAACGCCCAGGCTCAATAACACGTAAAGCGCGTGGAACAGCGGGGCCCCGCCGGAAACGCCGGCTCCGAGCGCGGCCGCGTGTCGGGCCTCGGTTAATTGGTAAATGCCCCAGAAATGCCAGCCCCCGAGGAAAAGAGCGGTCGCCACAGCCGTGACGACGATCATCGCCGCGTACTCGGCCATAAAAAAGAGCGACCACCTCATGCCCGAATACTCCGTGTGAAAGCCCGCCACCAACTCCGACTCGGCTTCGGGCAAATCAAACGGAGCGCGATTATTTTCCGCGATGCCGCTAATCAGAAAGATCACGAAGGCCAGCGGTTGATAGAGCACAAACCAAACGCCGTCCGAGCTTTGCGCCGCGACGATGCCGGAGAGGCTCAAGGTGCGCGCAAACAAAAGCGCGCCCACGAGCGAGAGCGCCATCGACACTTCGTACGAAACCATTTGCGCGCTTGAGCGCAAGCCTCCGAGCAGCGAGTATTTTGAGTTCGATGACCATCCGGCGAGGATCAGAGCCAACACGGCGATGCTTGAAATGGAAAGGATAAAAAGCAACCCGATATTGATGTCAGTAATGACGCCCCAGTTGGGCGCAAACGGAATCACAGCCAACACCAGAAATGTGGCGGCGACCGACAAGTAAGGCGCGAGGCGAAAAATATAATGGTCGGCGCGCTCGGGCGCCAAGTCTTCTTTGGTTAATAGCTTGATCGCGTCGGCGATGGGCTGCAACAGGCCCCACCATCCGACGCGCATCGGCCCGAGCCGCGCCTGCATAAAAGCGGAAATTTTCCGCTCCAGGTAAGTCGCGTAAAGCGCCCACAAGGCGACGGCGGTGACGAGCGTGACGATTTGAATCAGAGGCCACACGACGTAATTGACGGTTTCGCGCGCAAACGCTCCCAGCAGCAACGCATCAATTAATTGAGGAGGTGTGAGCAGAAGATGATAATGCGCCAACATGCCGGGGCCGCCTTTTACAGCTCAAACTCGTAGATTTTCCGGTGGGCGACGCGAAGATCAACTAATTCGTAATCGTCTTCGAGCGTGCCGCTACGGTCGATCACCAGATACGATGACCACTCGCCGAGCGGAAACGGCGGCGTGTGCCACGTGCCGCGATGATAGGCGTACGGCAAGCGGCCCTCAACCAGAAAAGCGGTGATCCGATCAATTTCCGGCTCACGCCCTTCGTTCGGCGGCGCCACCGCGATCACCGATTGCGAAGAAACGAGCGGCGAAAAGACTTGCATAGAGCGTTTATGGCGCGCCATAAATTCGAAGCTGAAAGGCCGTGGGTCGGCGGTCGCCCCCGTCATGCTGGGAACGCCGTCGTCCAGATCAAGCTCCACCGCGCCGCGGCTGTCAATCACAACACCGAAGGGCGCGAAGCTTTCCCGCGTCATCGGCTGCACCTTTAGTCGCACTATGTCCATATGCTTTTTGCCGTCGGCTTGTGTGAATCATTCACCGTCGTTTACGCTATCTTCAACGATCAATCTCGCCCAAAACGATGTCAAGCGTGCCGATGATGGCGACCACCTCGGAGACCAGGTTCCCGACGCACATTTGTTTTT
>JBBJMB010000264.1:0-5272 GCA_037719755.1 Pyrinomonadaceae bacterium
AGAGCCTTCCGTGAACTGTGGTTCATTTGTATATCATCTGCATTCCGCGAGTGACATCACGGGCGAGCTTCCGATGAGCGCTTTTCCGTTTCAGCTAATCGCTCGGTTTTCGTTTCAGGAGGCTTTCTCATTGCGCTCGCTGAGTTTGATGACGCTTTGAATAAACAAATGCACTCCTTCGATCGACACGCCTTTTTCGCGTTTTAAGCGGCCGAGCACCGAAGCGCTATCGCTATCAAGGTGATTCAAGTCGGCGAGGTCGAGTGTGATCGTGTGACTTGATTGCATTTGTAAATCGCGGCAAATCCGTTCGATCAATTCGGCATCTGCGAGGACAAGCGAGCCTTCGATTCTGAGCACAGTGGCGCGGCGTTCCACGTCGTCAATTTGTGTGATCCGAGTGGGCATCAAGTTTTCCTTTTGCGAAATTGTTCGGCGTTTGCCGTGACTGCGAGTAAAGCACGGTACTGTTTGACGACTCAGCCCTTGACCTTAAGTTGTTTGCTGCTCATCTCTCGTCACGGGTGAACACGTTTTTGAAACGTTAATTCGAGCATAAACGTTACGATCCGGAAAAACGATGATGGCGGCTAGCGTAGCGGATCGTCAACGTTCGAGGCGCCGGTGATTTCGGCGTGTATAATCTGCTCTTTGACGTTCGGCAATCGCAATTCGTTCTTACCTGTGAGAGATGAGGGATCATCAAACGATGAAAAACAACCAGCGAGAAGCGCTTTGGGAGAGGGCGCACCGCGGGTGGCTCGACAAGGGGGAGACGTGCCGTTGCGCTGAAACGTGCTGGTGTCCTTACGAGTTCGTCTGCATTCGTTGCGGCGATGCGATCCGTGCGATCGGCGAAGACATGCCCGAATATGTGCGCACCGGAGGCCAGTGCGTCTCTTGTTTTTACTTTGATGACGCAGGCAATCCGCTCTAAAAAGCGCGGCTCGTAGCCAGCTTAAACGCCTGCCTCAAGTTAACCCTCGCTCGTGACGATATGTGGAGAGGCCGAAGCTCGCCGCTTGACCGCGCCTTCAACCAAGATTTGCGAGTTAAAGGATTTACTTCCGATGCACAGTCTCTCCATTTTCTTCCCGATCATTAAAAGATCTTTTCTTTTCCTCGCGGCGCTGATATTCGCCGCTTACGCCTCATCGCTCGCGCTCGGCTCCGACGGGCCGGAAGTGACGGCCGAGGCGGCGCTTGAGCGATTGCAGCGCGGCAACCAAAGGTTCGCCCTGGGAAAACTAGAAGCGAGAGATTACCCGCACGAGCGCCACGACCTCGTCAAGGGTCAGCATCCTTACGCGATTGTGCTCGCCTGCTCTGATTCGCGCGTGCCGCCCGAGATCGTCTTTGATGAATCCCTGGGCAAGCTGTTCATTGTCCGGGTCGCCAGCCACGTCGCCGACCCCGTGGTGCTGGGCAGCATCGAGTATGCGGTCGAACACCTTCACGCGCACCTGCTGGTGGTGCTCGGCCACGAAGGCTGCGGCGCCGTGAAAGCCACGCTGGCCGGCGGCGAAGTGCCCCGCAACATCTCTTCCCTGGTGACGCGCATTAGTCCGGCGGCGGAAAAGGCCCGCGGCTGGAAGCTCGGTGAGGCGGCTCTCTTTAAGGCGGCGATTACGGAGAACGTGCGTTACCAGATGCAAATGGCGCTTTACGAAAGCGACGTGCTCACGCACCAAGTACACGACAACAAACTGAAGATCGTCGGCGGCGTCTACAACCTGGATAGCGGGCTCGTCGAAATGATCCCGTCCAGCATGGTCGTCGCAGCGCCAATTGAAAAAGCGGCGCCCGCTCCCGCCGCAGTTCACGCTCGCGCTGATGGCGTTGCGCACGGCGCAAACGAAGAACACGCCCCCGCCGCTCATCAATCAATTCCGGTTCACGCGCCCGCCCGAGAAGTGCCCGCCCCGCAGCCAACAGTTCTGAAACACGCTGCTCCGAAGCACACTGCTCCGAGGCCCGCTGCTCCGAAGCCTGCTGCTCCGAAGCCCGCTGCTCCGAAGCCCGCGCACACAACCCCGCACCACGCCCAGGCCATTGACGCCGACGCAGCCGAGGAGATCGTCGAGAGCCGACCAGCGGCCTCACATTCTCTGGCCGAGCTGATCAAAGGCGCATACGAGAAAAAGTTTGACGTGGTGTTGCAGAAAAGCTCGCGGTTGCACGATGCCGACGACCGCTGCGCGTCTTTCAACTGCCGCAACATTCCGGCCGGCGAAGTGGTGACCATCGATAACCCGCTGATCCTTCAACTCGGGGACAAGCCGCAAATCAGGATCAAATACAAAGGCAACCTCGGCTACATCTTCGCGCAAGAAAGCGACCTCGCCTTTATGGTCCGCGACAAATAAGCGCCATCGGTAAAATCTCTGTCACAAAACACAAACGGAAGGGCCAACGAGTTGGCCCTTCCGTTTGTGTTTTGTGACGCCTTGCTATTTAACGTGCATGCGAGGTCAGCAGATCACTTCCAAGCCCATGTCCGACAATCTTCTCGATTGTCGAGAGACGTGCCCAGGCCGCCAAGGTTGATTGCTCACAAAGTCGAGCTACCATCGAGAAGATTGTCGGACATTTTGGCCACATTTGATGTGGGCAGCAGTAGTCTGCGCTTCGAGCGCAGAGCAGAATCATCCCTCACATCGAACCCACGTTATTTAAGCGGCGCCGTGCGGACGGCCAAAGCGAAGCCGGCGGCGAGCGTCGTGACCACAAAGCCTCTGCGATTAAGCTCCAGACTTAGCATCAAGCTGATCAAATCTTCTTTCATCAAACGCGTTCCTCCCAGGGGTTTAAAATTCGAGTTCGAGCAGTGTAGTTCACCGCGCCGCAAGTTTTCTAGGCTTGGGCGGCGCCAGACCAATCCTTTTGTCAGCCGACTTCGCCGCCGAGCGCGATAATCTCATCGCGAATCGCCCGGCGCTCGGCAAGGAGTTGCAAAAAGAACCAGCGGCGAGTGAAGAAAAACGTGAGCGCGCGTGCGCCGCCAATGAAGCGGTCAAATTCTTCCAAGAAAAGAATCGCGGCGTAGCCGGCGAGCGGCGCGACAAGCAGCGTCACCATGGCCGCCGGCCAGCCGGAGAGGCTGCGCGCGGCGATGGCCAACAAAAGCCACGTCACGGGAAAGAAGAGCATCGCGGCGGCGATCTTAAAGGTCGACAACACGTCCGTGTCTCGCTTCGCCAGTCTCTTCGCGAGTGAGCCGACGAAGCGGTAGGCCGGATAATGCACAAAGAGCCCCACCGCCGCGCAGGGCGCGAGTAGCGCGAAAAGAAGCGTGCGCGTCAACAGGTAACGTGCGAGCGTGCGCGAGCGGTGAGCGGCGGCGGCGGTGAGATCTTGGGGACCCAGCTGTAACACGTGAAGCTCCGCTTCGTAGCGCGTGATGCGCGCGTCGAGCGATTCAAGTCTGCGGGGAGCGTGCGCGCGCAAAAAATCGTAGCCCTCCACAAAGCGGCGGCGCAGTTTCAGCTCGCGCTCCAAAGTTTGACCCTGGCCATCCGTGTCGTCGGATGATGAAAAAATGCGTTCGGCCCGCGCCACGGTGTCCAGGGCTTGCTCGTGTTCCGCGTTGAGAACTATTTCGCGCAACGCGGCTTCGATGCGATTTGAAAGTTCACGCACGGCCTCCGGCGGCGGCTCCGCGTCGGCTCCCAGCTTGATCGCTTCGACGCCAAGTGGTTCCCCGAAGTAAATCAACGCCGAGCTGCGGAACGCGGTCTTGGCCGTGTAGTAAAGACCGACCGGTACGATCTTCAAATCCAATCTTTCGTCGCTTGAGGAAACGGCGCCCAGAGCGATGCGGGCCGTGCCGGTTTTGAGCGGGCGCAGGTAAGTGTCGTTGTGCGAGACTCCCTCAGGGCAGATGGCGAGCGTACCTCCGCGCGCGAGCAGTTCCCGGCAGCGCGTAAACGTTTCGCGGTTGCGCGCCACATCTGCGCCAGCATCCTGGCGGCGATAAACGGGCAGCGAGTCAAGCGCGCGCACAAAGTAGCCGACAACAGGCATGCGGAAAAGCGTCGACTTGGCGAGAAAAGAAACGCGGCGCGGCGCCAGGCAAAGCATAAAGGCCGGGTCCACCAAGCCATTTGGATGATTCAACACGAAAATCACCGGCCCCGTCGCGGGCACGCGCTCGGCGCCGGCCATCTCAAGGCGCCGGAAGAAAATCCGCAGCGCCAACCGGAGGATAAAGCAGATAATCCTTCTCGCAGTCATGCTTCGAGGTGCTTGTCCCTCTGCGTTTCTCTCTTGTCTTTTCTCTGTGGTTCTCTCTCGTTTAGGTGTGACTGACTTAAACGAGAGAGAACCACAGAGAAATGACAAGAGCGAAACGCAGAGGGATTGACTTCAATTTAATGAAACGTTGAGCGCTCTTTCCAGCGGCGATAAAGGTCAAGCGAAAGCGCGAGCCAGAGGCCGCTCACGAGATACGCGCCCAGCGTGTCGCTCGGCCAGTGGGCTCCGAGATACACGCGCGAAAGACCAATCAGAACCACCGGCACAGCCGTCGCCCCGCACGCCGCGCGCCGCAAGACGGAGCCGCGCGGCAGAACCGCGTAGGCCGCAAAAAAGAGAAAGCCGAAGTAGCACACGTAAAACGTCACATGACCCGACGGAAAGCTCTGCGTTTTGAGGTCGATAAAAACGGACACCAGGTCTGACGTGGGGCGCGGACGTGCGATCAAAAGCTTCAACAGGCTGTTGACGATCGAGCTACCGCCCGCACTAAAGATGAGACCTGCGGCCTCGCTGCGCCGCTTAAAAACGAGCAACAAAACGGCGGTGAAAATGGTGAGCGCAAACGGAGTGAGCTTGTTTCCGAAAAGCGACACGAAGCGCATCATTTCCAGCATGCCCGGAATCGGTAAGCTCTGAAGAAACAGCGAAGTGCGGAGATCCCAGCCGAAATAAGCGTTGAAGCTGGCGAGAAAAGCGAGCGCGGCAAAAGCCGCCAGCCCGAGTCCATAAAAAACTTCCGCGCGAAAAAGGCGACCAGCCGCCCGCCGCCGCCGCTCTTTCGGACCCGCAGCGGATGGCGCAGGGCTTTCGCCTTCCGGCAAACCACCGGTTTCAATTGATTCGTTCTGCATCAAAACCTTTGCCAAGTATCACACGCGCCAACTTCCCGCCCGGTAGCACGCATCATCGCGCGTGCATTATAATCTTCATGAGTGACAAGTGACGAGTGACAAGTGACAAGATAAGGAAGTGGAAGCAGTAGCGAACTACTACTGTACTCCCGTACACAAGTCAA
>JBBJMB010000038.1:0-17721 GCA_037719755.1 Pyrinomonadaceae bacterium
GAGAAACAGAGAGAGAGAGAGAGAGAAAAGAGCGCTCACGGCTCGATTTGTATTATGCGAGCATAATTGGAGCGTGCGACAAATGTCTATGAAGATGGTGCTCTGTTTTGTAAGAAAACAATCATGGAACTCGCTGCTGGTACTTCGATCCGCACGCGCCTTGCTGGCTCGTTCGGCGCCAAACAAGCTAAACTGCCCGGGTGCTGCAACCGGAGACGATTCTACAAAACCGCTACCGCATTGTGCGCCCGCTCGGACGCGGAGGCATGGGCGCCGTTTACGAAGCGATCGACAAAAGGCTGAACCGCACGGTCGCGATCAAGCAAACCTTAGTTACGGCCGACGAACTGCGACGCGCCTTTGAGCGTGAAGCTCATCTGCTCGCCAATCTGCGTCACCCGGCGCTGCCCAATGTGATCGACCACTTCAGCGAGGGCGAAGAATTATTCCTGGTGATGGAATACATTCCGGGCCGCGATCTGGGGGAGTTGCTCGCGGAGCGCAACTCGCAGCCGTTCGCTGTGGCGGAGGTGTGCGCCTGGGCCGATCAATTGCTCGACGCCCTCAACTATCTGCATACGCTTCGTCCGCCGGTGATTCACAGAGACATCAAGCCCGCCAATCTCAAATTACTCACGCACCATCAAATCGTGCTGCTCGACTTCGGGCTCGCCAAGGGCGCGAGCGGGCAGATGTCTACGGTGACGGCCACGCACAGCATCCTCGGCTACACTCCGAGCTACGCGCCGCTTGAACAAATCCAGGGCGCGGGCACAGACACCCGCAGCGACCTCTATGCCCTCGCCGCCACGATCTATCATTTGCTGACCGACACCAGGCCGCCCGACGCGCTGCAGCGCGCCAACGCCGTGCTGCACGCCGAGCCTGACCCGCTGCGTGACGCTCGGCAAATCAATTCCGCCATCGGTGCGAATCTATCCGCGCTGCTCGCGCAGACGATGGCGCTTAACAGCGCGCAACGCCCCGCCTCAGCGCTCGCGATGCGCCAAGCGCTACGCGATAACGCAGCGCAGGCCACCATAGCAGAGCGCGCGGCTTCGATTACCGACGCGGGCGAAACGACAATCGTCACGACTCACACGCGACCGCCAGAAAGCAGACCGCCGGAAAGCAGACCGGTGCCAATCACAACCGTCGCCAGACCGCAGCAGGTCGTGGTGCCGATTGGGCCGGCGGCGGCGGCGCCCACGAGAGGCTCCGCTGCCACGGCCCGCCGCGCGTGGACGCTTACGACTTTGGCCCTCGCGGCGGTGGCTTCGCTTTTCGTCGGATGGGCGTTTATGCGCTACCGCGAGCGGCTGGCGGCGCCTCCCGCTCCGGCGCGCAGAACAGTTAACCGCAACGTTAATCAGAGCGTTGGCAATTCGAATCAAAACGTTTTGACGGAAACGCCCGCCGCCGTTCCCACGCCGACGCTTGGGACAATCGCCGAGCGCGCCCGCCGGCAATTGCTTGAGAGAAATCTTCCCTTCACCGAGGCGGCCTTTTATCGCGTTGTTGAAAATGGTGAGCCGGAACTTGTGCGGCTTTATCTGGCGGCGGAGATTAATCCCAACGCCGCGGACGCGCGCGGCCGAACGGCGCTGCGGCTCGCCGCCGAAAATGGCCGCGACCACATCGCCCAGGAACTGCTCGCGGGCGGCGCGGATGTTAACTCCACGGATGCGCGTCGCACCACGGCGCTGATGGCGGCGGCGGCGCGTGGCCACACGGACACTTCGCGCGTCTTGGTTGAGCGCGGCGCAGACCTTGATGCGCTGGACGAGGTGAATCAAACGGCGCTGCTCAAGGCCGCGAAAGAAGGGCACGAAGAAATCGTCAGTTTGTTGATTAACAAGGGCGCCGAGGTAAATTTGCGCGACGCCAGTGATCGCAGCGCGCGCCAGTGGGCCGAAATCAACCGCCACCAGGAGATCGCGGATTTGCTGCGCCGGGCCGGAGCGCGGTAGCCGAGCAATTATTTGCGATGACGAGTGTGGACGTCATTATCGTTGGCGGCGGCGCGGCCGGTCTGATGTGCGCTGCGGAAGCTGGGCGTCGCGGGCGGCGAGTGCTCGTCGTAGAACACGCGGATCGCGTGGGCAAGAAAATCGCGATCTCCGGCGGCGGCCGCTGCAATTTCACCAACCTCGGCGCAAGTCCGGACAATTACCTTTCCGCAAATCCTGATTTCTGCCGGTCCGCGCTGGCGCGCTACACGCCCGATGATTTCGTCGCGCAAGTTGAAAAACACGGCATTGCGTATCACGAGAAAAAGCTTGGCCAGCTGTTCTGCGACCACAGTTCGCGCGAGATCATAGAGATGCTGCTCGCCGAGTGCGCGGCCGCGCGCGCAGAGGTGCGAACGAACTGCGCAGTGCGCGGCGTCGAGCGCGGCGGCAGCAATGGCGGCGATGCCAGGTTCGTGGTCGCCACAAACCAAGGAACATTCGCCTGCGCTTCTCTGGTCGTCGCGAGCGGCGGACTCTCGATTCCGCATCTGGGCGCAAGCGACTTCGGCTATCAATTGGCCGCACAGTTCAACTTAAAAATCATCGAAACGCGGCCGGCGCTGGTGCCCTTTACTCTCGCCGCCGAGGAACTTAAAAAACTCGGGGCCCTGAGCGGCCTCTCCATTGATGCGGCGGTCGAGTGCGCGCGCGGCGCCGGGTTTCGCGAAAACATTCTTCTGACGCACAGGGGACTGAGCGGGCCGGCGATTCTTCAGGTCTCTTCCTACTGGCAGCACGGCGAGGCGATCTCCATAGATTTGCTTCCCGAGCGCAACGCGCGCGCGATTTTAGCGGAAAAGAGGTGCGGCGAAATCGAGCTCGCCAATTTGCTCGGCCAGTTTTTGCCGCGCCGCTTCGCGCACGCCTGGTGCGAGCTCTACGCTTCGTCGCGGCCAATCAATCGCTTTGCGCCCAGAGAGCTCGCAGCCATCGCCGCCCGGCTTCACGCGTGGCGCATCACGCCGAACGGCACCGAAGGATATAAAAAGGCCGAGGTGACGGCGGGCGGCGTCGCGCCCGACGAGCTTTCCTCAAAAACCATGGAGTCGGTGCGCGTGCCCGGCCTTTACTTTATCGGCGAGGTGGTGGATGTGACGGGCCATCTGGGCGGTTACAATTTTCAATGGGCCTGGGCCTCGGGCTACGCCGCCGGGCAATACGCCTGATCTTTCTCTGTGTCTTTTATCTCTGTGTTTCTCTCTCGTTTAAGTGAGACTGATTTAAACGAGAGAGAAACACAGAGAGAGAAGACACAGAGAGACACAGAGAAAGATCAGGGCGGGCTTTCCAAAACCAAATGGCTTGGCTAGACTCTCCCTCGCGTCTTACTTCCGATTTTTTCATCGCTTCAGCACAGAGAAAACATGGCGACAACTTCGATTGATGCCACCGGCGTGAGTTCCGAATATGTGATGGACGCCGGCGGCTTGGGCGGCCATCCGCGCGGCTTGTCGACGCTCTTTTTGACGGAGATGTGGGAGCGCTTCAGCTTCTACGGCATGCGCGCCATTTTGTTGCTGTACATGACCAAGCCGCTGGCTGAGGGCGGCTTGGCTTTCAACCAGAAATACGCGGGGCTCATCTACAGCACCTACGCATCTTCCGTTTACTGGACGCCGCTCATCGGCGGGTGGCTGGCCGACAGATTTTTCGGCACGCGCCGCGCGGTGTTCATTGGCGGCGTCGTCATCGCGTGCGGCCACTTCTCAATGGCTTTCGACACCAGGCCCAACTTCTACGGCGGCCTGGCGTTGATCGCCCTCGGCACGGGCCTGCTCAAACCCAACATCAGCGCGATGGTCGGTCAGATGTATGCCCCGGGCGACGCGCGGCGCGACGCCGGCTTCTCGATCTTTTACATGGGCATCAACCTCGGGGCTTTTATCGCGCCTTTGGTGTGCGGCTACCTGGGGCAGCGCGTTGATTGGCATTATGGTTTTGCGGCCGCCGGCTTCGGCATGGTGATCGGACTCGTGCAGTACGCTTTGAGCGGCAATCGTTTGCGCGGCATCGGCGACCGCCCCGCGCAAAAGGGCGCGGATATTTCCGCGACGAAAGGCATCGCCGACGAAAGCGTCAACTCCGACACGGTGACTATCGGTCTCGCCTTGGTCGGAGCCGTGGCGGGCTTCGCGCTCGGCTTTTTTTGGGGCGGCGACGACTTGCTGACGAAGTTGTTGACGAGCCTTTTTCCGACGGTGGTCGGTCTTTTCGTAGGCTACATCGTGGGCGTCGTGCGACACCTCGCGGCCGACGAGCTGAAGCGCGTGCTGGTGATCTTCATTCTGTTCATCTTCTCGGCGATTTTTTGGGCGTCGTATGAGCAGGCGGCGACCAGCCTGACGTTATTCGCCGACCGTTTGACGCGCACCAACATCCTCGGCTTCGAGTTTCCTTCAAGCTGGTTTCAATCCGTGCCGGCGCTTTTCGTGATCGCGCTCGCGCCGCTCTTCGCTTGGTTCTGGATCAGTTTGGGCCGGTGCAATCCTTCGAGCCCCGCCAAGTTTGCCTACGGTTTGCTCTTCGCCGGCATCGCTTTTGTGGTCATCGCTTTCGCCTCGACGCTCACCGGAATCGGCAAAGTGAGTCCGCTTTGGCTGGTGTTGGTTTATTTCTTGCAGACCATCGGCGAAATGTGTTTGAGCCCGGTGGGCTTAAGCACGGTCACCAAGCTTTCGCCGGCGCGGATGGTCGGATTAATGATGGGCGTATGGTTTTTGTCGATCTCCGTGGGCAACTACATCGCGGGCTGGGCATCGGGCTTTTTCGATGAAAAGGCCGAAGGCGCGCTGTTGCAATTGTTCGGCGTGGTCGCGCTCGTCTCCATCATCGCCGCCGTCGCGCTCTTTCTTTTAACTCCGTCCATCAAGCGACTGTCTCCGCGCTCCGAGTAACATTTGGAAAGATGAAGGACATCATGAAGGATGAAGGCGGAAGGATGAAGGATGAAACATAGGACGGAAGAACTTTTATTAAATCCTTCATCCTTCCGCCTTCATCCTTCCGCCTTCCGCCTTCATCCTTCATCCTTCCGCCTTCATCCTTTCTTAGCGACCGGCGCGTTGCCGTGCACCCAAAACCGCCAGGGCAGAGCGGCGTACTCTTCCGCGTAATCAATGCCGATGCGCGGCCCACGTGCGACATCCTGTTCGGCGATTTCGACGGGCGCATCTTCGATCCAGATCAATTCGCCGGTCAGGTCGGCTGTGTTGTAGCTTTTGTCGATGCCGAGCGCCTGACACAGTTTTCCCGGCCCGTTGGTCAGATCGCGATCGCGCTTGACCGCTCGCCGTTGTCGCATCAATTCAACGCCTTCACAGGGTTCGAGCGCGCGCACGAGCACCGCGTGAGGCACGTCCCGACGATTCACCACCGCGTTGAGCTGGTAATACATGCCTTAAATGAAATAAACGTAAGCCACGCCGCCCGTGGCGTACATCACTTCGGTGCGCGCGGTGCGACGATTGGCGTAGGCGTGCGACGCTTTATCTTCCGGCCCCAGGTAGGCTTCGGTTTCAACGATCACCCCGGACACGCGCGTGCCATCCGCGGCCGGCACAACCAAACGCTTTCCGAGCAGGTCGCGCGCCACGCTGAGCGCGTCGCCGCGCGCGTAGAAGCGACCACTGAGTCTGCGGCCCGGTTTCTTACTCGAACTGCTTTTTGAATTCATCGAATTGTGCGGTGAGCGCCGCGACTTGCTCTTTGAGCATTTCGACTTCGCGTTCGAGGATCTTTATTCTTTCATTCTCGCCGCGCACTTCCAGCATCGCTTCGTCAACTCGCGGCTCAACTCGCGGCTCAGGGCGCGCGGCGGTCGGCATTTCTTCCGCCACAAGATCGCCCATCAGCAGGTGTGCGTAGCGCGCTTCTTTTTGGCCGGGCTGTCTGGCCAGTCGCGCGACCAGAGGCATTTCCCTTTCCGCCAAACTACTGAGCGCCTCTTCCACGTCCGTGAGTTCTTGAAACTCGTGCAGCCGATTGCTGCGATTGCGAATCTCGCCCACGGTCTGCGGCCCGCGCAGCATCAACACGCACAGCGCGGCGATCTCGGGCGCCGCGAGTTCCAGCTTTTCGGTCAACACCTGCCGGTACTTCTCCACGCGGTTGTCGCGCGCGTAAAGCACATGAGCGAAATACTTGACGCGCAGACTTTCGAGCGCCCGCGCCACCGTTTTTTCATCATAGGAAACAACGGGCTCGCGGTTCTGAATCTGATTGCAGGCGTGCGTCAGCGCGTTTAAAGTCAGCGGATAATATTCAGGCGTCGTAATCTGTTTCTCAATCAACGAGCCGATCACCCGCACCTCCACATCCGTTAATGTCGGTTCCACAATTAAGCAAGTCCTTTCATTGAAAGTCTCCGTTGCGGAAAGGTTTAAACATTGAGCAAACAATCGGCTTTTTCAGGCCAAAACAATGGGTTCGCAGCATCGCTCGCATAAGTCGACCCCCACATCTTGGGTCTGCGCTGTCCACAGAGCGGGTGAAAAGTCGTTTTCGGGCCTGGTAAAGGCGCAGATTGTCAAGGTTTTGTTGGGGAAAAGCCCGTAAGTTCATACTTTCCGCAACGGAGATTGAAACTGACTATATGCCGCGCACACCAAGATACCGACTTGGCGACAGGGCTCTGGTCAGTACCGCCTGCCTAAGCTTGGGCGGGTTCTTAGCGTCACCAAAACCCGCCCAAGCTTAGGCAGGCGGTACTGACACAATCCACTTCCTCGGTGTGGCTGCCATATAGGCCGAGTGCAAAGCGCAACTCGACACCGTTTGGAGCGGCGTGTAAAATTGCGGATTAATTTATGCAAGGTACCTTTGATCATGTTGATGAGGAGGAAGCCGCCTCTCACGCGGAACTGCTCAATGTGGAGCGCAGACTTTTCCGTTTGTCCTGCGTCGCGGTCGCTTTGATGGTCGCTTTGAGCTTGCCGATTGCGCCGTGGCGCGTGACCTCCGGGTTACTGGTGGGGGGACTGCTTTCGCTCTTCAATTATTATTGGCTGAAGACCTCTGTGGCGGCGATATTTAAGGGTGATCGGCCGCGATTTCGTGTCGGGCGTTACGCTTTACGTTATCTCATCATCGCCTTCATCGTCTTTATTTTGCACACGCTTGATCTGATCTCACTCGTCGCCGCGCTCTTTGGCCTTTGTGCGTTTGTGGCCGCGTTGCTCGCCGAGGCGCTCGGACAGATCACGCTCACCATCTTTCGTCGCGAGGATTATTAAGAATGCTTTGGTTGGCTGAAAATTCCGGCGGAACCAGTGGATCTGCCGCCGCCGTCCATCACACGCCGGTCTTGGTCGAGCTTCTCAATCACCATTTCGGCGAGCCGGTCCACCACTTTCAAATGAAGTATACGCATCCGTTTTGGCAGAACGTGCTGGGCCGCTTTGACACCACGCCCGAGGCCGTCTTCGGCGCCTACACGCCGGAGACCGCGATCCCGTGGTACACGGTGATGTTCGTCATCGCGTGTTTGATCACGATGATTGCGATCTGGGTCTTGAAAGGCAAATTGTCCGAAGACGATCCGACGCCGGGGCAGCAAACGCTGGAGGCCGGCGTGTTGGCCATAGAGGATTTGCTGACCGGAACGGTCGGCAAGCACGCGTTAAAATACTTTCCCGTCATCGCCACTTTCGGCGTTTTGATTCTCGTTTCAAATTTGATGGGACAGGTCCCCGGCCTGATGTCGCCCACGGCGTCCACGAGCGTCACGCTGGCGCTTGGCATTTCCTCATTCGCTTATTACAACTACATAGGCATCAGGGAGAACGGCCTTTTCGGCCATCTCAGCCACTTCGCGGGGCCGTTGCTGCTGCTCGCTCCGCTGCTTTTCCCGATTGAATTGATCAGTAACATTATCCGGCCGATCTCGCTGGGCATACGCCTTTTCGGCAATATGTTCGCCGACGAGCAGGTGATCGGTAACATCACGAATCTCGCGCCGCCTTACACCAACTGGATTGTGCCGGTGGCGTTGATGCCGCTCGGCGTGTTCGTCGCCTTCATTCAGACGTTTATTTTCGTTTTTCTGTCCATCGTCTACATCAGCGAGGTCTCGCACCCGCCGCACGATGAGCATCACGACCACGCCGAGGAGAATGAACAGATCATCGCTCCGGTGCTGACGTAGGGTTCGGTTGATCGGGTTTCAAGCGCGCTTCGAGCGATGTGGGTCATTAATTCGCGAAACTCGCACACGTTGGGGCGCATCATCAACGACAGTTTCAAAGCGCGATCGGGAATCGACGCTTGGGCTCGGTGAGTTGAAGGCGGGTTGAAATACTAATGCGGCTTTCCCCGTCGGGAAATGCCGCGATGTAGCTGATGACGCTGGAGCGCCGTTGTAAGAGGGGCGGCGCATACCGGAAATCGGCGTATTCATAAACATCCCGTGCCGCAACCGGCGAGCTTTGTCGGCGCCCGAAAGCTCTCGAGAGAGTGTCTTTTCAACAAGCTTTGAGGAGAAACAAGATGACCAAAATGAGAAACGTTTTCTTCGCCGTGCTGGGGGTGTTGATGACTTCCACTTTCGCGCTCGCGCAAACCATGGCAGCCGACAATCAGAATACGGAAAACAGTTGGAAGGCCATTGCCGCAGTCTTCGGCTTCGCGATCGCGGCCGCCGGCGGCGCCATTGGCCAGTCGCGCATCGGTGCGGCGGCCGTCGAAGGCACCGCACGCAATCCGGGCGCGAGCGCGCGTATTCAGATCTTGATGATCATCGGCCTCGCGCTAATCGAGTCGCTGGTGCTTTTCACACTCGTAATCGTCTTCGCGAGAACCTAACTTTGGAGGGATGAAGGATGAAAGCTGAGGCGGGAAGAACTTTTATTAATTTCTTTCAGCCTTAATTTTCATCCTTCCGCCTTCCGCCTTCCATCATTAGCTATTCATTACCTTAAGGAGCGCGGTCTGGAACTTGGCCATTTCTTCGCGCGTGCCGACGGTGATGCGCGTGTGAGTCGGCCAGGCGGGCCACACGCGGCCGATGTAGACTTTTTCTTTGGCCATCGCGGCGACAAGTTCTTTGCCGGGCCGTTTGGCGTCGAGCATAAAGCAGTTGCTATCCGAGGGCACAAAAGAGAATTTTTGCTTCGCAAGAAAGCTGAACACATCGTTGCGGATGTCTTTGTTCATCTTGCGGCGTTCCGGGATGAGAGTTGCTGTGTTGAGGCTCGCGGTGGCGCCGACCATGCCGGTCAAAGGCAACGCTCCCGCTCCGTAAGATCTGAGCTTGGCGATCAAATCGGGTCGGCCGATGGCGGCCCCGGCCCGCAAACCGGCCATGCCGTAGAGCTTCGAGAAAGTTCGCAAAATAATGATGTCTTTGTCGCGGGCCACCAAATCGCTGCCGGCCTGACCTTCAGAGAAATGCAGGTAAGCTTCATCGAGCAGCAAAATCGACCCGGCTGGTTTGTTGTTCAAGGCGTATTCGATGTCTGCACGCGAAGTGAGCGTGCCCGTCGGGTTGTTCGGATTGCAAATGTAAATCACGCCCGCGTTCGGATCGGCTTTGACCATCGCCTTCACGTCATGAGAATGATCTTTCGCGAGCGGCACCCGTATGACTTTGGCGCCGATGTACTCGGCGGCCCGGCCTCCCGCCTCATAACCGGGTCGCCCATCACCAGGCTCTTGGTCGGCGATGTGAACGCCAGCACCGCGGTGCAGCGGATCGCTTGAGCCGGCAAAGGCATCACATACTCGGCTTTAACGTTTTCCTGCTTGGCCAGCGTAGTGGCAAACGTGTCTGTCTCTTCGTAGACATAGCGGCCGCCTTTTTGCACCACTTTGTGAATCGCTTCGGCGGCTTCCGCGCAAGGCCCCATGGGGTTTTCGTTGGCATTGATTTTAACCGCGCCTTCCGGCAGCGGCCCGATACGGGATAGTTGCGCGAGCGTGGCTTCGTTGTAAAAGGGTAGCGTGGCGCCGGCCGTCGCCAGGAGGGCCACACGGCCAAACATTCTGCGGGAAATGTCTGGCAGCAGGGCGTTGCCGTTATTTTCTTTCATCTTGGTTCTCATCTTCAGCGCACCTTTCTGGACTGACTGGCGTTTCTTTGGCATGTGATTCGGGCGAAAGCGGTTTCTCGCGACAACTTTATCACGAGAGATGGCCGCTCAGAATGTGTTAACGAGAGCGGCCCCGTTTTCGTCGTAAGACGCGGCGCCGCGAGAAGTGAAATTGAACCGGTGGGCGCCCAGTTCATTGAGCAATCCGCCTCTTTCAAAGATAAAGAGGTGCTGCCGGCCTAAGCCGGTGAGAAAAAGATCCGCGCCCTTCGCCCTTTGCAGCCGGTAAACGTTGCGCAGGAAATCCGTCGCCGCCGAATCCACCAACCCCGCGGCGCTCAAATCAAGGACGAGCATCTTAGCGGTTACCTCTTTCTCCAGCTGTTTGTAAATTTTCTCGCTCGAAGCGAAAAAAAGCGGTCCGATCAAACGGTAAGTTTGCACACCCGCGGCCTCCGGCCCAGTCAGGTGCGCCGGCGCATTCTGCGGCGCACTATCTTCGTCGTCTTCTTCAGACGCGACCTTTTCAAGGTGTGTCGAAGAAGCGGAGCGTTCGATAAAGAGCAGCATCGCGACGAGAAAACCCACGCCGACGCCGACGATCAAGTCGGCGAACACGACCAGGGAAAAGGTCAACAGGAAAAGGGCGAAATCGGTTCGGCTCATTGAGCGCAGCGATTGGAGGCGCTTCCAGTCGATCAATTGAAATCCGACCATCACCGTGACGGCGGCCAGGGCGGAGAGGGGGATTTGTCCGATCAAACCGCGAAAAGGAATGACCAGCAGTAAAAGTATCAAGCTGTGCGTGTAAATGGACAGACGCGTGGTGGCGCCGGCGCGGGCGCTCGCCACTGTGCGCGCAAGCATCGCGACTCCGGGCGGAGAACCGAAAAACGGCGTCACGATGTTGGCGGCGCCCTGCGCGATTAATTCGCGGTTGCTGTTGCCGCAGCGATTCTCAGCGCGACAAACCACGATGCCCGTTAATACTTGATTGATGGTGAAAAGACCGGCCAGCGTGAGCGCCGGGTGAATCAGCGACGAGAGTTGCGAAAAATCGAAGTCAAACGCGCGGAGCGCAGGGAAACCGGCGGGCAGCGCGCCCACTCGCCCGCTCGCAGAGAATCCGAACATCAGCGCGATCACCGAAGCGATGACCACTCGACCAGCGAGGACGGTACGTTTTCCTTCCAGTTCGGAAAGAGCGCCATCACCACGGCGACCACGCCGGCCACCAGCATGGCTTGCGGATTGGCGCTCGGAAGCGCCCCCACCACGCCCGCGATGTCGTCGACAATGCCCATATCGAAACCGATCGGAACGGGCGTCACTCCGAAGACCACTTTCAACTGCGTGGCGCAAATCACTACGCCGAGGCCGCAGGTAAACGCGCTGACAATAGAAGGCGGCAAGTAATTGGCGAAACGCCCCACGCGCATAATGCCGACGAAAGCCATAATCAAGCCGGTCATCAAACCCACGGCCAGCGCCGCCCCTACGCCGTGGTTTTTCACCACCACCGCGAGCACCGGCACGGCCGTCGCGGAAAGCCCGCTAATCATCACCGGCGAGCTGGACAGAAAACCTGCGATCACGTTTCCGATAATCGAGGTATAAAGCCCCGCCTCCGGGCTGAGCCCGATGGCGAGGGAAAGCGCCATGCCGTAAGGCACCGTCATCAATGCGGAAACAATGCCGCCGCCGATGTCGCCGCGCAGGCGCGAAAGCAGGCGACCGCGCGTGCCGGGCGCCGGTTGCTTCGGGAAAAGGCGCACCACGCGTGCGGTTTCGTTCAGATCAGTGAAGAGTCCGAAGCTCTCTGGCGTATGCGATAAACCTTCCGGTCCGGGCCGGCTGAAACATCCATCGAATAATTGCGCATGCCGTCATCGCTCCGATCAGGAAGTGACTGGGAGAGTGACAAGTGACAAGATAAAACAAATTCTTTCTTGTCACTTGTCACTTGTCACTTTCTAATCACCAATTCAATCGCAAACTAACTTGCATCACGCGGGCGAAGTTAGCCTGCGAGGTGATTCTGCCGAAGTTGGCGTTGCCAAATGATGTGTTAGGAGCGCGAAAAACGGGCGTGTTAAAGGCATTGATGGCTTCAAGTCTGAGCTGGGCGCGGACGCTTTCAAAAAGCGCGGTGTTTTTGAGAATGCCTATGTCCCAGTTCTGCTGCGACGGAGTGCGTACGCCGATGGAGCGGCCGAGATTGCCGAAAGTGTACTCGGCGGCCGTCGAAAACGCGGCCGGGTTAAGGTAAGCGTCAATGCGATCTGAGACCGAGCCTTCGGTGGCGGCGGAGACGCCGGCCACGGCGTTGGGCCGTTGCCCGCCGGAAAAGGCGCGCGTGTTGTTTGTGTTCTGCGTGACGTTTAAGGGAAAGCCGCTTTGAAAACTGCCGATTGCGTTTAACTGCCACCCGCCCAAAAGCTTGTCAGCAAAATTGCTTTCCGAAAAGAACCGGCGGCCTTTGCCGAAGGGCAATTCATAAGTGCCGCTGATCAAATAGCGATGCGGCGTATCTATGCTCGACAGCGCGTACTCGCGGCCCAAGTCGTAGCTGTTGAGCGCGAAGTTGGAAACTCCGCCGAAGAAATTCGCCTGCCCGATCACGTCGTCCAGCATGCGGCTGAAAGTGTATGAGGTCAGGAAAGTGACGCCGCGCGTAAACCTTTTTTGAGCCTTGATGGTGCCCGAGTTATAAAAGGAATTACCGCCGCTCGTGCCGTGCACGTTGATGTCGCCGTATTGCGGAAAGGGCCTGAGCAATTGACCGCGCGTGACGGTCGCCCGGCTAAGGAAACCGGTTTTGATGATGCCGAAGAAGGGTTCGGCACTTGCTGTTGCAGCGCCGCTCCCAATTGCAATTGTTCGGGCGCGAGTTGATTAAGCTTCACGACCGCATCATTGATGCCGCCGATTTGCAGGTGCGTGCCGCGGCTGCCGACGCGTAGCTTAAGGTGAGCACCACGGAGCCCGGCATTCGCGCTGCACGTCAATCGAGTATTGCTGCAGGTAAGCCGGCTTGCGGTTGTAGTCCACGTAGTCAACCGTGTCTCCTACTTGGGTGAGCAGGCCAGTGAATTTCCCGTGGGTTGATTGAGGCCGTTCGGAAACGGATTGGAAAGACGTATGCTCAGCGCCTGAGATGGCGGTTGTGACCGAAGAGAAGCCGAGCGCGCCCAGGCCCGTGATCGAGAAATTGAAGACCGGCGGCGCCCAGAAAATGCCGTAGCCGGCGCGGATCGTCGTTTTGTCGTCGAAGGCATAAGCGAAGCCGACGCGTGGTCCTAGCTTGGCTTTCGAGGCCTGCGTTTGCTGCGTGGGATTGCCGTCTACGCCCGCATACAGCAGTCCGCCGCGCAGGTTCATGCCGGGCACTTGCAGCGGCGAGGCGACGTTCGGATCAAAGCCCACGGTTAACTGGTTGTTCTTTTCCAGCAAGCCTTGCTCGTATTCATAGCGCAGACCGAAGTTAAGCGTTAGCTTTTGCGAAAAGCGAAAGTCGTCGTGAACGTAAGCCGCGAAGTAGTTGGTGTAAGTCGCCAGAGGTGTGGCGATCTGCGCGCTGTTGGTCAAGCTTGAGTCGGCGCTCAGGTAGCCCAAAAGAAGGCTCGCCAGTTCGTTGTTGGTGGTCGCCCTGGTAAACGAAAACTCTCCGCTCGCTTGGCCGGTCTGCGTAAAATCAGCGGACATGCGCCGGAAGTCTCCGCCGATTTTGAGACTGTGGCTGCCCATCAGCTTCGACGCGCTGCCAAGCAAATTGTGCGAGTAATAGCGACGCTCGGAAGGCGCCGATGAGCCGAGCGCGCCCTGAGAGACCGAGCCGTAAGCGCCTGAGAGATTGATTCTCGGAAACTTGTTAAAAGCGATGTCATTCGTAAATGAATTAGCAAAGCCGAGAGACGCCGGAGAAAAGCCGGCGCTGCTTGTCGTCGGGCTGTCGGTGAAAGAATTGTAGCCGTATCGCAAGCTGAGCACCGTCGTTGAATTGACCGTGAAGACGTTGTTGACGGCGAGCGCGTGCACCGTGCGGAACAGCAAACTTCCGCCGGGGTTGGCGACGGTTTGATAATAATCCGCGACCGGTTCGCGCGAGCCGTAGTGGGCGTACATGCCGCTCAGTTTGTACGTGTCCGTCACGGCGTGGTCCATTTTGAGCGTCACTTGATCGGCGCGATCGCTGAGCACAGAGGTGGACGTGTAATTGTTAAGGCCGGTCAAGGCATCGCCGGCGCCGGAGGCCGCCGGGAAATACTGAATCAGATTGAGCCCGACGGGATCCAGGCGATCCGCCGGAATGACGTTGCCGGCGAAGGGCTGAAGCGTGCGCGGATCGATGATCGAGACGAGATTGCCTTGGCTGTTTCTGGTCTGTGAAAAGTCGCCCGTCCGCTCAAGCGCGGTCGGCACCGTGAAGGTTTCCGTGAGAAAGCTTTGCATGCGGTAGCCTTCAAAGGCCGCCCAGAAAAATGTGCGATTACGGCCGTTGTAAAACGAGGGGCCTCCTTCGCCAAAGCTCGGAAGAAAGACGGGACCGCCAAACGAGCCGCCATACAACTTGTACGGCGCATCGGGCTTGGCGATGCCGCGGCGATTGTTGAAGAAGTTGTTGGCTTGCAGCGACGAAGGACGCAAAAAACCGAAAAGGCTGCCGTGCAGATCGTTGGTCCCGGATTTTCCGGACACGTTAAAAACGCCGCCGCCGGTGCGTCCGGCTTCGGCGTCGTAGGTGTTGACTTGAACCTTTAATTCCTGCACCGCTTCAATAGAAGGGATGATCACGGCGCGGTTTTGCAGGTCCGTGATGGGCACTCCGTCGAGCAAATAATTGTTGCCGCGCACGGGCCCGCCGGCGAGAGAAATTTGCGATGATCCGCTTTGATCCTGCTGGCGGTTAAACGTGGGGTTTCCGGCCGGAATAACGTTGGGCACAATCGAAGACAACATGAAAGGATTGCGGCCGGAGTTGGGCAGATCGTTGAGCACCTGCTTGGAAATAATTTGCCCTGTGGAAGGCGTCGAAGTTTCGATTAAGGAGACTTCGTCCGTGACCGTGACGCTTTCGGCCACATCTCCGACTTCGAGCGTCAGGTCAAGCGCGACTTGCTGTTGTGTTTCAATCGTGACGGCCGGGTGATCGACTTTTTTAAAGCCGTTCGTCCAGGCCGAAACTTTGTATTTGCCGGGATCAACGCGCTCCAAAACGTATTCGCCGGCTTCATTGGTGACGGTATTGCGCGTGAGGTTGGTTTCCTCATTGACGAGCGCGATTGACACCGCGGGCATCGAATTGCCGCTGCTATCGCGCGCAAATCCGCGGAGCGTGCCTTGAAAAGACTGCGCCCGCAAAACGCCAGCATCTGGCGATTCCGGCCAAAGCCAGAATCATCAAGCAAAGCGAACTGCGTCCTACTGTTGTGGGCCCGACGCGCGCCTGCGGTGCTCTTTCGGGTGATTGTTGGGAAAGAGGACTAATTTTGCCGCGCAAAATTTTTCCTGCTAACATGGCGAGGCTCTTTCATCGCACAATGATCGGAGTACCGAAAGTCCCGCGAGTGCTTTTCGTGAAGTGGGACTCTTCGGTTTTTAACTTCTTTGCTCCGTTAAGCACGCGCGGCGTCAACACTCAGTAGTGCCTGCGCCTTAGCGTGCTCGTGATAAGTTGTTTACCTCTGATTCATCTTTTCTACTTGGTGGTCTGCTTAGTTGAACGATACATGCGACGATCCGTAGCGCATGCGGCATGCCAGAGCGGGCCGGACTGCTTGCTGGCCGCACCTTATTCGCCGGTTGATTTTGTGCATTTGTGAATTGATAAGCGATTAACCGAATAAAATGCGGACGATAATTTGAAGACGGAATGGCGATTTTGGAGCCGTAACAGGTCACGCTTTTGTTGTTTGACAGCGTCAAAACGACGGTAATGTAATAAGTTAATTGAAACGATGGAAAGCGCATTGAGGTAAGCTCTCTCGGCTTGTTAGAAATGAGTGCGGAGCTATTTGAAATCACCGTCAAATGTTTAGTTCGGAAGGGAGAATGAATGAGCGCCGGGTTTTGCAGAGCTTGTGTGCGCGTCGGATGGGGCTATTTACCCTCATAGGTTCGTCCGGAGGAAACTAATCAGGTGTTGAGCGGCTAAGAAATTCCCGCATGTCCGGACAAGGAATCGAATTCAAGCGGAGGCTTAGGATTAAGCGAGCGACAATTTTGTATTCGTATTGATCCTTATACAAAATTTGTCATGGCTTTAGAGTTGAGTCCTTTTCAAGTAATTTTGTTGGTCGCTGGCAGCGATCCAGCGAACTGAAGAGGCTTGCCTTAAACGCTTTCCGAGCGCTATATGCCGCGCACACCGAGGAAGTGGATCGTGTCAGTACCGCCTGCTTCAGCTGGGCGGGTCATAGCGTCGCCCGCACCCGCCCAGCTGAAGCAGGCATACTGACCTGTGCGTCTCACGAGTCGGTATCTTGGTGTGTTCTGCATATATTAGTATTCATTCGGCCAAATATTGAAGGGATCGGGAACCGGGGTTGTCATGAGCGCAGAATTACTGAGATTCGGATTGACGGCTTTTATTACGCTGCTGGTGGTCGTCGACCCGCCCGGCATTGTGCCCGTCTTCGTCGCGCTCACCGAAGGTGACGGCGCCGCACAGCGCAGGGCCACGGGCACGCGCGCCGTGATGATCGCTTTTCTGGTCGCGCTTTTCTTTCTGCTCGCCGGCCGCAGCGTGCTCGCTTATCTGGGCGTGACGGTGCACGCGTTCACCATTAGCGGCGGCGTGCTGTTGTTTGCCACCGCTCTGCCGATGCTCTTCGGCCATCGCGGCGGATTGCAGGCGCCGGAGCGTGAAGAGCGCCCGACGGCCGGCGAAGACGTCGCCGTTTTTCCGCTGGCGATTCCGCTTCTCTCTGGGCCGGGAGCGATCGCCACAATTCTGCTGCTGACTTCACAAACAAACGGTGATCTGGCGCGACTCGCTGTGGTCGGCGTCGCCGTGGCTGCGGTGTACGCCGTGACCCTCGCGGCGTTGCACCTCGGGGGCGGTTTAATGGCGCGCGTGGGCGCGGGCAAAGTCCACATTATCACGCGCGTGATGGGCATCATTCTGGCGGCTTTGGCCGTGCAATTCATTTTAAACGGCATCACCGCTTACTACGAGACGCTCGTCAACCGCTAAACCAATTCGGTCAACGCGGAGACGACAAGCTTTTCCGTCTTCGCTATGTTACAAATTGCGGATAACGGCAATTAAACAATCGCTCATATTTGACACGGGAGGGAAAGCCAAAGCGATGGCAGACGAACAAAATTCACAAAAGCAAAGCGGCGACCAAGACGCGACGCAAACAGCGCGCGAGGGATTCACCGCCGAAGAACTCGGACAGGCCTCGATTTACGACGACTCGACACAAATCGCACAACAGATGCGGCGCGGCGACGAATCCCAAGGCGACCCGAACGAGCGCGATGTGGTCGGAGCAACGGATGTCAAAAACACAAACGAGGCCCGCCAAGATCAAGATACGACGGCCGCGAAAAATGAGCCCGCGTAGCTTTCGGCCGTTCTGATAAGTGGGGCAACAAAAAATCGAGACAGACGAAATCGGAGGCGCACTAAGGGTTTGTCCAAAAATAAGTTGATCATTTCTTTCCAGATTTAGCATGCG
>JBBJMB010000265.1:0-5238 GCA_037719755.1 Pyrinomonadaceae bacterium
GGCCCTCAAGAGCAGTAAAGCACTCGTTGTCCACAGAGTCGACCATCACACCTTGAACGGTATGCTGATTGTTAATGGGTGCGTTTTGAGGATTATCCTTTTGTATGAGATGCAGGTTAATGAAGTTGATTGTTAAGGCTACAAACGCGGACAGCAGCAACAGCAGGAGAATGTCACTTGAAGATCTTTTCATCACCTGGATGAAACTAAACGGTCTTTTGTCCGACATAAAAATAACGGTTGCCCCACACTTGAGGCTTCAACTGTGAACAAGCGCGGGAGAGGCGGCGAATCAAGAAGAGCGATGCGTCGCGAGCGTTCTTTACATTCAAATGACTCGGCGCCGGCCAGTCTACTTCGGACATAAAGTATTCAAGCTCGCGCAAGCCGAAGCGCAGAAAGAAAGTTTGCTGGCCGGCGTTGGTGGCCAAATGACGTGCGCCGGGCCATGTTAATCACTTGGCTGGCCGCACCCGGCGAGATGCGCGAATGAACAATGTGAAAGATTACGATTGGCTTCGAGCGGCCCCTGCGCGATCAAAAGGCCGCCGGGTTGATCGACGCAGGATGCGAGGCATTTGATTTTTCAAATCAGTCAGGTGCTCAATCACGTCTCCCAGATGGAGTATGTCCGCGAGCGGAGCGTCGAGCGCGGATCATCAGGAATTACCACGCGCGCGCCGGTTCTGCGCTCGGTTTTAGCCGCCACCTCCGGGTCCAGCTCAACGCCAATGGCTTGCCAGTTAAGCTTTCGGGCGGCGACGAGCAGCGTTCCCTTGCGGCAGCCGTAATCGATAAACGTGCCGGGCGCTTCAGGGCGGCGGCGCAGCCAGGATACGACGGGGTTCGATTCCTCGGCTACCTGGTCTTCAGGCGCAGCGTCGGCCGCGTTGAAATATTCACGGCCGTAAATCTCTTGCAAAACTTCGGCGTCCGGCATCGGTTGGCAAAAGAGCGAGCCGCAAGTTCCGCATTCAAGGTAAGGGAAAACTCTTCCGTTAAAGTGAATCGAGCCCAGCCAGGAAGGCCGAACTTGCCGCGCATCGCAAAGCGGACAAGCTGCGGCAGGTGCGGCGGGCGGTATGCTTTCCCGCTCAGAGACAGCGCTCATCGTTGTTACTATTTCACCAGCAGGAAATCTTTCGGCACCAGGGAGACCGAAATCACTTCGCCGTCAACTTGAGCGCGGGCGTTCGGCGCCGGTTGATAAATCACCACGACATGGTTGGTGAGCTTGCGCGGCCCGCAGCTGATCTGGCCCGCCGTCTCGGTCGTAAATGTCGTAAAGTCTACGTCTTCAAATTTGCGGCTGGTCAACTTGATGGTGCGCGCGCCCGCTTGAAACGAAAGCAACACGTCTCGCGGCCGACATTCGATGCGCGTCAGCACGCCCTGGAATTGCTGCTCGCCGGCGGCGGGTCTGCGCAACACTTCGCGCAACGTGTCCTCTTCAACTTTTTTGCGCACCGCTTCTTGATCAACTTCCGTTGCTTGTTCCGCTTCCTTAACCGGCGGCTCTGAAGACTCAGCTTGAGCGAGCAACCCGGGCCGAGACGTTTCACGCGCAGTAGTAGTGCGCGCGTTCGCTTGAGCGTTCGCTTGAACGTGCGCTTGATACGCTTCCAAAGTCTCAACTCGCTTTAATAATCCTTGCGCGTGATTGCGCTGCTGCTCGTCGGCGGCGCCGCGCGCCAGCGGCTCGAGGATGCGGCGCGCGTTCTGCGGATCTTCTCGGCGTAGGTAAACCTGCGCCAGCATCGTGCGATACCGTTCGCGGCCGGGCGAAATTTTCAGCGCGCGCACTAACAGCGAGACCGCTTCGTCAAGCTGCTCGCCGGTCACCACGCTGATAAAGGCGAGCAGATGGTAGGATTCCGGAAAGTCTGGGCGCAACTCAATCGCCTTTTTCAGTTCCGCGCGCATCCGCTCCGCGTCTTTTGGCGGAAACGATGTGACCAAACCGCCGGCGCCATACGCTTGCTGGCTGAGGGCGGAGGCGTAATAGTAATGCGCCAGGTAGTTGGACGTGTTTAGCGAAACCGCGCGCTCCAAACTCGCGCGCGCGGCGTCCGCTTGGTTTTGGCGCATCAACGTCATGCCCAGCGAGGCGTGAGCCTGAGCGAGATTCGCGTCAAGCGTGAGCGCTTCGCGCAAATGCCGTTCGCCGTCGGCGAGGCGGTTCGTGTGCAGCAGCAAATCGCCAAGGTATGTTTTTGCTTCAGCCTCGGAAATGGGCGCCGCTTGCATGTTGGTATCAAACTCCAACTTTTGCCCGAAGGTGAACACAAGTGTCGGATAGCTGCTGCGGTTGACGTAAGCGCGCAGTTCCTTTTCAAACGACGGAAGATCGATGCCGAAAGCTTGTTGAAAAGCTGCGTCCGGGCTGGCGCCGGCCTCAAGCTTGCCGAGAAAAACCCCGAGTTGCGGCTGGCGCTGGCCTTGTTTGCCGAGCAGCAGATAATGTACGAGCGCCCACGACTCGGCGTAAAAGATGCTTTGCTTGTTGCGCTCGTTGTAGAGCGCGGAGGCGTGGTCAACGGCAAACAAGTCGCGCAAAGGTATCCATTTCTCGCGCAACAGAAAAACGTGGCTCGGGATCACTCGCCCAAGCTCCGCTTTGCGGTCATCGGCCACCTCAAACGTGCTGTAGTATTCGGCGAGTCCCTCATTGAACCAAGCGGGCACGTTCCGGATGTTGTTATTCACCAACAGGTGAGCGTATTCGTGAAAAATGATGCGATACGGCGATTCCGCGGCGGTCGAAGTGGCGAGCGCGATATAGTTGACGTCCTCGCCCGCTTGAAAATAGCCGCCCACGGGAGCCGCTTTCCCTTGATAGAGCGGCTTGTAGGGCTTAAACGAATCATCGCTTTTAAAAACCACAACCGTAGAAGGCACGGGCGTGCTGAAGTTCGCTTTCGTGATGAGACGCCGCATCACTTCACGAAACTGTTCAAGTTTCGCGCCCACTTTGCGAATTTCTTTTTCGCTCGCGTTCCCGACCAATTGAAAATTGCTGGATTGGACGCGCGTCCACGAATCTTTGGCGGCGCGCGCCGGAGCGCTCGCGTTGCCGAAAAGCACGCCGAGGAGCGCGATGATGATGAGCGTTTGTGCTGGGCGCATATGGCGAATAAGTCTTTCGGCTAAAAGAGGACTTGACGTCCGCCCTGGCGAGCGGAGAAGAAGGCGCTTGGTAAAAATACTGAGAAATGAGGCGGCAAGTCAACACCGTGCGAGAAAAGCTGGGGTAAAGACAAAGCGACCATCAGGCGTGGGTTTTAAATTTAACGAAGGTTACGTGGCATGCTCCGTTTCGGAAAAAGTCAAATTTAATTGTGGGTCGTCGAGTTTTATATGTTCGACAGACGTGTCTGTGCCGTACGCTTCCGTCAGGTGCGACTTCATATAAGAGGTCAGAGCATGTATAAAGATGACGATGCTGATCATCTCAAGAAACTCTTCGAGGTTGGTCATCATCGCGTAGGTCACATTGCGGTAGCCGTGGAGTTTCGCGTAATCGAGGTTGATTATTTCCACACCCACCGCGCCCGTCCAAAATAAAAACCCGGAGACGATAAAAAGAAGCCGCGTTTTCACCGGCAGGGCGGCGAGAAATCTCGCGTACGCGAGGGTCAGGATGATGACGGGCATCAGCCAGGTGGCGTGAATTATGCCGCCGAAATCAAATTTCCTTTCAATTGGCTTAACCACGAAGTTGTAGAGCGGCATCGCTTCGGTTAAAGACATCAGCAGAAAAAGAAACGAGAACATCGCCCAATGGAAAGCGTAACGATTTCCCGCCCTTGTGGTGGCGGCGGTGATCGATGCCAGCAGCATCGAGCAAAGCAGCAAAGCGAGTGAAGAGTAAAGCGTCGGCACGTTTCTTTCGGCATCCAAGTTGAAAAGCTGAACGCACCCACGAAGCTGATCGTGGCCCAGGTAATATTTCGAGATTTGCCCGGCCACACTGGCCAGCGTGAGGCCAAACACCGTCACTGTCAGGAGCACGGTGAGCCTGAGTGGAAGCATGTTAATCATCAATTTTAATGGTTTTCGCGTAAACGCTAAGGAAAATAAGGCAGATTCGCGGAGCATCAGGTCTTAAAATGAAGACGGGATCACTAAAATGGCAATCGGCTATTTATTCCAATTATTGAAGCAGTCATGACCTTTCGCTCAATCCGAGTTTCGCTGGCACCGCTTGATTTCGCCAATCGTCAAGTAGTGTCTCACGCGAGCGCGCACGAAAGGTTATACTGACGCGCAGACGATGCCGGCAGATGTCCGACAAACTTTAGATTGTCGCTGACGATCTAGAGAAATCAAGCTTCGAGACTTATGCACGGCCCAGCGACAATCTAAAGATTGTCGGACACTGTGGCCACAAAAATGTCGGCCGCATCCGTCGCGCGTGAGCACAGAAGAGAAGCACTATCTTTGACATCGCGCTCACGTGAGACCGTACACATTGAGGAGGAAATCATGAAAATAATTGTCTTGGCCGCCGGCTACGCCACACGTTTGTATCCGCTGACGCTCACGCGGCCGAAACCGTTGCTTGAAGTGGCCGGCCGGCCGATGATCAATCACGTGCTGGACGGCCTGCGTTCCGTGCCGGATGTGACTGGTATTTATGTGGTCACTAACGCTAAGTTCGCGCAAAATTTTCAAGCCTGGGCGAACGACTATCAATTCGGCAACGGCGCAACGCCGATCAAAGTCATTAACGACAAATCGACCGACGATTCAAACAAATTGGGTGCCATCGGCGATTTGCACCTTGTTTTGCAGAGGGAAGCGATTGGTGAAGACGTCATCGTCGTCGCGGGCGACAATCTCTTCAATCAAAGTCTTGAGGGATTCGCCCAGTTCGGCCGGCAGAAGAATGCGCCCGTGGTGGCGGTCTACGATGTCGGCGACTTGGAGCAGATCAAAAATATAATTCCATTGAGACCGACGACGCGGGGCGCATCACTTTTTTTGAAGAAAAGCCGCAGCACCCCGTGAGCACTTTCACTGCCGTCGCTTTGTACTACTACCCGGCCGCGGCGCTTCCGCTCGTCGAGACTTACGTGCGCGACGGAAACAACCCGGACCAACCCGGGCGCTTGGTCGAGTGGATGTATCGCCAAACACCCTTCTACACGTGGCAGGTGCCCGGCCTGTGGTACGACGTCGGCTCTAAGGAAACGCTGGCCGAAGCGAATCGCATTTTTGCCGCTTGATCCGGCCAGA
>JBBJMB010000039.1:0-17631 GCA_037719755.1 Pyrinomonadaceae bacterium
CGATACAAATCAACATCAGTCGGGTTAAGCACATCCTGAATGCGCGTCATCGAAGTGACCGACAGCGAGAATTCGTTAATGGTGTCCATCATCGAGTGAGAGTGGGCGTCGATGATGCCGGGCAGAATGTACTTGGAAGTCGCATCAATGATGCGCGCGCTTGCCTCGGCTTTGAGATTTTGTCCGACGGCCGCGATCTTTCCGTTGCGGATCAGGATGTCGGTTGCGGGCAGCGTTCCGCGGGAGACGGTCAGAACGGTCGCGTTGCGGATAAGCGTTTCAGGGGCACCTTTCTGGGACGGCGGCGGCGGCGGTGGCGGCGATGCACGCCTTTGCTGGGTGAGCCCCGAACGTGCTCCGGCGATGATCAGCGCGATCAGCAAGAAAGCGACGATGCCCGTTTTTCTCATCAGCGAAAATCTCCGTCCCATGCCTTATTAAATATTGCTTTGATTAAATATTGCTTTGATTAAATATTGGGGCGCGGCGGCGCGCTTGACTGTGGCGTCGCGCCGCCGCCGCTACGCGCGCCGGTAAAAGTTGCCGGTTGGCGACCGACGATCTGCATTGTTCCGCGCATCTCGTTGCCCATGACGGTGCCGTTAAAAGACGCTTCAACGGTCAATCCGCCGAACTGAATCGGCGCGGTGAAGCGAATCTCGCCGGAAGCGGCTGAACCGTTCGCGATCTGCGCCGCGCCGAGGCTGCCTTGCAGCGAACCGCTCAAGCGCTCGCCTTCTTGTTGCAGCGTGAGCGTCGCGGAGAATTCTCCTTCATCGGCCTTAACTTTGACGGTCCACGCGCCGGTCGTATTCGTCGCCGCGCCGGAAGTTGCGGCGGGCGCTAATTTCAAATCGACGGGCCGCCCGTCAATAAAGACATGTGTGATGCGCGCGTTGCGTGCGGTCGCCGCGGCTGACCATCGGTGCGATTTTTCCACGCTCAATTGTTCCAAGCCGTCGCCGCGCGAAAATCTCCGCCGGCCGCGACGTGACAGCCCGCAAAGCTTCGTCGCGCGCGAGGCCATGCTCAATAGCTTTCGCAATGTTCGGCACGAAGTCGGCGATGCTTGCCAAAGATCCCGATTGGAACGCGAACCGCACGCCCGCCGCGGCCAATCGATTGGCGGTTTTCGGAGCGTTGGCGCGCTCGCGCAAAGTCCTCATCGAATCCGGATCAGCTTCCGGCAATTGCGCTGCGGTTCGCTTCGGAAAGTTAAGCGAGAGCAGCACCGGCACATTCATGTCGCGCAATCTGTCCGCGACTTTCCACGATTCGAGTCCGCCGGCGATCACAACTCGCAAATTGAATTCCTGCGCCAAATCCAGCGCGCGGCTGATTTCTCGCTCGCTCTCGGCATACATGACGACGGGCATTTGACGAGTGACCACGGGAACAAGGGCGGCGAGCGATTTGTCCGGCGCGAAGCGGCGCAGTCCGCGCGGGTCGCGCTCGTAAGCACTCCTCGCCTCACCGTAGCGTTGCGCATCGGTGAGCGCCTGACGAACCGCAGCAAACACGCCCATCAGCGATGCGGGGTATCCTCCGGAGCGCGGCGGCGCAAAACTCAGGTGCAGCCCGACCGGCGAGCGCACAATCATTTCCTCGGGCCGCTCGCCCGAGAGATTGATAAAAGCCGATTGTCCCGAGAAGATGCCGTCGCGAGGCGCTGTGAGCGCGGCCGTCAGACCTGCGTTTCTGGCGGACTCTATGGCGGCAGCGCCAGGCAGCAGCAAATCTGCGGCCGCGATCTCGGGCGAAAGACCAGCGGGCGCGAGCGCGTTCGGAACCGGCGCAGTATTAGCGGCCGGGGGGCCGGGGGGGGCGCCCGCTACTGCGCGCGAAGAAACAACGGCGGGCTGGGCGGGCATACCCAAAGCAGTATTGGCGTCGATTAATCCAGGGTAAACGCTGAGCCCTGTGCCATCAATAACCCGCGTGTCGGCTGGAGCAGTCACCCCAGCCCCCACGTTTTCGATCAGTCCATTGCGGATCACCACTGCGCCCCGCTCGATCACGGAATTTCCGGCCGCAGTAAAAATGCGGGCGTTGGTGATGGCATAAACATCTATGCTCCGCCGATCAATCGAGAGCGACTGTTGTGCGTAGACTTTTGCCGGAGCGAATCCGGTGATGAGGTTGAGAGCAAGCGCATGGCAAAGTAGCGACCCTAACAATCGTTGCCGCAAACGTCTCACATACTGATCTGATCCCATATGCGCTAATTGAAAGGAATCGCGGATGAATGAGGCTTTAAAAACAAAGCAAGGGGATGATTAAAGCTGCATCATCCCCTTCAAATAGAAACTGATCGTCGCAATTTTTGCGCGGCGGTAAGTAAGATTTTTAGTTTCTGCGGTTCGCGTTTGTCATGGCCGCGTTTCTGTTGGCGTTGCCCATGTTGGTGTTCGTCATGCTACCGACGGCCGAAATTTTCAACTCGTCCTTCACGTTTTTGACGCCATCGATAGCTTTCGCGACCTGGACGGCCTTGGTTTTTTGGGCGGCGTTGGCCACGTTACCTTCAAGGTCACAATATTTGTTAACGTCAACATTGATGGACGATTCTGTCAAGTCACCAAAGTGGTTAAAAGCGCACTGCGAGTCTTTGTCCCTTCAGCCGTCTTCAGCGCCTTGCCCGACTGTGCTGCCGGCTTCCTTCGCCTCAGCTGTGTATGATCTTTATCGCGGTCATACTCCGCCCTCGAAATATTCGCGTTGTATGTCCTCGCGTTGGAATTGATTGTCGAGACGGTGGAAGTATTCGTATTATTATTATTGTTGACGACCACCGCCACGTTTGAGGCGGCTGTATTTGCGGTCGTCGTCGTGTTGGTATTAGCAGTGTCGCCGCAAGCGGCTGAAAGGGCGGCGAGCGCAGTTCCCGCAACCATCATGGTTAATCTGTTTTTGTTCATAGCTTCTCCTCATCGATTTTGCGTCTCACGGACGAAGGTCTTGAAGATCAATTTGAGTTTCATTGGAAACCAATGACCACATCAATGCTAGGCACCAGATGAGGCCACACAATCGTAATCACAGAGCACATCCGCTATGTTTAGCCATCCACGTTCGAACCCCTTAAATGCCGCGCGACATATTAGCGATAGGCCGCCGCGATACGCAAGGCCAATTAACGCTTGCACTCCAATCAAACGAGTCATGGCAATTTTTATTGCATCTCATAGCTCAACGGAAAGATTGCACTCTCCATTGACGGAATTCGATCAAATGGATGGCCGCGCAGGTGCAGGCTTGCTTGGCACTCTAGCGCGGCCCACGGCTGCCGTTAGCAAACGAATGTCGCAAAAATGCTTATGAGCTTGCGCCGCTGGCTCGGCCCGATGACTGCCCCTCAGTAGTCGCAATCTCGCCGGTTTCCATCAATTGTTTGAAGCGGCGCAGATCATCGTCAACTTGCTGTTGCGGCTCTTCACCAAACAATTTCGCAAACGCCGCGCCGAGGATGCCGCCCGGGGGCGTGTAGTGTATTTCGATCTTAATTTCCGTGCATCGTCCATCCTGCGCTTTTTTAAAACGAACTGAACCGGAGTTGTCTACATCCGCGCCTTCCAGCGAGCGCCACGCGATCAGTTCATTCTCTTTTTCGTTAATGATTTCGGCGTCCCATTCAACGGTCGATCCAACCGGCGCTTTCGCCACCCAATGCGATCTCTTGTCTCCGGTGACTTTGACCGATTCCAGTGATTCATAAAGCGCGGCAGGTTTTTCAGTTTCGCCAGAAGCTGTAAAGCTCCTCGGGCGAGCGGTTCCTAGTGACTGTCTTGTTGACGCGGATGCCGCGATCCTTAGCAACAGCGGCGCCGGACTTCCCGGCTGCTTCAGCCGTATTGACACCCATCGCTTCGTACACATTACAGTGGCCGGTAGTGCCCCGGTACAGCAGCCCACCGCCCATTAGAGCCAGGGCAAAGCCTCCTAGCGAACCACGGGTTATCCCGTATACAGCTAGCGCTCCGCCGCCAATCACAGAAGCGTACCGCTCATACTCATGAATATTCTGTGTTTGCCTTTGCTTAACACCCCGTTGTGCGGGCGAAGCCGTCATAGCTTCTCTTCTCGATGCCATTTCAAATGCCTCCCTCGGTAAAATATAGCTTGTTTTAGGACACACCAGTTAGAAAAGGGTTTTTAATGTCCTGAAACATCTCATAATTCTAATCTTTGTCACTGTCTTAACAAATCGCGTGCCGGTTTGTTTATATGGAGGTTTGCAAAGTAAATAGGGTATTAGCAGATCCTCAAACATATGTCCGACAATCTGCTCGATTGTCGTTGACGCTGTCAGAAATCAAGCTGCGCAGCTTAGCAGGAACGCGACAATCGAGAAGATTGTCGGACAATTTAGCAGCAAATATAACTGCCGCGTCGCCGCGCTTCGGGCGCAGAGAACAATAATTTCTGGCATCGGCCTTCACGTTAAACCGGACCGCGTTTACTTGAAAGCGACGATTAAGTTTCTGTAAGCCTTGCCTTTATTGATGAGAAGCGGGGCTACCTCGCCTTGCGTGTGCCAGACCGCGTCGCCCGCGCTACGCTTTCGCGTGTGCGCCGCTCCGTTTTCAACGGCTTCATAGTGAGCGTCGTCCAGAAAAATAATTAATTGATCGGTCGGCCGCACGTATGACTCGCGTCGGCCCGCGCGCGGAGTCAGCGAAGAGGAAACTGTCACCCGCGCGTTTTCGAGCTTGACTTGAACTCGTGTTTTACCAATTCAAGCAGCCAATGGTAGCTGCGCATCGGCTGTTTCTTGAGCATTTGGGATTTTATCGTACTTTCTGGGCGCCATGCCTTTGAGCGCAAGTGCCGCGAAATTGCCCGCATGCAGCTCCAAGTGATTCGCCAACCTGCCTGCCGAAGAGACTGCCTTGCGGTCCCACGGGCCCATGGGCAACGCTTCACAGCCGGCCGCGATAGCTTTCAACAGCGACCCCGACAAAAGCGCCAAGCTGATGCGTCGCTCCACCGCCCGCGCACTCCACGCCCGCGGCTGCTCCAGCGCACAGGTGCCTTGTGCCACATAGAAGTTGGTCTCCACTGGCCAGCGATGTCCATACCCTTGTCTGATCTCTGCGGTCGTCAACTCTCGTGCGGTCGTGCCAATCAAGAGCGGACGCTTGTAAGCCGGGTCATCAACTCGCACCACATCGATGATCGTTTGATGAGCAGACTCAAAGTGCACCTTGTTCCACCGCCTGACGCGCACCTCGCGCCCTTCGACCTCAAGGCGGAAGTCTTCATCAGCGCGGCCTTCCACTCTCTTGGCTCCTGGATGCAGCACCGGCCCGTGCAGCGCCGGGCGACCGCGCTGTCCCACCCGTCTGGGTTTGGGGGCGCGCCGCAACGAGACGTTTTTGCGCAAGCGCCCCACCAGTGCATCGCGCTCAGTCGCTTGCTGGAATTGGTCTTTGGTGGCAATCCCCGCATCCACACTAAACAGGCGCGAGTCCGTGCTTTGCGGCAAGTCGGCAAAGACACGGGCGACCGCTTCTGCGCAAGTAGCACCAAAACGGCTGCGTCTCACCAGCCCGACGCGCACACCATTGACGACGGCCACCGTGGTGAGCACGGCCACGATGTTGGCGCGCACTGCGCGCCGCGCCCGGTGGCAGTAGCCTGTGCCCAGCAGCGCGCACTTCTGCGGGTTGGCTCGCAGGCGCGCGATGGTCGAAGAGTCAATCGCATGTACGCTGCGATTCTCACTGCCCAAACGCACCGCCTCGACCGGCAAGCGCTCCAAAGACCACGCGAGAGCGCGATCAAAGAGCGCATCCACACACAGTTGGCCGCGCTCCATTGCGCGATGCGTGCGATGCCAACCCCATCTCAGGTGCACGACGTAGGGCAGTGCGGCACGTGCGAGGCTGCCGTGACGTTGCACCAGTTGGCCGGTGAACATCGTCACCAACACTACTCCGATAAAGTAAGCCGTGCCCGCAGGCAGACCCGTAATCAGGTTGTTGACGGCACTGGCGGCCAGGTACACTGGCGAAGCAGTCAGGTGGAGAGCGGTCTTGGATGGCTTAGACATCCTCCAAGCTTCTCAAAACCTGGCTGCTTTTTGCTACTCATTTGGTAAAACTCGAATTGAATAGTTGGGGCCGATTGTCTTCCTGCGTAAAAACTGACTGCTGTCAGCAAAACCAATCCGGCGGCGGCAACAGTTGTGCGCATACGCTGTTTCACCGGTTCCTCCTTCTTTGCGAGCGTGACTTTGAAACATGAACTGCAAAACAGCCGACGGCCGCGTTGAATGCGCCGACCGAACTTGCACCATCAGTTTATCCGGAACCATTCATGAGACGTGCGCGCGCTTCGCGCACTAATCGCGTTGCGGCGTCGGCGCTGTGGGCGAGGGCCGTCAAGTGCCCCATTTTTCGATTCGCCCGGGCGGTCAGCTTTCCGTAAAGGTGCAGCTTGACGGCCGGGAACGAACAAACCGCCTGCCAATTCGGCTCACCCGATTGCCAAAGATCGCCCAGTAAATTGGCCATCGCCGCCGGCCTTAACATCTCGGTCGCACCCAGCGGCAGACCGCACACGGCGCGCAACTGCTGCTCAAATTGACTTGTGACGCATGCGTCAAACGTGAGATGACCTGAGTTGTGCGGGCGCGGCGCAAGCTCGTTAATCAGCAATTTGTCATCGCGCGTCACGAAAAATTCCACACACATCACGCCGATCACATCAAGCTTTTCAAGCACGCTTTCAGTGATCGCGACGGCCGCGCTCGCGACTTCGGGCCGCACATCAGCGGGCGCAACGGAAACGTCAAGAATGTGGCGGCGGTGGTCGTTGTGAATCACGCCGTAGTGCGCCGTGCGCCCATCCACACCGCGCGCCGCAATTACCGACACTTCGCGCGCAAAATCGACGAACGCTTCGAGCACCGCTTCCTGCCCGCCGAGCGCGGCAAACGCGCTTGTTGCTTCGCCGCGCGCATTGATCTTTGTTTGACCTTTACCGTCGTAGCCGAAGCCGGCCGTCTTCAAAATCGCCGGGCACCCGAGCTCACCGAGCGCGGATTCGAGATCCGCGAAACTCCTGATATGTTGGAAAGCAACGATGGGGAATCCGGCCTGTGAGAGGAAGTTTTTTTCGCGCAGACGATGCTGCGTCGTGTGCAGCACGGCTCCGTCGGGCCGCACAGGGGCATAGGCGCTCGCCGCCTCGACGGTTGCCGCCGGAACGTTTTCAAACTCAAAAGTCACCACCTGGACTCCGCGCGCAAACTCTCGCACGGCATCCAGATCGTCGTAGGACGCGTTGACTTCGTAATCGGCGACTTGTCCCGTCGGCGTATCCGAATCAGGAGAGAACGTATGCACGCGGTAACCCATGCGGCGCGCGGCGATAGCGAACATGCGCCCCAGCTGCCCGCTTCCCAACACGCCGATAGCCGCGCCCGGCAAGATAGGTTGGTTCACAAAATGTCTGCCCCATTGCCTTGACCTACACCATGACGTCGGAAATATAGCGGGTCGCGCGCGCTTTGGCGAGCAAAAGAGAGCATCGGCAGTTGTTGTTCGGTGGGTTAACTTTAACGACTACCTTTGTCGAAGCGCGGACCGCCTCAAGCGATGGTCAGAAGCCTCGCCGGTAAGTTAAGGTAAGGTTTGCTGAAGCACGGTTTCCGTTTGCTCCGCGCGAAATTGTTTGAGCCGTTCGCGCAGAGCCGGGAGAGAGAGAGAGAGAATGGCGACGGCGAGCAGGGCGGCGTTGGTGGCGCCGGCGGGGCCAATGGCGAGCGTGCCGACGGGGACGCCGCCGGGCATCTGGACGATGGACAGCAGTGAGTCGAGGCCCTTGAGAGCGCGGCTCTCGACGGGAACGCCGAGCACGGGAAGAATTGTTTGCGCGGCGATCATGCCGGGCAGGTGCGCGGCGCCGCCCGCGCCGGCGATGATCACCTCAAGCCCGCGCGCCTCGGCCTCGGTGGCGAATTGTGTGACGAGCGCCGGCGTGCGGTGCGCCGAGACGACGCGGCATTCGTGAGCGACCTCGAAGCGCGTGAGCACTTCATCGGCGTGGCGCATGGTTTCCCAATCAGACACGCTGCCCATCACCACGGCGACGATTGGCGTGGCGGCAACTGAGGTCTTTGTCCGGCTGCGGGCGTTTCATTCATAAGCGGGAACTCACCGCCGCAGACGCGGTGAGCGTGTTTAGAAATTATCCCCGAAGGGGATGAAGTTAATAGCCGTGGGCATCGTCCACGGCCGCGCCATCGGAAACCCGACTGACCCTGCAAGGGGTCATAGTCTGAATGCGACCCCTTCAGGGTCGGGATCTTAACCGTTCGTGCGACCGGTGGCGCTGCCACCGGCTATTAAATGTAGCCCTTTCAGGGCCATGGCATGAAGTTAACGTGAATGATGTCCGACAATCTTCTCGATTGTCGTTTGGCCACGTGAGAAATCAAGCTGCGCGGCTGGGTATAACCTCGACAATCGAGAAGATTGTCGGACCTTGTGGCCGCATTGCCTGATGATGACCTGGACTTACGGGATCACCATCAATGGGCTTGCGCTTAATTCAATGCCATGGCCCTTGCAGGGCATCGGCAATTCTCAAACGTACTCCGAGGGAACGCAGAAAAAAAAGACATTCGCTCTGCGCCACCGCAGAGAGAGAGAGAGCTCTCTCTCTCTCTCTCTCTGCGCCTCTGCGGTGAAAGCTCATTTTAACGCCCGTCTTTCACGAGCTCGAAGAGTAGCCGGGCTGGCCGTCGAAGTTGTAGAGGTTTTCTGTTTTGATGAAATCGAAGCCGCCGTCGGCTAAGCGCGGCAGTAGCTGTGTGATTTGGGCGTGGCTGACGGCGGCGCCTTTCGTGGGCGCCGTGTAGCGGCAGCGCCAGTGGTCAGTGCAGAAGGTTTCGGGCATGCCCTGCGGCCAGACCTCAACGCCGCGATTGCCGATCATTTGCAGTTCAAGTCCCTCGACGGTCAACTTCTTCAAAGCCTCGCCCAGTTGCTCGGCGGAGCCGCCCGTCCAATCCAGAAAGACATCGACGCCAACCAATTCCTTTTTCGCTGCCGCGCCGGCAACTGTTTGCTTCGCGGTTAATTCGCGCGCGTCCATCGCTTTGTAGCTGACAATCTTAAGCCGCTCGGGCTGTTGTCCCAAGCGCTCGACCACCGCTTGCGCGAACTCGCGGGTGCCGACCTTACGGCTGCTCACGCCCTCGGTGTAAATGTCATAGGTGTGGATGCCGTCTTCGAGCGTGCGCAGCCAAGAGTTGTGCACGCGCTCGGCGACCTCGGGCTGGCCGATGTGCACCAGCATCATGATGCTGCCGAGCAGCAGCCCCGAGGGATTCGCGAGATTTTGCCCGGCGCGACGCGGCGCGGAGCCGTGAATGGCTTCAAACATGGCGGCGCCGGTGCCGATGTTGGCGGAGCCGGCGAGGCCGACCGACCCGGCGATTTGCGCCGCCACGTCGGAAAGAATGTCGCCGTAAAGGTTCGGCATCACCACCACGTCAAACGCTTCGGGCGTGTCGGCCAGCTTGGCGGCGCCGATGTCTACGATCCAATGCTCTTTCTCGATGCCGCTGTACTCGGCGCTGATCTCGTCGAAGACTTTGTGAAAAAGGCCGTCGGTCAGCTTCATGATGTTGTCTTTCGTGAAGCAGGTGACCTTTTTGCGGTTGTAAGCTTTGGCGTACTCGAAGGCATAGCGCACAATCTTTTCGCAGCCGGGCCGCGAGATCAGTTTCAGACACTGGTAGACTTGCTCTGTCTGACGGTGCTCGATGCCGGCGTAAAGATCCTCTTCGTTTTCGCGCACAATAACCACATCCATCACCGGATGTTTCGTTTCCACAAACGGATGGTAAGAGACGCAAGGGCGCACGTTCGCGTAAAGGCCGAGTCCTTTGCGCACCGCGACGTTGAGGCTTTTGTAGCCGCCGCCCTGGGGAGTGGTGATCGGTGCTTTGAGGAAAACTTTGGTGCGGCGCAGCGACTCCCAAGAAGCGGGCTCGATGCCGGCGCTGTTGCCGGCGAGATAAACCTTTTCGCCGATGTCGATCTTTTCGATGTCGATGGCGGCGCCGGCCTCTTTCAGAATGAGCAGCGCGGCCTCCATAATCTCCGGCCCGATGCCATCGCCGTGGGCGACCGTGATGGGAACGTTTTTCATCGTCAGTTAAGGAAGATGCCTTTCTATAAGCTTGATCGAACTTGTCAATTGTCGTGCGCTTTGTTGAGCGGGGGCGCTAAAGATGATCTTTCTCAAGCTGATCTATCTTCGCGGCCAAAATAAAATCGCTTTCGCTTAAACTGTCAATCGCGTGCGTGAAAATGGTGACCTCAGCTCGCCCCCAGCCGAAGCAGATGTCCGGATGATGGCCTTCACTCTCGGCGAGCGCTCCGATTTTGTTGACCAACTGGAGCGCCGTCAGAAAGTTCGAAAACTTGTACTCTTTCCTGAGATGGTGCTCGCCTAAGACCGCCCACCCTTCCAATTCGCCGAGATACTCGTGAATCTCGGCGCCCGTCAGTCGCGGCACGCCGCCGTGACAGGGCACACATTTGCGGCTCGCCAGATCTGCCACTCGAACTCATCCCTTCTTTTCGCGCAAACGCAAGCGGCGCTTACCACTTGACGCTGCCTTCTTGCGCGGTGTCGATTTGCGCGAGGTCTTGGCCCGTGGTGAAGAGGAAGCCTTTCGCGTTATCAAAGAGAAAGTTTTGCGCGTCAGGGCTGGTCACATCCAGGCCGTAGTGATTGATGATTTGCACTTGCTTTTGCAGCCACTCCGCCCAGCACGGCTGGCAAATCTCGGTGCCGATCTGTTGCCCGAGTTCCGTCGGATAGGGCGCGTAGCCCAGCGCGGGCCGCTTTTGCCCGCAGCGCTTACACTTGATTGTCTCGGCCATGCTGACACCTCTCGGACGATTTGCTGGGTTGAAAAGCTAGGTTGCGGAACATCTCTTTCTTTGCGTAAGCTGTCTATATAGCATTTGCACGCTTTTTTCCCAAGCAAGCTTCGGCACAACAATTCGCCGCAAGTCCGTCATGAAACAGTACCACGACCTTCTCAAGTCGATTCTCGCGCACGGGTCGAAGCATCATGATCGCACGGGCGTCGGCACGATCTCGCACTTCGGCTATCAAACGCGCTTCGATTTGCGTGAAGGCTTTCCGCTGGTAACGACCAAAAGAGTTCCTTTCAGATGGGTGGCGGAGGAGCTTTTTTGGTTTCTCTCAGGCAGCACAAACGAAGAAACGTTGCGCGAGCGCGGCGTGGACATCTGGGCCGAGTGGGCCGATGCGGAGCAAACCCGCCGCCCAATCGCGAGCCGGGCGACCTCGGCCCGTTTACGGCTATCTCTGGCGCTCGTTCGGCGGCGATTACCCGCAGAGAAACGGCGTCGATCAGATCGCACGCTTAATCGAACTCATTGAGCGGAATCCGAACTCGCGCCGCTTAATCGTCAGCGGGTGGGACCCGCGCGTCTGCGATCAAGTTGACCTTCCGCCGTGCCACACGCTTTTTCAGTTCAAAATCGAAGAAGAAAGAGTGCTGCATTGCCAGCTTTATCAGCGCTCCGCCGATGCCTTTCTCGGCGTTCCGTTCAACATCAGCTCCTACGCCTTACTCACCCACTTGGTCGCGCACGTGTGCGAACTCGAAGTGGGCGAGTTCATCTACACTCTTGGCGATTACCACATTTACCGCAACCACGTCGCGCAAGTTGAGGAGCTTTTGGCGCGCGCGCCGCTCGCGCTGCCGCGCCTGGAAGTGCGCGACGGTGAAAATCAATTGCGGGGCCTGTCGGGACTCTTGAGCATGCGCTACGAGCATCTCAATCTGATCGGCTATCAATCGCACGCGAAGATCGCCGCTCCGGTTGCGGTCTGAAGGGTCAATCCTGCTTTATGGCCATCATCGGCATCGTCGCCGTCGGCCGCAACGGCGCCATCGGGCGCGGCGGCGCTGTTCCGTGGCACTACTCGGCCGACTTGAAATTCTTTCGGCAACAAACGCTGCATCACGCCTGCGTGATGGGGCGCAAAACTTGGCTCTCGCTGCCGCGATTGCTAAAAGGTCGGTTAAATATCGTGGTGAGTCGGTCAATTGAGATCGAGCAGCAAGAGGGCGTGGTTGTTTTGCGAGACCGCAGTTCGGTCATTTCGCTTAACGCTTATCTCTCGTGCGATTTGTTTATTATCGGCGGCGAGCAGATCTACCGCACCTTCTCTCCAGACATTGAGCGGTGGATTGTGACGCGCGTTCCCGTGTCGGTGGCCGACGCCGACACCTTTATGCCGCCCGGTTTCCTGGACGGTTTTGGCGTCGCGCGCACCGCTCAATTGGCCGAAGATTTGCACGCGGAATTTTACGAGAAAAGCCCATCGGAGGTAACTCGATGAGTGACGCGCATTACGCGGCGTCCACCTCTGCGCTTCTTTGCGTCTTTTCTTTGTGGTTCTTTGCGTTTAGATGAGACTTAAACGCAAAGAACCACAAAAAAGACGCAAAGCGCAAAGAGTAAATCGTGCTTGACGGTTTAGGATTGGAAATCTCGCACGTCCTTGAACGGCGTTTCGGGATCGGTGAAATCGGGCCGGTAGTAGTGGGACGCGCCGTCGTATTCCTGCATCCAGCCTTCTTGCATTCCCAATTCATCCAGGGCCGAGAGGGCGCGCAGCCACTCGGATTCCGTGATGCGGCGCGAAAGCAGCGTGTAGCGCGCGTCGGTCGAGGCGCGGTTGGTCGCGTAGTATTGCGCCATGAGGGAAACGGCGACGCGCGGACTGAGCGCGTCCCTGATCCAGGCGAGCGATTCGCGGATGTTGGCGAGGTCATTCGGAAGCACCAGCAGGCGCACCACCAGGCCGCGCTGCAAAAGGCCCTCGTCGTCAAAAATTAGTTCGTCGCCCACCTGTTGGTACATTTCAGTGATCGCCGCGCGCGCACACTCCGCGTAGTTTTTGACCTTTGAGTAAAGGTAACCCTCCGACGATTCGGCGTACTTTAAATCCGGCAGGTAAACGTCCACCACATTCGCGAGCAGGCGCAGCACCTCGACCGAATCGTAGGCGTTGGTGTTATAAACAATCGGTAAGCGCAGGCCCTGCCCGGCGGCGAGGTAAACCGCGCGCGCCATTTGCGGAGCGAAGTGGGTGGGCGACACGAAGTTGATGTTGTGACAGCCGCGCTCCTGTAGTTCGAGCATCATCGCGGCGAGACGCTCATGGGTGATTTCATTTTTCGCCTGCTCTTTATGGGTCTGCGAGATTTGATAGTTTTGGCAGTAAACGCAGCGCAGGTTGCAGTTGCCAAAGAAGATGTTGCCGGCGCCGCCGCGGCCGACCAGCGCAGGCTCTTCCCCGAAGTGCGCCGTGTACGAAGAAACCACAGGCAAGCGCCCCGAGTAGCAAGCGGCGAGCTCATCGTTCAAGCGATTGTTAAGGCAATCGCGCGGACACACGCGACAGCGCTCAAGCAAACGCTCAAGCGCTGCGACTCTTTCGAGCAATTCGCCAGTCGCATCAAGGGCGAGATATGAAGGATTACTCTTTGTCATGTTCGCCGTGGCGCCGTAATGATCGGCGGTGTTGCGGGTGGCGCTGTAACTGCTGCTCGATCAGTTCGTCAGAAGCGTAATGCTTGCCGAGGCGCCAGATAAAGTCCATTTCCGCGAAGGTCGTGCTCAAAGCCAAACGCTGCTCGAAGATCAGCAGAATGCTTCCGTAAAGAAAAAACCGCGCCGAAAATGCCGAGCACCACCGGGATCCAGCCGTAGCCCACGCTAAAAAAGCCGACATGCCGATGGAGACGCTGGTGGAAACGAAAACGCCCAGCGCCAGGTAAAACACGGTCATGCTGCGCTGCAGCAAGCGCGAGCGGCTGGTCAGCTTATCGAGCTGATTGAAAAGCATCGCGCGGCGCTCTTCCAATAATTCGAGTTCGGTGTCGGGGCGCGCGAGCATTTCAAACTGCTCGGCGAGGGCGCGCACGCGGTCCACCACGCGGCCCAAGCGCGTCGAAGTGGACAAAATAAGCGTGCCGCAAGCCGAGATGAGCACGGCCGGCGTGATCATCGCGGTCAAGATAGCGAGTCCTGAATTGAACGGGTCCATCTTCGGTTTTTACTTTCGCACCAACTAAATATTTATAGCGATTGAAGCGAAAGAGAGCAACCCTCAACGGCGCGCAAAAAATTTCTCGAAATAATTTAAAGAGTGGTTCGGTTAAGAGAAACTTATGCTATTCTCCGCCGCAAAAGTAAGCGCTTCGAACTTCATAAGCCAAATTGAAATCCGCGACATACAGCAGAACCACCTGACAAAGGAGCATACGAGATGGCTGAAGACGACAACGACGAACAATTAGGAATCACCGCCGACATTGATGCCGACGATATTGATGCAGACGATCAAGGAGCGGGCGACGGCGTAACGGGCGGAGTAGGCGGCGACGCCGCCGGCGCATCCATCATTGATGTTACCGACGATGCGATTGCCGGCAGCGACACCGGCGACGAAGGGCGCGGCGGCCTGGCGATCGGGCGTGCCACCGGCGTGACAACCGGAACCTCAACCAAAGGCGCCAGCAGCAGCAGCAGCAAGAAAAGTAGCTTGTCCTCAAAAGCGGCGCAACAAAAGGAAGCGCCAAGAAGGCGGCGCCACCGGTGCGGCAAAGAAGGGCGGCGCCAAGGCCGGAGCGTCCAAAACTGCCAGCAAGGGAGCTTCTAAAAAGGGCGCAGCAAAAAGCGGCAGCAGCAAAGAGGCAGGCGCAAGCAAAAAGGCAGGCGCAAGCAAAAAAGGCGCGGCCAAGAAAAGCCCGGCCACCAAGTTGGCCCCGAGCAAAAAGGCGCCGCCAAGACGCTGGCAAAGCAATCGGCAGCCGAAAACCAGGTGCCGGCGGCAGCGCCAAAGGAGCGTCCAAGAAGGGGAGCGCCAAGGCGGAGCGTCAAAACTACCAGCAAGGGAGCTACTAAAAAGGGCGCGGTGAGCGTCAGCAGTAAAGGGAGCAGTAGTAAAGGCGGTGCCACCAAAAAAGCCGGCCAAAAAGGCGCGGCCAAAAAAGGCGCGGCCAAAAAGGTTCCGCCAAGGGAGCCACTAAAAAAGGCGGAGGCGGAAGAAGCAGCTAGCTCTGGCTTTGTTGGAGCGCCAGCGTCGGGTAAGAGTCCGGAGCTAAAAGTCTCAAATCCAGAGTCAAGACTGAGATTCGAATTTGAGATTTGAACTCTGGACTTTTTTATGAACGGACAAGTTGTCATCAAACGCTTCAGCAGCGAAGCGCCGCGTAATCCGCTTGGCGATCCAATCGAGCGGGAGCTTTGTCTGTACCTGCCGCCGGGTTACGCGAGCGATTCCGCGCGCCGCTTCCCCGTGGCCTATTGCCTGACGGGATTCGCCGGCCGTGGGCGGATGCTCTTAAACGCTCAACCCTTTTCGCCGAATCTCGCCGAACGGATGGACAATTTACTTGCCGCCGGGCGCGCGGGCGAAATGATCATCGCGATGCCCGATTGCTTCACGCGCCTCGGCGGCTCGCAATACATCAATTCGACGGCCATTGGCCGTTATGAAGATTACCTGATCGCAGAGCTGGTGCCCTTCGTCGATCACGGCTTCCGCACGCGGAGTGATGCGGCGGGGCGAGCAATTGTCGGCAAATCATCCGGCGGCTACGGCGCTCTGGTGCTGGCGATGCGCCATCCTGATGTTTTCGGCGCGGCCGCGTCGCACAGCGGCGATTGCTATTTTGAGTACGGCTACCTGCCCGATTTTGCCAAAGCGAAGCGCGCCATCGCGGGCGATGTGAGCCGCTTTGTGGAGAAATTTTGGGCCGCCGAAAAGAAGGGCAAAGACGACGTGACAGCGCTTAACATCATCGCGATGAGCGCCTGCTACTCGCCCGATCCCGCCCATCAGCCCCTTGGCTTTCGCCTGCCATTTGACACCCACAGCGGCGAAATCGACCACGCCGTTTGGTCTCGGTGGCTGGAGCAGGACCCCGTCCGCATGGTTCGGAAGTATGCGGAGAATCTACGCCGCTTAAAATTGCTTTTCATCGACGCCGGCACGCGCGACGAATACGGGCTCGACCTCGGCGCGCGCATTCTCTGCGAGCAACTTCGCCGGCACAACGTTTCGTTCACACATGAAGAGTTCGACGACGGACACTTCAACACCACATACCGCTACGACCGCTCGCTCGCCCTTATCTCGCAGGCCCTCTCTGCGTCTCTCTGTGTCTTTTTCTCTGTGATTCTCTGTGTTTAGGTGAGAGTTACTAAAACGCAGAGAATCACAGAGAAAAAGACACAGAGAGACGCAGAGAGGAGGGCCGAACCCAAATTTGCGGCTTTAACTTTTTGGCGCCGAGAACTCTTTCACCAATCGGTAAAGAAACTCGTGCCCGTCGAAGAACGATTTGACGCCAAGTCGTTCGTCGCGGCCGTGGGCGCGCGAGTCGCCCATTTCGCCGAAGAGCCCGGAAACGCCGTACATAGGGATGCCCACCTGCCGCAAGTAAAGGCTGTCGGTCGCTCCCGTGCCCATCACCGGGACGACCGGCACGCCGGGCCACATCGCTTGCGTGATGCGCTCGATGGGCTCCATCACGGTTTGCGTCAACGGCGAGGGCGGGCTCGGCTTCGCAGGTTTGATCGGCGTCACTGTGATTTGATCGTCGGCCAGCACGCGCGCAAGCGTTGCCCGGCGTCGGCGGGCGACTCATTGGGCAACACGCGGCAGTTGACCACGGCGCGCGCTCGCTGCGGCAGCGCGTTTTCGGCGTGCCCGGCTTCGAGCTGTGTGGCGACGCAGGTGGTGCGCATCAGGGCGTTATAGTACGGCGCGGCCGCGAGTCGCGCGACGGCCTCCGGGTCGGGGGCGGGGGCGTGACGGCACGCATATCGGCGGCGAGTTGGCCGGTTTCAACTTCGACATGCGCTCAAAGTAAGCGCGCGTGACTTCGTTCAGGTTGACGGGAAAGTCGAAAGCGGCGAGGCGGTTGAGGCCCGCGGTCAAGCGGTAAATCGCGTTTTCTTTTGGCGGCAGCGAGCTGTGTCCGCCCTTGTTGGTCGCTTCCAAGCGGAAGCTTTGGTAAATCTTTTCGCTGGCCTGCAGCGCATTGCGGATCGGCCGGCCTTGCACGCTCTGGCCGCCTCCGCCTTCGTTAAGGCCAAACTCGGCTTCAATAAGCGCGCGGTGATTTTTTAACAGCCACTCGACGCCGTTTGAGTCGCCGCCTTCTTCATCGGCCGTCAAAGCGACGACGATGTCACGCTCGGGCACAAAGTTCTCTTGCTTAAAGCGAATCAGATTGGCGATCCAAATGGCCGCCATCGCTTTGTCGTCGCTTGTGCCGCGCCCGTAATAAAAGCCTTCGCGCTCAAGAAACACGAACGGGTCGATTGACCAGTCTTCCCGCTTCGCCTCCACTACGTCCAGATGCGCGAGCAGCAACAGCGGCTTAGCTTGGGACGCGGCGCGCCCCCGGTAGCGGGCGACGAGGTTGCCTTTGCGCGGGTTCGGCCCGAGCACGCGGATGTCGTCGGGCGAAAATCCCGCCGCCCGCAGGCGCGCGGCCATCGCCTCGGCCGCGGTGGTCGTATTGCCGATCGAGTCTGTGGTGTTGATCTC
>JBBJMB010000266.1:0-5210 GCA_037719755.1 Pyrinomonadaceae bacterium
AGCCAGGTATCCCGGAAGCATATATACGAATCGCAGCGAACGTTAGTCTCGAACGGGTCGAGGATCAAGGACATTCAAAAGGCCCTTGAAGCTTTCGGTCGCCGAGGCTACAAGTATGGGGAAGGCCTCTCAATTGGTGATCTTCAGTTGGCTGTCTCGCAGGGGCCAGCGATAGTTTCTATTACGACAAAGGTGACTGGTGGCGCGTGAGCGTGTTACTGCCGACGTTTAGTAGGTAGTGTTCGCTCGCGCTGGATCGATTCGCGCGTCGAATATTTCTTTGTACCTGCACTTCTGGAGCGATAGAGAATGACACTCCGACGTTTCCGGTCGGACTTGAAGCAAAGCTATGCTTGAAATCAAAGCATTAAAGAAAACCTATGCCAGCGGCATTCAAGTGCAAGGGAATCCTCTCAACATCCTGAAGGGATGTTCGGGCTTCCGGGCCGAACGGCGCGGGCAAGACAACCTTAATGAAAATACTGGCGACTCTGCTCGATCCAGATTCGGGCGCGGTTGAAGCCGGCGGCGTTGACTTTATCAATCACAAGATGGCGGCGCGCCGAATGCTCGGTATTTGCCGCAGGAGTTCGGACTTTACCCGACTCTGACCGCTGAGCAAACGCTCCATTACTTAGATTGAGAACAAAATAAGTTTACCCTTGTGCGCGTGCTGAAGCGCACATGCTTGCTCTTTCAGCCTGCGAAGCAGGCTGAAGCGTATAGCCCAGCCCGTGAGGGCTGGTGTGCGACAGCCACACACGCCAGCCCGCGTTGGGCGGGCGACAGCGCGTTGACAGCTGAGCCGCCGCATTAACCGACGGCTGTCGCCCATGTCATGGGCTTGGCGTGGTTTCTCGCGGCGTGTGACCCAGTGCTGACGCACTAGGCTTGATGCTGTCGCTGCTCCGCAGGCTACAGCACCGTCACCGCTCTGCCTGCTGAGCGCGCGCGTTCGCTGAGTTGGCGAAATTATTTTGTTGCCGATCCTTAGCCAAACTCAAAGGCGTCATGGATGATAAAGAACGGAAGGCGTTGATTGACGCGCTACTCGAAAGAGTCAACCTCTCGTCGGCGCGCAAGCAGAAGGTCGGAGGGTTTTCGGGAGGCATGCGGCAACGGCTGGACAGGGCTGATCGTTGGTGCGGGAATGTAGTTACCCCTTCGGTGTTTATATGCACGGAGGAAGCTCGCTGGACAAACGCGCAGAGAATCGAAGCCTCCGGCGGAATGATCCTTTAAGTGGCGGAAGCTGTTAGCGAAACTAATGATGGTCAAAGAGCGGCATTAATTCGTCCGCTCTTTGACGTTTCGCCGTTGTTGTTTAAGACAACCGGACTTGCAAAAAACAAAGGAAAGTATGATGGTGGCACAGTCGGGGGAGACAAAAGAAGGCCACGGATTGACGCGGACCAACGCGGATCAGAAAAACACCTGAATGAATCCGCGTTGATCCGCGGCTCAGCCCCTGGCCTTCGCGCCACTACCAAGAAAGTATCATGCGAGTGATGAGCGAATGTGCGTGGAAAGTAGCTTTAAGGTCGGACATTGAATTCTGTTCACTCATGTGACGCAAAACTTCAACGTGAGCCCGCTCCGAGCAGGCGGCCAGAGTGGTAGCCACAGGCGCGCGGCGCCTGTGGGACGAGCAGCCAGAGAGAGAGGTGGCTAGCCGTCGCGGCGCAGGCGATAGATGCGGCTTGTTGGTGCGCGAAAGGAGCGGGTGTGGCATGTGCGACGGCCTTTCTGCCGCCCGCCCGAGCGGGCTACGGATTGGTGGGGGCGTGTGCCACAGGCCGCATGCCTGTGGCCACCAATCTGCCGCCTGCTCGGAGCAGGCTTGCTTGATGAGCTTTGGTAATGTCTCGTTTGCGCAACATCAGCTGTTCATTAATTTTTCAAACGATTTTCTCAGGAGGAGGGTCATGTGAGCGAGAAATCCACCAGCGATGACATCGTAACCGAAGCGCGTTCGTGGTCTGCCACAATTCCGGTCAAGCTAAAAATAAACGGAACGGATTACAGTTTGCAGATTGAGCCGCGCGTTTCACTGCTCGACGCGGTGCGCGAGTTTGCCGGGCTAACGGGCACGAAAAAAGGCTGTAATCAAGGCGCGTGCGGAGCCTGCACGGTTTTGGTTGACGGCGAGCGCATAAATTCTTGTCTCGCGTTTGCCGTGCAATACGAAGGCCGAGAAATTACAACGATTGAAGGTGTGACGATAAACGGCGAGCTGCACCCGCTGCAAGCCGCGTTTATTGAACACGATGGTTTTCAGTGCGGTTACTGTACGCCGGGTCAGATTTGCTCGGCCATCGGCATGTTCGGCGAATTCCGGAGCGGTCTGCCAAGCGCGGTGACGAGAAACATGTCAGCCGGCGCAAGCGACTTCTCAGACGCAGAAATCAAAGAGCGGATGAGCGGCAATCTCTGCCGTTGCGGAGCTTACGTAGGCATCACGCAAGCCGTGCGCGCGGCGTTTGCGGCGGAGGTGAAACGATGAAAAATTTTGATTACTCGCGAGCGGAATCGGTGGCAACCGCGATTGGAGTCGTTTCACAAAACGAACGCGCGAAATTCCTGGGCGGCGGCACGAATCTGGTTGATTTGATGCGCGAAAATATCGAACGGCCCGAGGCGCTCGTTGATGTCACGAGATTGTCACATCATATCGAGGATACGGCCGACGGCGGAATAAAGATCGGCGCGGCGGTGAAAAATACGGCGGTGGCGAATCATCTTGCGGTGCGCGAAAGATTTCCGGTTTTGTCGCAGGCGATCCTTTTCGGAGCAAGCGGGCAAATCAGAAACATGGCGACCGTGGGCGGCAATCTTTTGCAAAGAACGCGCTGCTATTATTTTTACGACGAAGCGGCCAACTGCAATAAACGCAAAGTAAATGCCGGTTGTGATGCGGTCGCAGGTTTTAACCGCATCCACGCGATTTTGGGAACTTCCGACGCCTGCATTGCCACGCACCCGTCGGATATGTGCGTCGCGCTCGCCGCGCTTGAGGCGAAGGTTTTGGTCGAAGGCAGAAACGGCCAGCGCGAAATTGCTTTCAATGATTTTCATCGTTTGCCGGAAAGTACGCCGCACATCGAAACCGCTTTGCAGGCGGATGAACTGATCACCGCCATCGAAATTCCGAAGAAAGATTTCGCGGTCAATTCTTTGTACCGGAAAGTTCGCGACCGAGCGAGTTACGCTTTCGCTTTGGTGAGCGTCGCGGCCGTGTTGGAAGTCGAAAACGGGACGGTTAAAAACGTGCGCATCGCTTTGGGCGGCGTCGCGCACAAACCGTGGCGGGCTTTTGCGGCGGAGCAAGTTTTAATCGGCGCGCCGGCCGCCGAAGATAGGTTCAGACGTGCGGCGGAAGCGGAATTACAAAACGCGATTGGCTACGCTCATAACAATTTCAAAATCGAACTGGCGAAGCGAACCATCGTCGGCGCGTTAAGTGAATTGACCCAGCAGGGAGGTGCGCGATGAGCATCATGCAGAAAATCATGGAAACGGTGGTGCAGTTTGTGCCTGACAAAGACCCCGACCCGATGATGCACAAGCACGGCTACATCGGCAAGCCGTTAAGCCGCGTTGACGGACCATTGAAAGTCAAAGGCGAAGCCGCTTTCACAGCTGAATTCAAGGTTGAAAACCCGGCTCACGCCGCGCTTGTTTACAGCACCATTGCGAAGGGAAAAATCACGGCGATTGACGTGACGGAAGCGGAAAAGGCGAACGGCGTTTTAACGATCATCACGCACGAAAACGCGCCGAAAATGAATGACCCCGCGGTGGCTGATCTGAGCGGCGGAAGCAGGGGCGCGGCGGCGAGCGATTTACCGATTTTGCGGGATGAACAAATTTACCGGGACGGACAACCCATCGCCGTCGTCGTCTGCGAAACGCAGGATCAAGCGGAACACGCCGCTTCGCTCGTCAAAGTCGCATATGAAACCCAACGCGCAGCCGTGTCCTTTGATGCCCTCAAACCGGAAGCGTTCGCGCCGCCGAACGTGTTGGGCGAACCGCCCGAAGTTAACATCGGCCACGCGGAAGAACAATTAAAAGATGCCGCATTTAAGATCGACCACATTTATCGCACGCCGCGTTATAACCAGAACGCCATTGAACCGCACGCGACTGTCGCCGCGTGGAACGATGACACAGGTCTCATGGTTTTCGAATCGACGCAAAACCTTTACGCCGTGAGAAACACGCTCGCCAAAATGTTCGACCTCGCGCCGGAGAAAGTGCGTGTGGTCGCGCCGTTCGTCGGCGGCGGTTTCGGCGGCAAAGGAATGATGTGGGACAACACCGCGCTGTGTGCGGCGGCGGCGAAAGTCGCGAAGCGTCCGGTCGTCTTGGCTCTTTCACGCGCGGGCGTTTTCCGCGCGGTCGGCGGGCGCACGGTGAGCGAGCAGCGCGTGGCGCTCGGCGCCAGCGAGGACGGAAAATTCGTCGCCCTCATCCACAGCGGCACGACGGCGACAACCGCACACAATGATTTCCCCGAACAGTTCACGTTTCCGGCGCGTCATCTCTACGCGGCGGAAAATATCTTTGTCAGTCAGAAAGTCGTCCACCTCGATATGGTGGCAAACAGTGCGATGCGAGCGCCGGGCGAAGCGCCGGGCAGTTTCGCGTTAGAGTCGGCGATTGACGAACTCGCCTGTGCGATGAAGATTGACCCGATTGAATTGCGCCGCATCAACGAACCCGCCAAAGACCCGACCAAAGGCACAGAGTTTTCGAGCCGCAATTTAACGGAAGCCTACCGGCGCGGCGCGGAAAAGTTCAATTGGAAAAACGCTGAACCGCGCACGCAGCGCGAAGGCAGTTGGCAGATCGGGCAAGGCGTGGCCACGGCTTATTACCCGGCTTATCGTTTTCCCGCATCGGCGCGCGTGCGAATCTCACAGGACGGCACCGCGGTCGTTTCGGCGTCGGCGCACGAGATGGGCATGGGCACGGCGACGGTGCAAATTCAGCACGCGGCGCAAAGGTTAGGCTTGCCGCTTGATAAAGTTTCGTTTGAATACGGCGATACCGATTTGCCCGAATCGCCGCAAGCCGGCGGCTCGAATCAAACCATCAGCGTCGTCGCTTCCGTGGCGGCGGCGATTGAAAAAGCTCATCGTGAAATACTCGCGCTCGCCGGCGACGATTACGATTCGCCGCTTTCAAATCTGAAATACGAACACATC
>JBBJMB010000040.1:0-17594 GCA_037719755.1 Pyrinomonadaceae bacterium
CAAAGCGGCGCCCAAAGCGGCGCCCAAAGCGGCGCCCAAAGCGGCGCCCAAAGCGGCGCCCAAAGCGCGCTCGCGATGAGCACCGCAAAACGCTCGGAGCCTGACGCCTCGCCAAGCAACTCAGGGGCGGGCGCACCAATCGCGACGATGCGCGCGACCAGCGCCGGCACGGTGCGCGTCATTAACGCCCGCGTCGGGCAGCGGGTTAGCAAAGGACAGCCGCTCGCCACATTGTCGATTGGCGGGTAATTGAAATCGCTCGCTAAGGATGAATGAACATGACTGACGCCGCGCTTTGCAATATCGGTCCGGGTGAAACGCGTAAGAGAAGATTGATGGGATTCGTTTCTCTGGCCGCCGGCGTCGGGCTCGCTTTTGTGCTGATTGCGACGGAAGCGCCGCGCCCCTTACGCCTGATTATCTTCTTTCCGTTTTGGATCGCGGGTCTGGGGATGCTTCAGTCGCGCGCTCGCGTTTGCATCGCCCTCGCCGCACGCGGTTTGCGCAACATGGACGGCGGCTCGGAGACCATTGAAAACAATGGTGAAGCTGATGGATTGCGCGTCAAAGCAAAAGAAGTTAACCGCCGGGCCTTAATCACGGCGGCCATTATCGCATCGGTCGTCCTCGTGTTTCCGGCAAAGTTTGGTTAAGCTACGGCGGCAGTCTAAGTCAAGGAAAATCGGTCACGTTTGTCCGTTTGCGCTCTTCTCTGTGCCGCTCTGTGTTCTTTCTCTGTGTTTCTCTGCGTTTGAGTAGATGTTACTTAAACGCAGAGAAACACAGAGAGGAAGACGCAAAGAGCGCAGAGGTGAAATGGATTTACCCCTGCAAAATCAACAAAATGTCAGCGCACCATTGAAGCGGACTTGAGTAGCCGTCCGATTTCTGACATCCTACGCCCGCCCACATGACTTCCAGAAACGATACAAATCAATACCTCATCTTGTTTGCTCTGTGGTTGCTTGTCTTTTCAGCCAGCAGCCAGATTATGATTTTGTCTCCGATGCTGCCGCAGATCGCCAGGGAGCTCGACTTGCCGGCCATCGGTTTGGGCTCATTCATCAGCGTTTACGCGCTGATGGTTGGCGTCTTCGGATTGGCGACCGGCCCGGTGTCTGACAAAATCGGCCGGCGGCGCGTGTTGCTCGTCGGCGCGGGCGTGATGACCGGCGCGCTGGCGCTTCATGCGGCGGCGGTTGATTACGCTTCGCTGCTCTGCGTGCGGGCTTTGGCCGGAGCGGCGGGCGGCGTTTTGAGCGGAGCGGCGGTGTCTTATGTGGGTGATTATTTTCCTTACGAGCGCCGCGGTTGGGCCATGGGCTGGGTGATGAGCAGCACGGCCCTCGGTCAGATTCTCGGAGTGCCGGCCGGAACTTTGCTGGCCGAGAGATACGGCTTTCGCACGCCTTTTCTCATGTTTGCGTTGACGATGGCGCTGACCTTTGTGGCGATCTGGCGTTTCGTTCCGCAGCCTAATATCGAGCGGTCGCAAAATGCGCTCACTCTTAATAACGCGCTGCGCCAGTATCTGGTGCTGCTGCGCCGCCCGGAAGTAATAGCCGCGGCCGGCGTGTACACTCTGATGTTCGCTAGTTTGGCGCTTTTCGTTATTTACTTTCCGACATGGCTCGTTAATGAACGCGGCTTTACGGCCTCGCACATCGCGGTTTTGTTTTTCGTTGGCGGCGTGGCTAACGCGGCGACGGGCCCTTTGGCGGGAGGTCTTTCTGATAGAATTGGCCGCAAACGGTTAATCGTCGCTTGTTGCTTCGCGCTGGCGATGGTGATGCTTGCGACCACAGCGCTCGTCAAAACACAGTGGGCAGCTTATCCGCTGTTTTTCGTGATCATGATTTTGGTGGCCGCGCGGATGAGCCCGGTGCAGGCTTTGCTCTCCGGCCTCACCAGAGGCACGGAGCGCGGAAGCTTGATGAGTTTGACGATTGCGCTCGGGCAAACCGGTTTCGCCGTCGCCGGCGCGGTTTCGGGAATCATTTATACGCGCTACGGATACGGGGGCAATACCATTGTGGCGGCGATCTGCGTGATACTGATGGCGCTTCTGGTTTGGCGTTATCTTCCGGAGCCGCAGCCTGAAGCACAGAGACAGAACACGGGCGGCGACGCCGGCAGATGCGTCGTAGATGACGCGATAGACATTACGACATGAGCGGACCCGGGGCGGACGAGGACCAACATTTCGTTTCAAATAAACGTGTCGCGTTAAGCGACAAGAAGATGGAGCATCATGGAAGAGCGTAAATCGGAATTAAATCAATTGAAAAATATGGCCCGCATGACCGAACAATGGCTGAACCGTGTGGGCGTCTTTACCAGAGATGATCTGGAAACGTTAGGCCCGGTCGGCGCTTACAAGCTGCTCAAAGAGCAGGGCATTAAGCCGACGATGAATGTGCTTTACGCCATTGAGGGCGCGCTCACCGATACGCACTGGCTGGATGTGTCGGCGCAAACGAAAGCGAAGCTAAGGGCCGAAGCCAAAACCATCAACCTGGAGCGGGCTGGATAAGCATGCAAAAACGACGACTCGGCAACAGCGACCTTGAGATCACACCCATCGGCGTCGGCGCCTGGGCGATGGGCGGCGACAATTGGAAATTCGGCTGGGGGCCGCAAGATGACGACGCCTCCGTGGCGGCCATTCGGCAAGCCTTAGACCGCGGGATCAATTGGATTGATACCGCGGCCGTTTACGGACTTGGCCATTCTGAGGAAATCGTCGCCGCGGCGCTGAAAGGCGCCGCCGACAAACCTTATGTGTTTACCAAATGCGAGCGAGTTTGGAACGAGCGCCGCGAAATCAGCCCGAGCCTGAGGGCCGCTTCAGTGAGGCGCGAATGTGAAGCGAGCTTGCGCCGGCTCGGTGCCGATGTGATCGATTTGTATCAAATACATTGGCCTGAGCCTGACGAGGAAATCGAAGAAGGCTGGGATACTTTGGCGAGGCTCAAAGAGGAAGGTAAAGTCAGGTGGATCGGCGTCTCAAACTTTAATGTGGAACAGATGAAGCGAGCGCACCAGATCGCCCCGATCACTTCCTTGCAGCCGCCTTATTCGATGTTGCGCCGCGACATAGAAGAAGAAATTCTTCCTTTCACCGGACAGGAAAATATTGGCGTCATCAGTTACTCGCCGATGTATTCGGGTTTGTTAAGCGGTGCGATGACGCGCGAAAGAGCCCTCAATTTTCCCGCGGACGATTGGCGACGCAATAATCCGAATTTCCAAGAGCCGCTGCTTTCGCGCAACTTAAAGGTGGCCGAAGAATTGCGCCGCATCGGCGCAGAGCACGGGCGCACGGCCGGCGAAGTCGCCATCGCTTGGACGCTCAAAAACCCGGCCGTCACCGCCGCCATTGTGGGCGTGCGCAGTTCCGATCAAGTCGACGGCATCGCCGGCGCGGCATCCTTCAGACTCAACGACGAAGAAATCGCGAAAATTGAGGAGCTACTGCAATCGCTTTAAGCCGAGAGGAGTGAGAAGACGGAGAACCAGCGGGCGGCGCAAGCGGATTTTGTTTCCGAGGTGGCGGCGATGAATGAGGTGACGGTAACTTCCTGACGAAATTACAAAATGAGGTGCGCTACGGCGACGCGCAGCAAACGTTTACCATTGATGAGCCGGCGAGCGCCGGCGGAGACGGCGCCGGCCCCGATCCGTTCACTTTGCTTTTGTCCGCTCTGGGCGGCTGCATCTCCATGACGGTGACATTGTACGCGCGGCGCAAAGCCTGGCCGCTGGAGCGCGTCAGCGTCAGCTTGCGTCAGGAAAGAGTGCACGCCAAAGACTGCGCTCAATGCGAGGAAGATAAAAACGCTTTTGTGCACCGCATCGAGCGCACCATCAATCTTGAAGGGCCGTTGACCGCAGAGCAGAAAACCCGCTTGCTCGAAATCGCTCATAAATGCCCGGTCCATAAAACTCTTTCATCGCAAATTGTGATTATTGACAGCGAGAGCGCATAGATTAAGGCGCGTCGCAGGTGTGAACTCAACCGATCTCTGAAATTGAACACTTGTCGGGGTAACATCTTGTGAACAAAACGATGAATCGCTCGTTTCACCAAAGGTTTCTCATCACCGGATTAATGTTTTGCGCCTTGCTTGTTGTGTCTCCGCCTTGTTTGCGCGCGCAGCAAAGCAATCCTTCGTCGGAGCGAAGCCGCGCCATAGAGCTTTACGAATCCGCCAAGTTTGTGGACGCTATTCCGCTGCTGGAGAAAGCTGCGTCGCAAAACCCCACCGATATTGCCGTCCTCTCGCGGCTCGGATTTTCTTTGTACGCCGCTTCCGCGACGCTCAAAGATCCGGCGGAGCGCAGTAAAATGCGCGAGCGCGCGAAAACCCTGCTCCTGCAATCGAGAGAATTCGGAGACAACAGTAATTTGACCAACATGGTGCTCGAAACGCTCTTGTCGCCTGAGTCCGCGGACGTTCCCTTTTCGCAAATTAAAGCGGCGGAAAAGGCGATGCACGAAGGCGAAGAAGCGTTTGTGCGCGGCGATATGGACCGGGCTCTGATTCTTTACCAACGCGCGCTCGAATTAGATCCGAAGCTTTACGAAGCCGCGCTTTTTGCCGGCGATATGTATTTCAAAAAGGATATGCGGAAAAAGACTTGCCGTTAAAAAACGAACTGCTGGGTAAAGCCGGCGAGTGGTTCGCGCAGGCGATCGCGATTAACCAAGATCGTGAAACAGCATACCGCTACTGGGGCGACGCTTTGATGGCCCAAGGAAAATGAACGACGCGAGTTTGAAGTTCATCGAAGCCATCATCGCCGAGCCGTTCAACAAAAATTCGTACGTCGGGCTCACGCAGTGGGCCGAGCGCAACGGGGTAGGATTAGCTCACCCGCAGATACAGCAGCCCGCCTCCTCTCTGCGCGCCAAAACACCGAATGAAACAACTCCGGTTTTACCCGACAAAGACAAGACGACACCGGAGAGCGGAGGCGCCCCTTCCTTCTGGTCTCTTTATGACCAAACGCGCGCGACGTGGGCGAAAGGTAGCTTCGCCAAAGAGTACCCGCTGGAAAAGAAGTATCGTCACAGCCTGAAAGAAGAAGCGGCGGCGCTGCGAGGGGTGGCCGATGCGGCCGCTCGCCAGTTAAAAGACGGAAAAGTTGCAGCGCTTGATCCGTCTGTGACTTTATTGGTGAAGCTTCACGAAAGCGACTTGCTTGAGGCTTATGTTTTGTTTGCGCGCATGAATCAAGACATCGTCCGCGATTACGCGGATTACCGCCACAAGAACCGCGATAAACTGCGCCAATACTGGTCGCAGCATGTCATCAGATGGCCTCGCTAAAGGATAGTGGTTCAAGCCGGGGAGACCGGTCAGAAGCCCGAGCATCGGAAGTCAGAAGTCAGAACGATGAACGCGGAAGGCAAAGCCAAGACTTGCTTACCTCCGTCTTTCCTTCATCGTTCATCGTTCTGACTTCTGACTTCCGATGCTCGGGTCTCTCACCCGGTTGGTTCATTACCGGAAAGACATTTGCAGATGACAATTCTCAAACGTTTTCCATTGGCAATTTGGTTGCTGTGTGCGGTGATCGTCGTGAGCAACTCGTCGTGCGCCGATTCTTCGAGGTCAGTCAAGCAAGTTGCGCCGTCAACTCCGCCAACGCCCACGCGGGGCGCGCCGACGGTCGAGATCATCAGCAAAGCGCTGGATGTGCCTTACGTGCCGACGCCGCCCGGGGTGGTGGCGAAAATGCTGGAGTTGGCCGAGCTGAAGCCCACCGACACGCTGTACGATCTGGGAAGCGGCGATGGCCGCATCGTCATCACCGCCGCGCAAAAATTCGGCGTGCAGGGCGTCGGGTTTGACCTCAACCCGCAACGCATCAGGGAAAGCAATGAAAATGCGCGCCGAGCGGGAGTCGTAGAGCACGTAAAATTTGTCGAGCAAGACCTTTTTGAAGTCGATCTGCGCGATGCCTCAGTGGTGACGCTTTACTTGCTGCCGGATGTCAACGCCAAGCTGCTCGGCAAGTTTCAAAGCGAACTCAAACCGGGCACGCGAGTTGTGTCCCACAATTACCCCATTGGCACTTGGGAGCCCAATCGGGTGGTGGAACTGGACATCGATAAAGTCAAGCATTACGTTTACTTTTGGGTCGTGGCTGGAAAGCAGAAGAAAAGCAAATAGGGCGGCCCGACCTCCGATGGTCAGTCTGTTTAAGCGCGCGAAACGACGGCTCAATCCACATCAATGGTGCCACAGTGTCCGACAATCTGTTCGATTGTCGCGTGCATGCCAAACCACGAAGCTTGATTTCTCACACAGTTAGCGACAATCGAGAAGATGGTCGGACAGGTGCTTGAAAACCATCCGCTGACATCGCATTCACGCTAACTTATCATCTTACTTTTAGCGTCTTCTCTGTGTGTCCCGCCCTCAGCGTCAACCTCTGACGCATTTCAGACATCTTACTGCGGTATCATAATTCATCGTTTCGGTAATTATCTTGGTTCAACCTCAACTCGAGGTCTGTTAAGCGGTTGATTTTGGTTCAAATAATGTTTGTCAAGAGTTTGCAAAATTGTTATGTCGGGCCGCGGTTGCGCCTTTGCGGGGTGATGTTAAAATCCTCGTTCCACATAAGTCGAGCGATCGTGGTTGACGGAAGCGTTATGAAAGGGAATAGTGAAAGGATGAGACATACGAAAGCGAAGATAATGATGATTGATTATTTTATGCACGCATAAAGGCCATTCATACATGAGCGATTAGCCTGAGTAAATAAGGGGACAAGTAAAGTATGAATGACCTCATGCGCTTTCTTTTTAAGCATGAGCGGGCCGTCTTCACCAAGGGCCAGTTCGCTTTTGACACCCGTTTGTCCTACGTCTTGTTGGCGCTTGCGGTCGCGCTCGCTCTGCTTCTCATTTACTACCTTTACCTGCAACCGCGGTTCAAGCTGTCATCAAAAACGCTGGCCACACTTGTCGCGCTCCGCCTCACATTTTTTGCGTTCCTGCTCTTTCTTCTGCTCCGACCCGTGTTAATCGTTTCGTCGGTTGTGCCCCGCAGCAGTGATGTGGCGGTCTTGGTTGACGATTCGCAAAGCATGCAACTGGCGGATGAGAGTGACGCGCGCACTCGTCTCGACGCGGTGAAAGCCAAGCTTTTCACGGGCGAGAATTCGCCGTGGCAAATTCTTAATCGCAAATTCAAAACTGATCTTTTGGGATTCTCACGTAATGCGATTGAGCTTTCCGGCGTCGAGAGTCTGGCGGGAGATGGCACGACGACGGACGTGGCCGGGGCGCTCCGTAATTTGATGAGGCGTTCCGTTAACCGCCCCCTTTCCGCCGTCGTCCTCGTCACGGACGGAGCGCACAACGGAAAACCCGACTTGGAGGAGCAGCTCCGACAACTGCGCGCCAAAAATGTGCCCGTCTTTACGGTTGGCGTCGGCCGCACCAGCTTGCCCAAAGATGCCGAATTAATGCGCGTTAATATGCCGCGCCGCGCGTTAATCGGCTCCGCCATTCACGCCGAAGCGCTGGTGCGCACAAGCGGGTATCAAACGGGCAGTTTGCTGCTTTCAGTTCGCGAAGATGGCCGCACCATCAAAACCAGGGAACTGACGCTCAGGGGCGATACGGAGGTGCAAACGATCAACCTCGATTTCTCTCCCGCGGGCGCTGGTTTGCGACGCTACACGTTTTCGCTTACTCCGCTGGAAGACGAATTGACGCTCGTCAACAACACGCAAGAGGCGCTGCTGGAAGTGGGCGAAGGGCCCATCAAGGTGCTTTACATTGAAGGTGAGCCCCGCTGGGAGTACGGCAAGTTGCGCACGGCGCTCACCCGAAACGAGAAAAACGTAATTCTGGTTTCTTTCCTGCGTTCCGGCGAAAATAAATTTTATCGACAAGGCGTTGAAAGCGAAGGAGATCTGGCGAGCGGATTTCCGGTCACACAGGATGAGCTCTTTTCTTATCAAGGACTTATTCTGGGAAGCGTCGAAGCGAGCTTTTTTACCACCGAACAATTGAAAAACATCGAAGCGTTTGTGGCGCGGCGCGGCGGCGGATTGCTCGCCCTCGGCGGGCGCCGTGCCTTCGAGGAGGGCCGCTTCGCCAGCACTCCCGTGGCCGATCTGCTTCCTTTATCGCTTACTGGCGGCAGCGGAAAATCCGCGGACGCTGAAGCGCCAATTTATAAAGCGCAGCTCACGGCGCGCGGACGCAGCCATCCGATTTTGCGTTTTCAGGAAGATGATGCGGCGAACCAAAAGAATTGGGATGAACTGTCGCCGCTCACAATTCCGCAGGTCTTGCAAGCGGTTAAGCCCGGCGCCACCGTGCTGCTTGAAGCGCGCCGCACAATTGATGGCAAGGCCAGCGGGGCGGCCATTCCGCTACTGGTCGAAGAGCGTTACGGTCGCGGACAAAGCCTCGCCTTTACCGCCTCGGATACGTGGCGCTGGCAAATGAGAATGGATTCCAAAAGGAATCTGCACGAAACATTTTGGCGGCAAATGCTACGCTACCTGGCAAGCCCCGCTCCGAAGCAAATCGAAATCGAGGCCGCGCAAGTTGTCTCATCGCTGGGCGACACCGTGCGGCTTGTGGCCGATGTGAGAAATAGCAAGTTTGAACCGTTAAAAGATGCTCATGTTAAGGCCCGCGTGAGCGCTCCCTCCGGCGCGACCCAGGATGTGTCGCTCGCCTTTACTTCCAGAGATGGTTTAGACATCTACGAAGAGGTTTGCTCCCGGCGAAGTGGGCCAGCATCATCTTGAGCTGGTCAGCGAGCGACCGGATGCGCGCGTCGGTGCGGCGCAATCTGATTTTTTGATTTCCGAGCCGACCCGCGAGTTTTTTGACGCCAAACAAAACGTAACTCTGCTCAAACGCATCGCCGAAGAGACCGGCGGCAAGTACTACACGCTCGACGAATCCGGCGCCTTAGCGGACGACTTAATTTATCGCGAGAGTCCCAATTCGGAGCGGGTTGTGAAAGAATTATGGGACATGCCTTTTAATTTTCTCGTCCTCATCGGTCTCATCAGCGCGGAATGGTTTTTAAGAAAGCGGTCGGGGCTGGCGTAAAAGTGGAGAATCGTGGGTCGAAAAACCACGCAGGGCATAACGTGTTTGCAGCCTGCTCCGAGCAGGCGACAGAATGGTAGCCACAGGCGTTGAGCCTGTGGTTGTAAGCGATACTGCGGCCGAGCCCGCGTGAGCGGGCGACAGAGTGGGTGGAAGCTCAGAGGGCCGCATCAACGCTTCTGCCGCCTGCTCGGAGCAGGCTCGACATGAGAGGCAGGGCGCGTCACCACAGGCTCACGCCTGTGGCTACATGCTGTCCGCCTGCTCGGAGCAGGCTCTGTCTGGTGGGCCGAATGATTACGTTGAACCTTGCTTTATCTTTTGGCGGTTCACGGTTACCAGTTGCTTATGAGGCACCTTAATAGAACACTACCCGGAGCCATTGCGTGCGCGCTTTTCTTGAGTTGGTCGATTTGCGCGCAACAACAAGGAAACGCCCGCACGCTTCGCGCATATGTGGGCGGCGCGGATGAAAAGTCTGGGCCCGCCGATCAATCAAAATTCGCTGTGATTATTAGCGGAGCGAGCGGCGAAGCGATTTTCGCGAAGCAATTTGCGAATTGGTCTGAAAAACTGAAGCTGGCGTTAATTGAGAAATTGGGCTTTGCCTCCGAACAAGTTTGGCTGCTCGCCGAAAAGCCTGCGAGCGGAGCCGGTCAAGCCACAGCCGCCGAGGTCAAACAAGTATTGGGAGCGCTGCAAAAAGCGGTCAAGGCCGATGGAAAAGTGTTTGTCTTTTTCATCGGGCACGGAACTTACGACGGGCAACAAGCCAAGTTCAATTTGGTCGGCCCTGATTTGACAGTTAATCAATACAAAGAACTGCTTGACGCTCTGCCGGCGAAATCCGTTGTCGTGGTGAATATGGCCAGCGCGAGCGGAGAGTTTATCAAGCCGCTCGCAGCACCCGAGCGAGTGCTCATCACGGCCAAGCGTAGCGGGCAAGAACAGAATGCCACCAGGTTCTCCGAGCACTTTATCGCTGCGCTCGGCAGTTCGGCGGCGGACGCCGACAAGAACAATCGAATCTCTGTGCTCGAAGCGTTCAATTATGCGACCAAGCTCACGGCTGAAACGTATAAAAGCGCCAATCAATTAGCGACGGAGCATGCGCTGCTCGATGATAACGGCGACGGAGTCGGACATCAAACGGCTGAGGCGGGCGACGGAGCGCTCGCGCGCGAGACTTACTTCGACTCGGCTGCGCAGCCGCAAATCGCGAGCGACCACGAGTCGCTCAGGCTGACTGCCGAGCAAAAGCGAGTGGAAAGTTTGATTCAAAGTTTAAAGGCGCGCAAAGCGCAACTCGCCGCAGATGAATATTACGCCCAGCTCGAAGTTTTGTTTGTTGATCTGGCAAAGCTCACCAGAGAATTAAAATCCAAAAATAAGATCGGTAATTAAAGCGCCGTAACAATCAGCGTGTGAAAAGATTTATGATCGACTCGAAGAGAATTTACAAACGCCCGCATCATTTAAAAGCGTTGCTACTTTTGCTTTTGTTGGTCGCTCTCGCATCACCGATTAAAGCGCAGTCGCCAACAAGCGGCGGGGCGGATGCGGAAGTTGAGTTGAAGCGGGGCAACTACGAAGCCGCGATTGCAGGGTTTCGCGCAAGGTTAACCGCGAACGCTTCCGACGAACACGCTCAAGCCGGCATGATGCGCGCCCACTACGAAACCGGACGCGATCAAGAAGCGGAAGCGTCGGCCGTCAAATTTCTGCTGAAAAAACCGGACGCTTACCGCGTCAGGCATGCGCTGGGTGAGATCTACGCGATGACCGGCCGCTACGCTCAGGCCGTCGCAGAGTTTGAGCGTGCCGCCAAAGGCTTGTCCGGCGCAGCAGACTCAATCGGCGCCTTTGAAAGCGAATTTCGCCGCGCTGAAACGCTGTTTCTGATCGGACAAGAGGAGGCGGCGAAACAAACGTTTATGGGGATTGTTAATTTTGTTGAAGAAAAGAATTCGCAGGACGCGCGTTCATTAACGCTCATCGCGAAAGCCCAAACGTATCTTGAGCGATACAAGGAAGCGAGCGAGCTGTACCTTAAGGCGATTGCGGCGGATCCTTCGCATCTTGATGCCCATGTGGGCGGCGGCGAATTGTTTACGGAAAAATATAATTACGCCGAGGCCGCCGACTTCTTTCAGGATGCCTTAAAAATTAATGCTCGCAGCGTTCGCGCGTATGTGGGCACAGCGGCCAACAAAAAACTCGAAGGCGGCGCGGAGATGCAGGCTGCCCTCAGCCGCGCGCTGGAGATAAATCCTCGCGTGGTTGAAGCGTATGTGCTGCGTGCCGGCTCGCTGATGGAGGCCGGCCGCTACGATGCGGCGGCCCTGGCGCTTGACGAAGCCCAAAAAGTTAATCCCAATTCTTTGGACGCGCTCGCGCTCCGCGCAGCGCTACTCTACCTGCAGGATCGAGATTTCGAGGCGACCCTTAAATCCGCGCTCGCCATCAATCATCGTTACGGCAAGCTCTACGACACGCTGGCTTACTTCGCGACCATCACCCGCCGCTACCACCAATCCGTGCGGTTCGCGCAGCAGGCCGTGGCGCTTTCGCCCAGGCTGTGGCGCGCTCACCTTAATCTGGGTATGGCGCTGATGCGCACCGGCCGCATGGCCGAGGGCCGCGCGGCGATTGAAGTCGCGTTTGCAGGCGACCCCTTTAACTTGTGGGCGAAAAACACGCTCGATATGCTCGACGCCATTAAAGATTACAAGGAAACCCAAGCGGGCGACTTTGTCTTCAAGGTGGCGGCGAGCGAGCACGACGCTTTGCAAGTTTACGCGGCGAATTTGTTGCAAGAAGCGGCCGCGAAATTAAACGCGAAATATCAATTCACACCGCAGGGGCCGCTGCATGTGGAGCTTTTTCCGAACCACGAGGATTTTGCGGTGCGCGCGCTCGGACTTCCCGGATTGGGCGCCCTCGGTGTGTGCTTCGGGCAGGTGATCGCGCTCGATTCGCCTTCGGCGCGCAGCGTGGGCGAGTTTAACTGGGGCAGCACGCTGTGGCACGAATATGTGCATGTCATCACTTTGCAGATGACCGAGTACCGCATTCCGCGCTGGTTCTCGGAAGGGCTTTCGGTTTACGAAGAGCGGCGCGGCCGCCCGGCTGGGGTGATGAATGGAGCGCGATGACGCTCAAAGCGCTGGACGACAAGCGCTGGTTTAAGATCGCCGATTTAGACGCCGGCTTTCAGCAGCCGAAAACTCCGCAGGACGTGCCGCTCGCTTATTTCCAGGCTTCACAGGTGTGCGAATTCATTGTCGAACGCTACGGCTTCGATGCGATCCTGCAAATGCTCGCTCGCTATCGCAATAAAGCGACTACGGCCGATGCGCTGCGACAAGTTTTAAAACTTTCGGAAGACGAGTTTGACCGGCAATTTCTTGAGTATGTGCGCGGCAAAGCCGAGCCACACTTGATCGCACTGAGAGCTGCGGCCGATGCGGCCGGCGTCGAAAAGCTCGGCAAAGAGCAAGTCCTACAGCAACTCAAAGAACGCGAAAGCTTTGTCCTGCATCTTCGTGCCCATTCTCTTTACGCCGCGCAAGGAGACCACAAGCAAGCGGCCGCACACCTGGAACGCGCTCTTGAGCTGTTTCCGTTTCAGACCGGCAAGGGGAACGCTTACGAAAAACTGGCGCAGCTTTACGAAAAAATCGGCGACCTGGCTGCCGCTCGCCGGACGCTTGAATCTCTGGTTAAGCTTGATGAAAATAATTTAGAAGCTTTGAAGCTGCTCGCCGAACATTGGGAAAAGACGGGTGACGCCGGCAAGACGCTTGAAGCGCTGCAATTGGCGTTCTTTGTCAATCCTTTTGATTATGCGCTGCACGCGCGCGCCGGCGATTTGCATTTAAGCGGCGGCGATTACGATCAATCGTTGCGCGAATTTCGCGTGGCTCTTGCCCTGCAGCCTCCGAACGCGGCGGAAGCCAACTATAATCTGGCCCGCGCGCTGCACGCCGCCGGAAAAAAGAGTGAGGCGAAGCGCGCGGTGTTAATCGCCTTGAGGACGCTCCGAGTTACGGTAAAGCGCAACAACTGCTGCTCAAGATCAGCAATCAGGAGTGACGTTAGCGAAGCTTCTAGCGCGAAACGCGATTGGTTTTAAGTTCCGGGTCGAAGGAGATTTAATGGCTGTTGAAATAGAAGTAATGCGCGACGAAGAGTTGCTGGAAAGACTTGTCGCCGTGAGGGGCGCGCTTTTGCATGAAGTGCGTAAAGCGATTATCGGGCAAGACGATGTGGTTGAGCAGGTGTTGATTTCGCTTTTTGTGGGCGGACACTCGATCATCAGCGGCGTGCCCGGTCTCGCCAAAACGCTGCTGGTGCGCACCATTTCCAGCGTGCTTGATCTTTCCTTTAAGCGCATTCAGTTTACGCCCGACTTGATGCCCGCCGATATTACCGGCACCGAGATCATCGAAGAGGATCGTGCGACCGGTCGCCGGCAGATGGAATTTATTCGCGGACCCGTCTTCGCCAACATCATTCTTGCAGACGAAATCAACCGCACGCCGCCGAAAACGCAGGCCGCGCTACTGGAAGCGATGCAAGAGGGCCGCGTTACCGTGCAGGGCACAAGCTACGATCTGCCGCGCCCGTTTCATGTTTTGGCTACGCAGAATCCGATTGAAATGGAAGGCACTTATCCGCTTCCCGAAGCGCAGCTCGACCGCTTCATGTTCAATATCAAGATCGGCTATCTGCCTGAAGAAGACGAGGTGGCTGTGGTGAAAGCCACGACGACGCAAAGATATGAATTCAAGCAAGTGATGACGGCCGCCGAAATTCTGGCGTTCCAGGACTTGGTGCGCAAAGTGCCGTCGTCGGACACGGTCACGCGTTATGCCGTGCGTTTGGTGCGCGCCAGCCGGCCGGGCGAGGGAAGCGCGCCTGATTTCATCAACCGGTGGGTCACTTGGGGCGGGTCTTTGCGCGCCTCGCAATTCTTAATTCTCGGCGGCAAAGCGCGCGCCATTCTGCAGGGGCGCTACAACGTTTCATGCGAAGATATCCGAGCCGTCGCTCCGGCGGTGCTGCGCCACCGCATTCTGCTCAACTTTCAGGCCGAAGCCGAAAAGATCGATTCGGATCAAACCATTAAGAAGTTAATCGAAGTTGTGCAGGAACCTAAATCAGGTTTGAGTTAACCGTAATTATGAGTGGAACTCTCTTCCTCTCTGTGCTGCTCTGTGCTCCTTCTCTGTGCATCTCTGTGTTTAAGTAAGTCTCACTTAAACACAGAGATGCACAGAGAAGGAGCACAGAGCAGCACAGAGAGGAAGCCGGTTCACAACTTGAATTCCTACGATGTGGCTGAAAAAGAAAATCGGAAAAAGGAAGGCGCGGGCGATACGGCGGCGCCTGTTGGCTCATCCGCCAAAGCGCGCTTTCTTGACCCGGACGTGCTTTCACGAATCGGCTCTCTGGAATTGCTCGCGAGAACCGTGGTGGAGGCTTCGTGGCGGGGCTGCATCGTTCGCCGTACACGGGTTTTCGACGGAATTTGCGGAGTACCGGCGGTATCAGCCGGGCGACGATTTACGTTACCTGACTGGAGGCTGTACGGTCGCACAGACCGCTATTTTATCAAGAAGTACCGCGCTGATACGAACACGCAATGCCAGATTGCGGTGGACACCAGCGCCTCTATGCGCTACGGATCGGGAGCGGTGACTAAATTGCAGTACGCGCAGTTTCTCGCCGCCGCCATTGCGCACCTGGTCGCTCGGCAACAAGATTCCGTGGGCCTCTTGACCTTTGACAGCGAAGTGCGAACTCATGTTCCGGCGCATAGCAAAACCGGCCATTTGCGCACCATCCTCGGCCATTTGTCTCAAATCGAAGCGGGCGGCGAAACGCAATTGGCTAAAATGCTGCACGAAGCCGCTGATCGCTTCACGCGCCGCAGCGTCGTTGTCGTCGTCAGCGACTTTTATGAAGACCCGGAGGCGCTCGGGCCGGCCTTTCAACACTTGCGCTTTAAGGGCCATGATGTGATCGCTTTTCACGTGTTGGACAAAAACGAAATCGACTTCGACTTCAAAGATGCGATTCTTTTATTGGAAGATGTCGAAACCGAAGAACAAATGCCTGTTCTTCCCGATGTGATTGCGGACGGATATCGCACTCGCATGCGCGATCACCTCACAAGTTTGCGCGAAATGGCGTCGGCTAACCGCGTCGATTATGAGTTGATTAGAACCGACCGCGCGCTGGATTACGCGCTATTCACTTTCCTGGCGAGGCGGTCGCGGTACTGAGCGACAAAACTTAAGCGACAAATTCATTTAGCCGATCATGTCTTTTCTCACTCCACTTTTTCTGCTCGGCGCGGCGGCCCTCGCGGCTCCGTTTTTGGTGCATTTGGTGCGACGCACGCGCGCGCGCCGCGTGGAATTTCCCGCCCTGATGTTCGTGCGGCAAGTGCCGCAACGCTCAGTCAGGCGCCAGAAGCTTCATAATCTTTTGCTCCTGTTGCTACGATCCCTGGGACTGCTGCTCATCGTTTTAGCTTTTACCAGACCATTCTTTAGCGGCAGCAACGCGGCGGACGCCTCCGGGCAGCGACGCGCAAGCGTGATTTTGCTCGATACTTCACTGAGCATGAGATACGGCGATCGTTTCGAAGCGGCGAAAAAGCAAGCGCTGGCGATTATTGATTCGGCCAGGGCGGATGAGCAATTGGCTTTAATCGGCTTCGGCCAGAGTTATGAAATCGTGAATCGTTTCGGCGCTGATCGCGGAGCGATCAAGTCCGCTCTCGCGGCGCTCAAAACGAGCGACGGAGCGACGGATTACGTGCAGGCTGTGAAGGGCGCGGAGGCTTTGTTAAAAGCGCAAGGCGAAGGCGGCTTTCAAAGGATCTTTCTCATTTCTGATTTGCAAGCGACCAACTGGCAAGACAAAAACAGTTCATTTCGGTTGCCTGAAGATCTGAGGCCTCGCGGTTTTGGACGCGGCGCCGAATGCGGCATCGAATCTTGCAGTCACCAATGTCAATGCGCGCGGCGTCGCTTACGGCGCAAAGTACCCGGAGGTGCTCACCGCACAATTAATAATTTCAGCGAAACAGCGCGCGACCGCGTTGAGGTAACTTTCCAGATTAACGATCAAACCGTCGACCGGCGCGAAATTAATCTGGGCGCGCGCGACCAAGCGGTGCTTGAATTCACCGGATTCAATTTAGCCGCTGGCGCTAATCGTTGTGCGATCAGCGTCAGCGCTGACGATTTTACGCCCGACGATTCTTTTTACTTTACCGTGAGGCGCGAAGAGCCCGTGGGGGCGCTGGTGATGGAAACGGCTGTGCGGGGAACAAGCGAAAGTCTTTTTTTGAGCCAGGCGTTGACCACCGGCGAGGGCTTGCCCTTCGCGATCTCCGTGAAAAGCGCCGGCAGCGTTGACCCTGAGCGTGTGGGCAATTACGGCTTAATCATTCTCAATGACGTCGGCACACTCAACGGGCGGTTAATTGCGGCTCTCAGGGGTTATTTAATGAGCGGCGGCAAATTGATGGTGGGCGTCGGGCCGCACACCGAGGCTGAGGATTTTAATAATGCTTTCGCCGACATTGCGCCGGCAAAGCTCGTGGGTGCGGCCAAGCGCAGTCGCCAAGATGCGATCGCCCTCGGCGATGTGCAGCTCAACCATCCGATTTTTCAAATTTTCAGAGATGGGGGACAACTCGCGCCGCTCAAGGTTTTCGGCTATCACCGCACGGAGCCGCGACCAAACAGCGAAGTCATCGCGCGCTACGCTGACGGAAGCCCGGCCATCATCGAAGGCACTGTTAATTCCGCGGGCAAGTTTCTGCTTTACACTTCGACCTTCGACGCGAGTTGGTCGGATTTGCCGCTCACGCGCCTTTACCTTCCGCTGGTGCAGCAAATGGCCAGACACTTAAGCGAGCGGCAGGAAAAGTCTTGGCATCTTTTGGGCGAAACCTTCACCGCTCAACCTTCCATCGTCGGGGGAAAATCGGAATTGCCCGCCGTTGACGCGCCCGGCGGTGAAAGACTCACGGAGCGCGCGCTAACAGCCAAAGGCGATTTGTTGGTGAGCGCGCGCGAGCCCGGATTTTATCGCCTGCGCTACACGCCCGCGCCGCACTACGCCGCTGCCAACATTGACCGCTTGGAATCCGATTTCTCCAAATTAGACTTGGATGAATTCACCAACTCGTTCCGGGCAAGCGGCGTCGGCGGACGAGAGCTTGCGCCGGGCGCAGAGAAACCGCAATTGAGCGATGCGGAAGTGGAAGCCAAACAAAAAGTGTGGTGGCCGCTACTCGCGGCCGCCTTGATGCTTTTCATCGCCGAAGCGATCCTCGCGCGCAAAACGAAAATGGCCCGCATGATCGGATGATAGAAGAAGTGACGAGTGACAAGTGACAAGTGATTCTAGGAGTGACAAGTGATTCTAGGAGTGACAAGTGATTCTAGGAGTGACAAGTGACAAGTGACAAGTGACA
>JBBJMB010000267.1:0-5180 GCA_037719755.1 Pyrinomonadaceae bacterium
AGCCGTCTCCATCTCGATGTGGAGGCGCAACTCTTCGTCGATGTCGCGGATGACAGCCTCACGCCCCAGCAGAGCGCGTAGGCGTGCTAAAACAACTCTGAACCACTTCATCGGCGTTCGCCCCTACATGGCCTGCCGCATTTTTGCGACGGCGAGAACCAGGCGATCCCAGCTCAACTCCTCGGCCTCGAGTTGGCGGCGGCCCGCCCTGGTGAGTGCGTAGAATTTGGCGCGGCGATTGGTCTCGTTCACTTCCCACTTCGAGGAAACCCAGCCCCGCTGCTCGATGCGATAAAGCGCCGGATAGAGCGAGCCCTGCTCAACGTCAAGCATCTCTCCCGACATCTGGCGGATGCGCTGAATAATGCCGTAGCCGTGCAGCGCCCCCAACGAGAGGGCCTTGAGGATGAGCATATCAAGCGTACCCTGCAGCAGGTCCGCTTTCTGTGTGGTCATTGATCTCACCTCCTGGCGCGATCGGAGACATGCCTAGAATGTCAGGGCATAATAAGCAGACATGCCTAGAATGTCAAGGCTTGTTTGATGATGATGGGGGATTGCCATTTGAGCGATAAGGCCAAGCGGCGGCGGGAATCGTCGCGGCGTGGCAGGATCGGGCGACGCGACCGCCACGGGAAATCATCAAACTAAACCTGACATTGACGAGTTATATGTTTCTTAATAATATGTACCTATGCCATATATAGGCTCACATATTCTCGATCGTGAACTGAAGAAAGGCAGTGCCGAATTGCTGATTCTTTCGCTCGTTGAAGATCAACCCAGGCACGGCTATGACATCGGCAGTTTGATCGAGCAGCGTTCGCGCGGCGCGCTGCGTTTCAATGTCGCTTCGCTCTACCCACTCCTCTACCGCCTGGAGAAGCGCGGCTGGATTCAGGGCCGCTGGGTAGAGAAGGCCGGCCAACGACGGCGGCGTTATTACCGCTTGACCCCCGAAGGCAAAAAGATCTTAGTGGCGCAACGCAGTAGCTGGCGAGAGTTTGTCGAGGCGGTCAGCCGCATCACGGGAATCGAACATGCCTGATTGGAAGGAAGAGATCAGAAGGCGATTGTCGCGGTTGAGGCTTCAGCCAACTCGCGAGGCCGAGATCATCGAGGAGTTGGCCCAGCACCTTGATGATCTCTACGAAGAGTCGCTACGGGGTGGCGCGACCAAAGACGAAGCCCGTCGAGCGGCGCTGCTCGAATTAACTGAGAGCGATTTGCTGGCTCAGGAACTGCGACGGGTCGAGTGCCACGCCCGGCAAGAGCTTGTGGCACCGGGGGCACGAAGGAGCATGAGTGTGTTAGGAGATTTCTGGCAAGACTTACGTTACGGCCTGCGGATGCTCGCGAAAAACCCTGATTTCACCATTGTCGCCGTGATCGCTTTGGCTTTAGGGATTGGCGCGAACAGCGCGATCTTCAGTGTGGTCAATACGGTTCTGCTGCGCCCCCTTCCCTACAAGGACCCCGACCGGCTCATGATGGTTTGGGAGGACGACACCAAAGGAGGGTTTCCACGCGATACGCCCGCGGCGGCTAACTACGTTGACTGGCGAGATCAGAACCAAGTCTTTGAAGGTATGGCGGCAATCGCCGATGAGAGCTTTAACCTGACGGGCGCGGATGAGCCGGAGAGGATTGACGGACGGCGCGTCTCGGCTAACCTCTTTCCCCTGCTGGGGGTCGAGCCGTTCCGGGGTCGCGCGTTCACACCTGAAGAAGATCAACCGGGCGGCAATCGCGTCGTTGTCATGAGCTACGGTTTGTGGCAACGACGATTCGGCTCCGATACGAAAATTATCGGGCAATCGCTCACCATGAACGGCGAAAGCTTCACGGTCGTCGGCGTGATGCCGCCACGCTTCCAGTTTCCGAGCCATGGTGATGAACTGTGGGTTCCTATCGCCTTCAGTTCCCAAGAAGCCGCCAATCGCGGAAGACATTACCTGGAAGTCATCGCGCGCACGAAGCCCGGCGTTACCCTCCAACAGGCGCAGGCGGATATGAACATTATCGCCGCTCGCCTTCAGCAGCAGTATCCAGACTCGAGTACTGAGCTGGGTGCCACCGTCACTCCGCTGCACGAACATGTTGTAGGCGACATCAAACCGGCTCTGCTTGTATTGTTGGGCGCGGTCGGGTTCGTCCTCTTAGTCGCCTGCGCGAATGTCGCCAACCTGCTGCTCGCGCGAGCCGCGGTGCGACAAAAAGAGATCGCCGTCCGCGTCGCACTCGGCGCGAGCCGCTCGCGTTTGATCCGACAATTTCTGACGGAAAGCCTTTTACTGGCCGCCCTCGGCGGTGGGATCGGATTGTTGCTGTCCCTGTGGGGAGTAAATCTTCTAAAGGCTTTCATCCCGAAGAACATCTCTCAAGCCCAGGCCGTCGCGCTTGATGGCAGAGTGCTGGGTTTCACCATTGTGGTCTCATTGCTCACCGGATTGTTCTTCGGTTTAGCCCCAGCTATGCAGGCATCAAACTTCAATCTTAATGAAACACTGAAAGAAGGCGGCAGGGATTCTGCGACAGGAAGTCGTGGCCATCGCATTCGCGGTTTGCTGGATCACCGAGGTCGCAGTCTCGCTCGTCCTTCTGATCGGGGCCGGGTTATTGATTAACAGCTTCCTGCGCCTGCTCAATGTTGATCCGGGATTCCGCGCGGAAAAACTGCTGACGATGAGGATCGTGCTCCCGGAGCTGAAGTATCCTGACCAGACGCGGCGCACAGCCTTCTACACTGAACTGGTGCGGCGTATTGAAACTCTGCCGGGCGTTCAATTGGCAGCCATCACCAACTGGATTCCTTTAGTCCTCCAGGGTGATTCTCAGGGAATCAGCATCGAGGGACGTCCCGATCCCGGACCCGGCAAAAATCCCGTCGTGGTGACGAGAGTCGTGAGCTCTCACTACTTCAATACGATGGGCATTCAGTTGTTGCAAGGACGACAGTTCGGCGAGCAAGACAGAGTTGACTCTCCACGGGTGGTGGTCGTGAGCCAGGAAATGGCGCGTCGCTTCTGGTCAGGTGAAGACCCGCTTGGCAAGCGCATTAAAACGGGCGGAGCCAATTCCCCTAGCCCTTGGATGGAGATTGTCGGAGTGGCGAAAGACGTTCGGCAGGTCAGGCTTGACGCCGATCCGAAACCCCAGATGTATGTGCCCTACGCGCAGCCTATATTTTTCCAGCCGAACCACCTCGTCGTCAGGACGGATGTCGAGCCGCGTAGCCTGGCGGCTACGGTGCGCAGGACTGTGTGGGAGATTGATAAAGACCAGCCAGTCTCCAACATCAGGACGATGGAAGACGTGCTCTCCGAATCACTCGCGCGACAGCGTTTCAGTATGCTGTTGCTCGGCATCTTTGCCGCCGTGGCGCTGGTCCTAGCGGCGGTGGGTATCTACGGCGTGATGAGCTACTCAGTTGCACAGCGCACGCATGAGATCGGTATCCGCATGGCGCTCGGCGCGCAAGCGAGCGACGTGCTGAAGTTGGCGGTCGGACATGGCCTAAAACTCGTCTTGATTGGTCTCGCGATTGGACTTGTCGCAGCCTTCATCTTAACGCGCGTGATGTCGAGCCTGTTGTTCGGAGTCAGCGCCACTGATCCGATAACGTTTATCACTATTTCGCTGATACTCATGAGCGTGGCTGTGCTGGCTTGCTTCTTTCCGGCGCGCCGGGCCACTAAGGTTGATCCCCTAATCGCCCTGCGGTATGAATAAGTCGGTCTGCTTCTGGCGTCGCGTCCTCCATCACCAGGGTGTAGACGACCGCGGGGACCGCTTCGGCAACATCCCCTGTACCCCTTGACGACGACTAAAAAACAGACACCGACGATATAAAAACAGACCCAAGTTTCGCCCGCATTGGCTCAGGGCGGACCTTTTTCTGTACACCCAAAGTTTGCCCGAATTCCGCGAGTGTTGTTCTTTCAGTACAGTCAACCTTGTTAGGTGAAGGGCGCGTATCTTCACCGCACCCCACGCCCATCAGTTGTTCCGACTCTTGAAAGCAGGCACCACTTCGCTTACTTGAAGCCGACACATCAAGTGTGAGCGGCATCTCACGCCTACGCCGTCCGCCGCCCGCCGGATTTATTTGCGCGCCGCCGCCGCCGAGGATCTCGCTAAACAAGCCGTTGAGAGTGAAAAAGCGGGGAGACGCTGCTGGGGTAAAATGGCTCCGTGCCAGATTCTCCTGAAACAGTCATTTACCAGTTCCGCGTAGCACTCGTTGGCATCAGCCCTTGATTTGGCGTCGACTTCTGTGTGGCGACGCGACCGTTGATTTTCACCACATTCTCCAAATCATTGGTCAGATTCTCATCTTCATCAGTTTCTCATCCACGCTAAGCGGTACGGAATCTCAGAAGCGGAGGCACCGCCTTCATGGATGACCTGTGAGACAAACTTTCTGACTTCGGGCTGCGCGTCAGCGAGCGTGTTTTACGAGTACGACTTGGCGATCACTGGCAACACCTCATCCGAGTCGAAGCGATCCTTCCACCTCAGCCATGCAAGTTTTATCCCATGTGCATCGGCGGCAACGATCCGCGCCGCCGGAGGATTGCGGCGGTGTGCGCGGTTCTTGACGGCAACAACATCACCTTCTGTCCTACAACGAGTGGCAGAGATAATCGAAGACGAGGATGCCGACCGCATCGCGGAACTTCGTGAATTGAGTTGCTGGTTGCTCATCAACCGCTGTGACCGGCGGAGTGTCAATCGTCGCCTCAAGCAGCACTTCGCTATGACGGACAAAACTGGAATCCTAACCGAGCAAGGAGACGCGCGATGAAGATCAAATTACAAGTCATCATTGAATCTGACGACGGCCAGACGGAGACGGTTCAAGAGTTCGCGCCCCTCGAGCGCGGCGTGCTTCGTTCGTCGCAACTTGGTCTGACGCTGGTGGAAGCGAAAACTCTATTCGCGGGCGTGCAGCGCACGATGGTGGAAGCACAGGTTGAGGAGTATCTGGCAGAGCAATCCGCCTGTCACGAGTGCGGCAAGAAACGGTTGCACAAAGGGGCGCACACAATCGTCTATCGCTCGTTGTTCGGCAAACTCAAACTCCACAGCCCGCGCCTGTTTCGTTGCGGTTGCGAAACCCAACTCTCCCGCACTTTCAGCCCGTTGGCGGAGTTGCTGACAGAGCGCACGGCACCGGA
>JBBJMB010000268.1:0-5171 GCA_037719755.1 Pyrinomonadaceae bacterium
CCGACCGGCGGATTTTTTCACGAGAATTTACAGCGCGCCGGCATCAATCCGGCAAACATCACCGACATCGTTTTCAGTCATTCGCACCTCGACCATATCGGCGGCAACATCAAAGCGGATGATGCTTTCAGCTTAGCGGAGCAATACTTCGGCGATTGGGCGACGCCCGCGCGGCCCGTTCCGGCGGCGCAAACGAGCGCGCCGGGAAGCGCCGGGAAAAATGCGCGCGTCGTGGTGATCGACAAGCCGGACGCGGGACAAGCCGCCGTTTTGCTGGTGCGCACCGGACTCAAGCGCTCCGAAGCGAACTACTACACCGGCCTGGTGGCCAATTCCGTGCTCGGAGGCGGCTACTCGGCCCGACTCAATCAAGAGATCCGGGTTAAGCGCGGACTCAGCTACGGCGCGTCAAGCGCGCTCGAAGTGCGGCGCGAAATCGGGCCTTTTATCGCCGCCACGCAAACCAAAAACGCATCAGCGGCACAAGTGGCAACGGTTTTGATTGATGAATTAACTCGGTTGTCGCGCGACCCCATCTCGGAAGAAGAGTTTGTGCCGCGCAAAGCCGCCCTGATCGGCTCAACGAGTCTCAGACTTGAAACCAACGAAGGTTTGGTGACTTACATAGGCTCGCTGGCGCTCTACGACTTGAGTCTCGAAGAAATCAACCATTACATCAAAAAGATTCAAGCGATCACGGCCAAAGACATTCAAACATTCGCCGGCTCACGCCTCAGTTCGGAGACGGCGCGAATTGTCATCGTCGGTAACGCCCGGGAGTTTCTCGATGAATTGAGAAAAAGGTTTACGGACGTGGAAGTAATTCCGGCAGCAGAACTTGATTTGAACAGCCCGACGCTGCGGCGCGCGAAGGCGGCGGCGAAGAAGTGATTAACGATTCAAGAGCGACAAAAAAGAGCGATTCTTTTCTGATCGCTCCTCAACTTTGTTGCTGTGGTAAGCGAAATACGTTGGAGAAAACATGAGCTTTATCCGCATTGCTTGGCCGACCAAAAAAATCTTTCTTCTGGTGACATTTGCGCTCATCGTGATCGTCTGTGATCGCACTTTCGGTGCGGCTCGCACCTTGATGCAACCGGTTCAGCAACTCGAAGACGAAAAGGGGCGCGCGGCCGTTTACGGGCAACAATTGTCGAGCCCGGATTCTTTGTTGCGGCAAAGAGCGGCGGAGCAGATCGCCCGCGATGCGGCCGCCGGTCAGCGCAAGTTAATCGAGGGACACCGATTGCAAGAGCGCAACGCGCGCGTCAGGCTCGCCCTTGATTGGGCGCTTTACCGGCTCGGCAAAAATGAAGCGCTCTTTCGCATCGTGCAACAGCTTGGCGACGGGTCGCGCGCCGATCAAGCTCGCGGTTATCTCACGCAAATCGAGGGGCCCGCTCCGCTGTACATGTTTCTCGATCGCTCCAACGACAAAGTAAAGTTGAAGTTGATGGAAGTGTTCGCAGAAATCGGCGACGCCGACACGGCAGAGCGTCTGCGTTATTTCACTGCGGCCAAAAATGAAAAAATCGCCGGCGCCTCGCAGCGGGCCATCAGCCAGATCAGTGACCGACTTTCACGAGCCTCAACCGACTCCGTCACCAGACCCCGCCGCCTGGGTAGCGACGAAAAGCCTTGAGGAAGGAAATGGAATCCCCGGCTGCAAACCGGCCAATCTTTCTTGCGCTTCGTGTTCTTCTGTGCTTCTGCGTTTAAGTCAGTCCTACTTAAACGAGAGAGAAACACAGAGAGAAGACACAGAGAGAGAGAGGAAGTTTAATTTCGCATCAAGACTCCGGTTGAAAATAAGATTCAATGCACGTCAACCTTCGATCGTTTCTCGCTCAGCTTTCACAAGAGCGCGATTTGTTGGAAATCAAAGCGGAAGTCGATCCTTACCTGGAGCTTGCCGAAATTCATCGCCGCGTGATCGAGCGGGGCGGCCCGGCGCTGCTTTTTACGAAGGTGAAGCAAAGCCGCTACCCCGTGGCGACGAATCTTTTCGGCGCCGCGCGCCGCATCGAGATGGCTTTCGCCGAAGCCTGAAGCGCTGGTGCGCGAAGTCGTGCATGTCTTGGAATCGCTTTTGCCGCCGCGCCCCGGCGATCTGTGGAAGCATCGCTCGCTCGCTCTCGATGCTCTCAAGCTGGGCACCCGCCGCACGCGCTCCGCTCCCGTGCTCGCGGTCAAAGATCAGCCGGCGTGCCTTGATGAGTTGCCGATTTTAACTACCTGGCAAGAAGACGGCGGGCCGTTTCTGACGCTGCCGCTCGTTTACACCGAACACCCCGCGACCGGAAAACACAACCTCGGGATGTACCGCGTGCAGCGCTACGACGCGCGCACCACTGGCATCCACTGGCAGATTCACAAAGGCGGCGGCTTTCACTACCACGCGGCCGAGCAAAGCAATCGTGCGCTACCGGTCACAGTTTTTCTCGGCGGCCCGCCGGCCCTGATTCTTTCCGCGATTGCGCCGCTGCCCGAGGACGTGCCCGAACTCGTGCTGGCCTCGCTGCTTGCGGGAGCAAAGCTCAAGATGGTCGATAACCCGCTGGCCGGAGGTCATCGCTTGGTGGCCGAAGCCGAGTTCGCTTTGTCGGGCCATGTGCCGCCGCGCGAACGGCGGCCCGAGGGGCCGTTTGGCGACCACTACGGCTACTACTCTTTGCAGCACGATTACCCGGTCTTTCATGTGGACGCCGTTTTTCACCGACGCGACGCGATTTACCCGGCGACCGTGGTGGGCAAGCCGCGCCAGGAAGATTTCTTTATCGGCGACTATTTGCAGAAATTGCTTTCGCCCATTTTCCCGCTGGTGATGCCGAGCGTGCGCGATTTGCTGACTTACGGCGAAACCGGATTTCATTCGCTGTGCGCCGCGGTGGTGCGCGAACGCTACGCGCGCGAAGCGCTTGTCTCCGCTTTTCGCATTCTCGGCGAGGGGCAATTGTCGCTCACGAAATTTCTGATTCTGACGGACACGCCGCAGGACTTGAGCGATTTCCGCGGTTTGCTTGAACACGTGCTCGCGCGCGTGCGCTGGGAAAGCGATTTCTTTGTGCTCTCGAATGTGGCGATGGACACGCTGGATTATTCGAGCGGAACAATTAACAAAGGCAGCAAAGCCATTCTCCTCGGTCTGGGCGATGCAGTGCGAGATCTGCCGCGCGAGTTCCGGGGCGTGACGCTTCCGCGCGGTGCCGCGCGCCGAAGTTTTCTGCGCCGGGTGTCTGGTCGTAGAGGGCGCGCCGTATGCGGAGGATCGCCATCAAGCGGAGCGCTTGGCCGCAGACGACGCCTTTGCCGACTGGCCACTCGTGGTGCTGCACGACGACGCGGACTGCGCCCGCACCGCGCAAGATGTTCTCTGGGCCACATGGACGCGCTTTGAGCCCGCCTCGGACATCTACGCGGCGGAGACGAGCGTCGTTCGCCATCACCTCGCCTACAAAAGCCCCCTTGTGATCGACGCCCGCATGAAGCCCGGCTACCCGGCCGAGCTCGTCGTGAGGCCGGACATAGCCGAACTGGTTGATCGGCGGTGGCGCGAATATTTCCCCAACGACGCCCTTGATTCTGTGAAGCAGATACGCGAGCCGGAAACCGTCGCTGCGCCCTAAATCGGAACTGACAAGATAGTCTCATCGCCGAAACGCGAAAGAGAAAATCATTGATGAAGGCTCACCACGGGATCTTTGGATCTCAAAGTCTCATCACTCTGATGTGAGTAACTTCTTTGCGATGTTAAGCGGTCACACATCCCTCACCAATGAGAACCCGGCCTCATCTGCTTTAAACCCAACCGTCTCACCTGCTTTCAGGCGGCGCAGGCGACTCCGCGCTGAGCGCACCCGCACGGCATATCAATTGTCATCCGGTAAGTGAGCCCCGCAATTTGGGCGGGCACATCCGCCGCTTACGAAGCCGATTTGTGCTGATCACAATTGAGGCAACAAAGCGGTCACGCTAACTACTTGTTGATGAGGAGGTCGTTGTGAGCCTAGCAATGGAAAAGAGTTTCATCGAAACAAACAAATTTGTGAGCAGCCATTTGATCGTTCCGGCCAAGACGTTGAGTTTGCTTGTGGCGCTTTTGCTTCTCAATTTTTCGGTTGCGAGCGCGGGACCGCTTCTTTTCGTTCACGACAGTTCCGGAGACTTGGGCAGCGTAGACGTTTCCAATGGAGCAGTTAAAAACGTGGTGAGAATGCGCAATGCCGCCGGCGCGTCAGTGGTGATGACCGACATCGCGTTCGCCCCGAACGGCAATTTGTTCGGCATCACGTTTAGGGACTTGTACCGCATCGATTCGTTAACCGGAAGCGCCGATCTCATCGGCCGGCACGGCATCTCGCAGGGCAACGCCCTGGTTTTTGGTGCGAATAAAACTCTGTACGCCGCCGGCGCGGGCACCACTTCGCTGTATACGATTAACACCAACTCGGGGCTCGGAACCGCGCTCGCCAAGATTGGTTTCAGGTCGGCAGGCGACCTCGCTTTCAACGACGGTCATTTGTTCATGTCATCCATCGACGATCAATTGATTAAGATCGATTTAGCTGGAATGACGAGCGGGATGGCCATCGGGGCGTTCGGATTCAGGAATGTGTTCGGACTGGCGACCGGCGACGACAAGGTGCTTTACGGAGTGGCCGGCACTTCGATTTTCTCGATCAATTCAAGCACCGGGGTTGGCACGCTTGTCTCCGATTTCTCCGGCCAGGGCTTAGGCAGGGCTGGTGGGTCCAGCTTTGAAGCTGTTCCGACGCCGGAGCCAGCGACCATGTTCTTACTAGGCACCGGTGTGGCGGCGGCGGCAACGGAACTGCGCAGGCGAAGCCGGCGCAAAAAGGCGTAAAAGAGCAGCTGAAATTTCATGTTTGCCGTCGAGAATAAATTGATGTTGAACCGGCGCGGAAAGTATTGCCCAAATTGCGGCGGCTTTGATAAAGTGCGCATGCACCATCACCTGCCTGGGAACGGGGAGGCATCAATCGCCACCCCTTTCAAGGTTAAAGCACTCTAAGTGAGTGGCCAAAAATTATGTCATGAGAGACCTTGGGTAAGACCACCGCCAGGCGTCCGACACACAATAAATTTTATAGTGAACCCCCCCCGTGTGGCGCCCCCCCCCCCCAAAAAAAAAATTTAGGAGCAAAGGCCCC
>JBBJMB010000041.1:0-17428 GCA_037719755.1 Pyrinomonadaceae bacterium
AGCAATAGCGCGTACCGACGCAACGGTTGTAAACCATGTCGTTCAAGCCTTCGGCGCTATGAACCGTGGCGTTAACCGGGCACACCACTTCGCACGGCGCCAGCTCGCAGTGCATGCAAGGAACCGGCATAAAATAAGTCTGCGGATTTGTGACGGCGCCTTTAAAGTAATTATCGACGCGCAGCCAATGCATCTCACGACTGCGCAGCACCTGCCCTTTGCCGACCACGGGAATATTATTTTCCGCTTGGCAGGCCACCACGCAAGCGCTACAGCCGACGCACGTGTTGACGTCAATCGTCATTCCCCACGCGTAGCCTTTGCTGTAATCCCAGGGCTCGTACATCGAAACATCGTGGCCCGGCTCTTCCACGGCTTCCTGCGCGAAGCGCGGGTTCTTTTTGTATTCCTCAAACGTCGCGGCGCGAACGATGTGTCGATTCTCGGCTTCCTCGCTCAAAAGATTGAAGCGCAGCTGCGTGGCGGCAAGCTCATATTGTTCGCCGGTTTTGCGCATCTCGACGCCCGTTCCCTGCCACGGAGCGTCGGAGGTGCGTAGCGCGTAGGCGTTGAAGCCGAGATTATCGCCGACGCGCCGGCGCGCGCGGCCGTAGCCGAGATGCATGGTGACGGTATTGTCCGCTGGCCGGGCATAATCCAAATCGGCAAATTGGAAGCGTGCGCCCCGATAAGTGAGGTTGACGGTATCGACAAAGTAATTGCCGCCGGTCGTGCCGATCTTTTGTTCGAGTCCGAGATCCCGCGCCGTCCGTTCGCTGATGTAAGCGGCGTTGTCCCACGTGAGTTTCGAAAGCGGTTTCGGCAATTCTTGCAGCCAACCGTTGTTGGCGAAGCGGCCGTCGTAAACGGTCGGATCTTGGCGGAAAAGAATCTCCATCGAGGAGTTGGGCGTTGGTACAGATTGCGCGGCCGCTTGGGCTGCGAAGTCGCCGCGAAGCGCCACCGTTTTGGGCTGCAACGCCGTGTCCGGCACAATGCCGTTGTGCACAGCGCGGCGCCACGCTTGCTCAAAGTTTCCGCCCATTTGGCTCTGCCAGTAATCGCGCACGATCTCGTAGCCTTTGCGAGTCTGGTTAATTAAAAGCGCCATCACCTCATGCGCCGACTTGCCGCCATACAGGGGCTCGATCAGCGGCTGCATAATCGAGACCGTTCCGTCAAACGCGCGCGCGTCGCTCCAGGCTTCGAGAAAGTGAGCCTCGGGAATTTGCCACTGACACCACTCGGAAGTCTCATCCTTGTGCATGCTCAAGTGGGCTCGCAGTTGAACTTTCTTCAAAGCTTCAACGAAGCCCAGATCCGCCGGAGCGTTGTAAACCGGGTTCCCGCCAAGGATCATCAAAAGCTTGACGGACCCGCTGTTCATATCCTGAACCAGCTCTGCGAGCGACTGCATTTGATTGACCGCGTTCGCCTCTACAGGATCGGTATAAACAAGCGAGTTGCCGACGTTTCCGAGGGCGGCGTTGATGGCGTGGGCGAGCGCGTGAACCATCGGCGATTGTTCGTCGCCGGGGATGACGATGCTCGCTCCGCGAAACTGTTGCAAATCTTTGGCGAGGGCAGTGATAAAACTCGCATGCGGCGAAGCGGAGGGCGCGGCGGAAGCGCCTTCCGGCGGCGCGCCGCCACCGCCAAGCGCGCCGAGCGCAGATGCGAGCTCACGCACGAAAGGCTCCATCTCGCTTGGGCGCACAGCCAACCGGTGATCGGCCAGCGCTCCCGTTGGTGAGCGTGCTCAACCGCGTACAAGCGATTCATTTCGCCGCCGCTTGCGTTAGCGCGGCGCCGGGCGGCGAAGTCGCGCGCATAACGCACGTTGCCAGAACCGCAGGAGAAAATCCGAGCCGAGAGAAAGCACGCGCTCGGCTCGGTCAAAGCGGTAAATCGTGCTCGCCGGTTGGCCGAAGGCCAGCTCGGCACCGACGGTCGCGCTGTTGTATCCGACCGGTTCGTACTGGTGCCACTTGGCCGCCGGAAATTGCTCCAGGAAGGTCTTGATTTGATTGCCCAGAGTGGGCGACGTGACGGTCTCGGTCAAAACACGAATGCCGGCGCCGCGGTTCGGCCTTTCGTTATCGAGTATGCCGCGGACATCGCTCACAAAAACGGTCCAGGGGCGAATTTCGTTGCGGTAAGTGAGCATCGTCGAGCGGTCCGGATCATAAAGGTCTAGGATCGCAGCCTGCGCGTAAATATCCGTTGCGCCGAGGCTCGCCGGGTGCTCGGGGTTGCCTTCCAGCTTGGTCGGGCGTCCTTCGTTGCTTCTCGCCAAAAGGCCGATGGCGGAGCCGCCGAGCTGCATCGCTGTCGCAAAAAAAAGCGCCTTTCCGGGCACTAACTCTTCCGGTTGCTCTATGTACGGAACGATGGTTTCAGTCGGCTGCACGGTGCAGGCCGCGCCGCCGATGCCGGCCAAGGCGAGCGAAGCGCCCATCACTTTCAAAAAACTGCGCCGGCCAGCCGGGTCGTTAAACTCGGAAGCCTGCGAGGAAATTCGCGCTCAACGTACTTGCGAAATTCCGGGTTTCCGCCAATTCCTCCAGACTGCGCCAGTACTCTCGTCCGCTCGGCTTGCCGCGGCTTTGCAGTTGAACCAGGTCCGGCTGATGATCCTTACAGTTACCCATCTACTTATTAATCCTTCATCGCCTTCTTTAGCGGTGACATGTGGAACAACTCGTCAAAATGTGGGCGTTACGAACTTTATACAAATCTTTGAGCTTCTGTCCTTCAGCGATCTCTGCGGCCGTCGTGTTCTCAGGGCGCCACTCCATATCGTAAATCTTTTCCTTGGGCCTTAAGAACCGCTCGGGCTGACGATGGCAAGCCAGACACCACTCCATTTGCAGTGATGAGGCTTGATAAACGGCCGGCATCAAGTCGATTCGGCCGTGACACGTCGAACAACCGACGCCCTTGGCCACGTGAATGCTGTGATTGAAGTAAACGTAATCCGGAAGATCGTGCACCTTGATCCACTCGATCGGCTGCCGCGTGCGCCAACTCTCCCTGACGGGCTCAAGATACGGGCTGTCGGCCCAAATCTGCGAGTGGCAGTTCATGCAGGTCTTCGTCGGCGGAATGCCGGCCGAGTTTGATGTTTCCACAGCGGTATGGCAATACCGACAGTCGATGCCGTCGTCGGCGCTGTGATGCTTGTGACTGAACTGCACGGGCTGCTGGCGATCAATATCCTGCCCGGTGTTATAGCTTGATCGGTTGAGCTCCGCGACTACCCAAAAAGCGCCGAGCATGATGAAGACCCCGCCAAATATGCTCAGCTTCGCGAGCGTATTAGTGCTGTGATGAAAAATCTGGGGCATTGCTGCACCTTAAATAATGCGTAAGTGACGTACCAGAAGAACGGGTAAGCAGAAGAAGAAAACACATGAGCGGTCGAAAGAAGCGACGAGGATCGGACACAGTAATTCCTCGCAGTGGACCCGAAAATTTAGTGTGGATTCACCGAGTCACCGGAGCTTAATTGACCTGCTTATCATCTGCTTCTGAAGAGCTAAACGGATACTACACCATTTTAAATAATAATCAAATTGGCTTGTGCTTTTTTTATCATTGTCACCAATCTGATCAAATAACACGATTCGCAAGCGAGCTTACGCTTTGTGTTTACAGCATTTAGGGCATTACTTGGGGGACACGGCGAGAAGGAATTCCGGGTCAGGCGCTCGAGTGAGCCATTACCGTATCTCGCGCAAAAATAGAAACCGTCATTCGCTGTCGCCAAACTGTATAAAAGCCTTGCGGACAGATGTCAACTGATTCTCGATGTTTTTATGAATTTGACGATGATCCGGCTTGAGTCATGAGTTGAAGGGAATCATCCTTTGCGTCTTTTCTTGGCGAGCTTTGCGTTTAAGTTGGGTAGTCTTTAAAGCAAAGCTCCCCAAAAAGACGCAAAGGGAGGAGCATTGATCCTGACGACTTTCATCTCATGACGAGAGTTAAACCAGCAGGCCGCGGAATTTGGCCGGGTTAACGGCGTAGGTCGGAAACAAAGCGCGCAGGTTGGTGTGGCCGAGATGCTTTTGCGCCACTTCACCAAAGACGTCGCGAAAATCAGTTGTCAGCGCCAGGTCGCGCTCCTCAAACAATCGTTCATTGGCTAGTCCGGGCCACTCGCCGTAGACCTTGCCGCCGCGCACGCCGCCGCCCAAGACGAGCATCGCGTTGGCGTGGCCGTGATCTGTGCCGCGCGTGCCGTTTTCGCGCACGGTGCGGCCGAACTCAGACATCGTTAAAATCAACACGTCTTCCATGCGCACGCTCCCAAGGTCAATCACAAGCGCCGCAATGCCTTCGCCGAATTCCTGCAGGCGCAGCGCCAATTGTCCGCGCGCGCTGCCTTGATTGATGTGTGTGTCCCACCCGCCGCTATCGGTGAAAGCGATTTCGAGGCCGACGCCCGCTTTAATTAATTGAGCGATCTGCAGCAGCGCCGCGCCGAAACGACCTCTCGGGTAACGAGCATTGTTTTCCGGTTGATACTGCGACGGGTTAACACGCTTCAGAAACTTGACCGCTTCGAAAGTCTCGCGCCCCGTTTCGCCGAGCGCGTCGTTCACGCTTTTTTCGTAAAGAGCCTCAAACCCGCCCTGCACTTGCGCCGTGTTTGACCCGGCCTGAAGGCTAAAGCTCGTCAGGTCCGACATCGCCAAAGCATCGGCCTTTCCCTGAAGCACGCGGGGCATGTTGGAACCAATCGCGAGGCCCCTGAACGGCGACGCGCCCGTCGCAGCGGTTGATTGCAGGTAACGATTCAGCCAACCGTCTGCGGTGGACTTGATGCCCGGCGTTCCGGACTCCATGTAATCTTGGGCGTCGAAGTGCGAGCGCGTATTATGGGGCGAGCCGACCGCGTGAATGATGCCGAGTTGTTGCTGGTCCCAGAAAGGCTTGAGCGAAGCGAGCGCCGGGTGCAATCCGAAGAAGCCATCCAGATCAAGCGCCGCGTCAAAGCGGCCGGGCTGCGCAATCGCAATCGTCGGACGCAGATCGTAATAAGCGCGCTCGCCGTAAGGCACAATCGCGTTTAAGCCGTCGACGGCGCCGCGCTGAAAAATGGCAATCAAAGTTTTACGCCGATTGCTGCCGAGCACGCGGCCGCGCGTTTCGGCCAGCGCGGCGCGCTCGAGAAACGACGGCGCCGCGCCCGTCAGACCCACGGCGGCCAGCGCCACACCGCCGGATTTCAAAAAGTACCTGCGATTAATAGTCATCTCTTGGTGAAGCCTCAACGCGGTTAATCAAACAATCTATCTTATCCGCCGGCCCGCCTACTGCCTTTGAAATTCAGGCGTGCCGAGCACGAGTCCGGCGATTTTCGCGGCCTCGGAGGAGTCAGCGGACGAAGCGTTGCGCGCAGCAGGCTCTTGTTTTCCCTGCGCACGCCTTGCGCGCCCTTCATCTCCAGCGCCGCGGTGTTGACTGCTCGGCGCGTGCGAAACGTTGAGCGGAATGTTTAATTGCTTGATCAAAGTGGCGCGCGTTTGCGGCGACGCTTCGCCTTGCAGAATGCGACTGATGAAAGCGTTGATTAACTTGGATTTGTCGAGTTCGCCGTTGAGATCGGCGCTTGCACCCGCGAAACGAGTCAGGTCAACTTGCGTTCCTTTGATTTGGTTGGCGGCGAGGGCGAGGGCGAAATTTAACCGTTCGAGCAGCGCGCCGGTGTTCACCCATGAATCGGCTGTATCCGGATAACCGGTCGGAGCTTGATGCAGGTAAAGCGGCTCGCCCATTTTGGCGATCCAGCCGTGAATCGCCAGGTTGCCGTTCGTCTCGGCGTCAAGCACCGCATGGCGCTTACGCTCAGCTCAAAGGCGTTTTGATTTTCGCGCGGTAAGTTGTCGGCGCATTGAACTCTGGAGGGTGAAGATGGCGCGGAGCGTGGCGCGAATGTCGCCGCCGCTCTTCGTGTAGGCTGCGGCGACGCGCTCCACCAGCGCCGGCGGCGGATCGTCCGTCACAAATCGGCGGCCGAGCTTGGTGGCGATAAACTTCGCGGTGGCGGGATGGCGGGCGAGAATCTCCAGCACCAGACGGCCGTCTTTGATTCCGCCGCCGGCGGGGATTTTGTGGCCGAGCACGATTTTTTCTCCGTCATCATGCGAACGCGGGTTAAAGGTAAACTGACCCGCATCGCCGCCCGCTCCGGCGCCGTAGCCGCGCGGATTTTGGATCGTCCATCCGGTGAAGCACCGGGCCACTTCCTGCACGTCCTTTTGCGCGTAGCCGCCGTCCACGCCCAGCGTATGAAGCTCCATTAATTCGCGCGCGTAATTTTCGTTGATTCCGCGCTTGGGTCTGCGAACCGGCGCTTGATCGCTTTTTGCCGGCATCATTTCCGCTGCGCTCGCCGCTTGACCGCGCGCCCGACGACTCGATCTGAGGCGCCCGGCATCACCCGCGCGCCCCTGTGCTTTCGGGCTCACGCTTTGAAAATTATCAAGGTAGAAAAGCATCGCGGGACTTTGCGCCGTGGCCAGCAGCAGATCCGCGAAGCTGCCCATCGCATGCGGGCGAATCGTGTCGCGATCGTAGGAAACAAGCAGCCAGCGGTCGGCGCCTTTGTTGGCGTAGACGTTAAAGTGATTGGTCAAAAATCGACCATCACTTCGTGCAGCTGCCGCTCACTGTAAACCGCGCAAAATGCGCGACGCTTGCAACTCGGCGGTGATGCGTTGCGGGCAATAAATTATGCGCGGCGTAATACTCGCGAATCGCCCGGCGGTAATCGCGGCGATCATCCCGGAAGATTTTCCGCTTTCTTTTTCAATCTCGGCGCCAGAAGGTGTGCTTGTGCCAGATGGCGTGCTCATCTCGCCGGCAGTAGATGGCGATGGCGCAGGAGCGGCGCCGGAAAGATTTTCGCGCAACGCAGCAAGGTCGGCTGGGAGTTCGCCGCCGCGCTGCAACTGCCGAATCACTCTGCCGGGTTAGGGTATTTGGCGTAAAGCTCGGCGGTGGTGAGAGCAAGCGTCGTCAGGTTTTTGAGCTTCGCCTCGGCCGCTTCGTCGCTGAGGCGCTCGGGATGAAGCTGCTGCTCGATGTAGTTTTCGAGCCCCATCCGCTTGACGCTTGCGACATCACCCGGGCGTGGCCCGAAACCAAGCCGGTTCAGCACGTGTATGATGCGTTGTTGTTCGCTCAACACGCTTCCTTCAATCATCTTTTGCTGCGCGAGTGTGGGCGGACAAAGCAGCGAACTTACCCAGAGAGTGAGAACGGTGAGCAGGGCCATGATAGGTCTGACGGCGATGCCGCTTAATCCATGATGATCGGTGTAGTTTCTCATACCTGACTTTATTCTGAATGTTCAAACAAAAGGATTCCGCGGGAGAAAGAATTTCAAGAGAATTTCGCTTGTCCGCCGACTTAGACGTGCCAGGCGCAGAGGTGGTTGGAAAAACAGTGCGGCGAGCGGTGGCAAACCGGTCAAGGCGCCGGAGTGATGACCTCGCTTCTGCTCGCCGTACTGATTTTAGCGGAGCGGGCGCGGGTAGCTGACTGCGCTTCGGTGCCCGCGATTGTCTACGGCGCGCACGCCAAAGAAGAAGTTATCTTTGGACATGTTGGGCACGGTGTAGTTCGTGTGGCGCTCAATGCGGCGTGAGTGCGTCCAGGCGGGCGCCGTCGTTTCGCGCCCCACAATTTCGTAATGCGAAAAATCCGGCTCGGAGTTGGCTTCCCACTGCAAATCGGTATCATTGGTGAGTCGCTTGGTGAGGATCCGCACGCCGCGCGGAGACGCCGGGGCGCAGAGCGTGACGCACTACTAGTCAGACTTTGGAAGTAATGTAGTGTCATTCTTGGTCAGACCCGGCGATGTGTTGAGAAACGTTCCCGGCGACAATACCACCTGGTCAATCGAGAGCCCATCCTCGCGCACCTGAATGCGCACCGTCTGCGGCCCCGTCTGCGCAAAGTAGATGGGTGCGCCCAACACCCCCGCTCCGTACCCGTTGTCTTGCCACCCCCACCCGGACAATCCGCACCCCGTGCAGTCTTCCATAATAACTGTTGCCGAGGAGGTCGTGCCGATGCGGTATGTGGCCGCACCTCCCGCCGCCACGCTGCCCGAGAACTGCACAAACACTGAATCATTGTTGTAATGGCTTTTTTCTGCTTTACCGCGCAGCCACAAGCGATAAGGCCGGCCCGCCGCGGCGTAAAACGTCAACTCGAAGTAATCCGCCGGGTTGGCCAATGCCGCCGGGGGCTTGGTGACCGAGGCGTTCGGGTTAGCTAAGCGTGCGCCGCCGGCCGCCCCTGCGTCCGTCACCACATTCCACCGCCCCACGCGCACGCCCGCTTCCCTGGCCCACAGCACGACGTCGCCGCCCGTCGTTTGCGCCAACGGCGGCGTCTGCGCCGAACTGTTCCCCGCAGCATCGAAAGCGGAGACGCGATAGGTGTACGTCGTCAAGGGTATCAGCCCTGAATCTGAAAAGGTGTTTGTGGCCGAAGTCGCGAGCTGTTGACCATTGCGGAAGATCGTGTAGCCCGCGACCCCGACATCATCAGTCGAAGCAGTCCATGAAAGATTAATTCGCGTCGTGGAAACCGCTTGCGCGCTCGGATTCGTGGGGATTGAAGGCGGTGTCACATCGACAAAGGCGACCTGCACCCTCGCGCGAGCTGTCAGGCTCCCGTCCATTCCGGTTGCCGTGAGCGTGTAAGTCGTTGTCGCCCTGGGCGTGACCGCCATCGAGCCTGAGCCGGAGACGCTGCCGATTCCTTGATCGATGCTTACCGTCGTCGCATTCTTTGTCGTCCAAGAGAGAATCGTCGATTGTCCTTGGTTAACCGTAAAGGGCGAAGCTGCAAACGTCGCCATCAGTCCAGTGCGTGGACCGTACGACGGCGCTGCCTGTCCATATTCGTAAGCGCCCATATCGGGTGCGGCTCCCATAAATCCGTCATTGATGTTGGGCATCACCGCTCCGGCATCAATGGCGTTGCAGCCCGCCTTTAAAGTCATGACCTGTGGAGGAACTGAGGTCGGGACGGCACCCGGGACATTGAAGTTTTCGAAACAGGCGCTCTTTGACACTTGCCGTCCATTTCTCTCCAAGCCCGAGCCCGTCGCGAAGGAGGAAAGGTTCGAGTACGTCACCCCTCCATAAACAAAGGGGTTCGACACGCCTCCCCAGTCAAACCCATCGTAATCCAGATCCGTTCGCCAATCTTTGACGTTGGTGCCGAACCTCCAGATTTGACCTCCTTGGGTCGAGATCCAGAGGTTATTCCGGGCAAAGGCGCGAAGCAGTTGATACTCACCGCAGCACATTATCCTGGTCCAGTTAACAATCGTGTTATGCAAGAGCACAAAGCGATCGGTGGTGCGGAATTTGAAAGAACTTTCCTTATTGCTCACGATCTGATTGCGAATGATATACCAGGGCGCGCCGTTTTGCGGCTGAAAGCTGATAGCGTTATGCACCGCATTGTGAATCCGGTTGCCCCACATCCGCACGTTGGCCATGCTGTAATCGCCTTCAATGCCATCATCAGAGGTGTCAAAGATGTCATTGCCAAAGATATCGACGTTGGTTAAGGGGTAGGAAATTCCGTCGGCCACATTGGTGATGCTGTTGTGAGCCACGGTATGACCGCTGGTGGTGCTCAGATCAATACCTTCGCCGCCGAAGCTCTCAGAAGCGGCCGGCGTATCACCGACAATCGTATTATCGACGATGTACCAGTTTTTACCGTTGCCCTCACCGCCCCTTTGGTCTCTCGTTGCGATGACCACGTCAGAAAGATAAATAGAATGATGGTTATTAAAGAAGCCGCAGCGCTTAATCACCACATCTTCGGGGATGCCAAAGGAAAAGGTCGCATAGGTTTGATTTCTGACGGTGAGCCCTTCGAGCCAGATATGACTCGCGGCAATATCAATCCCGTTTATCAACACTTCACCGTCTCCGGCTCCTTTCCAAACCAGGTAGCTCGCGGCTGTGCCCGGCTTATCAAAGCGAATCCTGCCTCCGTAGTTGCCCGCGTGGAGCAGAAAGCTATCTCCCGGCTGGGCCACCGCTTGCGCCGCATCAACTCCTCTGAAAGGGTTACCGGCTGACCCATCCCCTCCACCATTTCCCTCGACCACATGAAAGGTTTGCCCTCCGGTCGGAGCCGCGGGCAGGCGCCGCGTCGCCACGCTCAAAATCTGCGTGTCAGCACCGCCATCCGGGTCGCTCAGGGTAAGCCTCACTTCGTAGCTTGTGTCGGGTGGCAAAAAGAGCACGCTGCCGGCCAGCATATTGGCGCCATTAAAGTCGACGCGCAAAAGCGGTAATGCCAATTTCCAAGCGGGAGAGCCTTGAACGCGGTACTCCACTTGGGCGGCGGCGTTGTGGTTGGGATCATCCGAAACATCCCACTCCACTCCGATCGAATGGATTGTTGAATAGCCGCGCAGTGCCCCCGGCGTCACGGCATCGGCAGCCTCAGATGAACTCAATGCAAAAAGGGGAAGAATCAAAAGCGGAAGAAAGGATTTTACTTTCATCATTGTCTCTTAAGAGAGCCTCTTACCTAAATTTGGCGGGAACGTCTATGTCTATTCTGGCTGAGAGTCGATCTGAGATTCCCAGAAACGGACGGTGATTCTGCTGAGTACTCTGTACAGCAAGAAAGCGCATTTATCAATCAACTTCGCTTGCGGTGTAATAAATACCCTTTAATTTAAGCTGTTCGCGATCTTGGCAAGGTTCAAAGCGACGACTTCAGCGGTGATGCTTCTTCAGCCGTGATGCTTCTTCAGCGGTGATGCTTCGACGCTCGCGCCTGAAGGCGCAACTCTAAAGGCGCAACTTTGAACGCACAACAGCTTCGGTTATTCCCGCAGACTCGAGCCTGATTAAGAGCTTAACGGAAACGGTAGGCCCGGTCTTTCCAAACGACAATCACTTCGCCGCTCAAGCGTTCGGCGATTGAGCGCAAAGCCGGCTCGTCGGCCACCAGGGCGCGGTACTGCTCTGAGTCGCGCGCGACGTTTACAATGGCTTGCGCGGATCGGTAAGCCGTATCGATCCACGAATTGCCCGCGCGCCGAAAGCTTCTTCCGCCCACCGTTTGCGTTTCGCGTAGCGGGCCGGCCGGCTGCGCGTCATCAGCCGCTACGGCGCCGCCGCCGGTCGCTTGATTTCTCTCAGTCTTCGCTCGCGAGGCGGGCGGCGACGCCTCGCGCCTGCGCGCTGATTGAAGCGCGGAGCGTGCGCCGCGGCGAGGCTCACTCGCGGACTGCTCAGGGGCCGCGGTTTGCTCTGACGCAACCTGAGCTTCATCGCTCACATTCACCTGCTCGCCGGTCGCGCTTTCGTCGGCGCGTTGCTCGTCTTTGTTTTTCTCCTTTTTGGCGGTTGATGATTTTTGTTCTTCCGCGTCTCGCTCCGGTTCAAAAACTTGCTGGCCTAGATTGTCTGTTTGCTGCTGCGCATAATTATTTTGATCTTCGTTTTGAGTTGTTGGGGGCGCGGGCGCAGCCTTTGCCGCTTCAGCGGAAACATCGGATGAGCGGGAGGCGCTTTCGCCGCGCGGCGTGCTTTCAGCTGCATTTGCCGCGGCTTTGTCTTTGGTTGAGACTTCTCGTCTTTGAGGCTGAGCTGGCGGCGATGATGACGAAGCGTTCGCCGCCGGTGATGCGGAAGCGTTTGCATTTTCCGTTCGGCGTTGGTTCGGCGCGGAAGAGACCGCCGACGGCTGATCTTGAATCTCGCGGCGAGCGGTATCGGTGCGAGGCGATTCGTAGGCGCGCCAAACGATGCCCCCGATGACGAGGAAAGCAAGGGCCGGCATCGCATAGCGCAGCGTCTGAGAGCCGAACAGCGAGTTAAAGAATTGGCGCCAACGCGAGGCGGGATTAATTTCCGCGTGAGCTAACTTGGGTGTGATTTGAGAAGCGACGTTAGCGGCGGCGCCGACGATGTCAACGACGATTTTGCGACAGCTGGCACAATCGGCAAGATGCGCCACGTAGCGCGTCCGCGTTGCCGCCGGAAGCGCGTTCTCCGCAAAGGCGCTCAACTCGTCGGCGTCCAAGTGTGCGCTCGGCGGCGCGGAGGCGAAAGAATTGGCTTCGCTTGACGGGCGCGTATCAATGCTCAGCGCGGCGTGCCGGCGCATTAATTTATCTATTGTTTGATTGTCCGTTTTCATGCTGCCAGTGTCGGCCGCCGATCGGCCAACGTAATGATGGAACGCCCGCCAAATCGTTTTCTTGCGACCATCGTTAAAGCGAGAATGTTTATCGCTTTACGCTTCCGCCGCTTTCGCTCATCCGGTTGCTTTTGATCAGTCCGGCGTCTTGTTCTGATGCTGACACGACTTGCGCCCCAAACATGTGTCCTAAATCGACATCAAGGTGCGCGGCCGTTTCGATGAGCGTGCGCTCGGCTTCGGCGGCGGTCCACCCGCGTTCGCTCACCAGAATTTTCTGCACGCGTTTTTTCAGTTCCCGCTGCAAGTGCGACAGGCGTCGGCTCGCGGTGGCCTCGTGTATGCCCAATAAAACTCCTATTTCCCGCAAACGCAAATCGTCAAAATAATAAAGCTTAATTAACAATCTGTCTTCAGGCTCCAGCGCCCCGACGTCCTGTGAAAGCGCTTCGTGAAGCGCCGCCGCGGATTGCGCGGCGGCGAGCACGGTTTCAGGATTACGCGTCACCGCCGCCGCCGCCGCCGCTGCCGCCGAGCTTCCGAGGGCGCCGCCGCTTTTGTTATGTCGCTCAAGATCCAGTCGATCGCCGTCGGCTTCGCTCTCGATCTGCACAAGCCGCGATGTTTGACGATGCTTGTCGATAGCCAATTGGCCGACCACGGCGCGCAGCCATCCGCCGAGCGAGCCGCGCCCAGAGTAGTGAGCCAATTTGCCGCCGCCGCCGGCGCCCTCGGCGCGTGTTCGCAAGCCGTAAAGCTCGGCCCAAATGGATTGCGTCAATTCCTCAATTGTTTCCGAGTTTGAGCTGGCACCGCGCGCCGCTGAACGCACTGTGGCGCCGAAGCGCTCGATTAAATCCGACCACGCGGCCTCGTCGCTGTGCTCGCTAGCGATCTCCAAACAAAGATCCTCGGCGAGTAATTCCACAGCAAACTTTTCTATATCGGCGGCGGAAGCTTGCGGGTTATCGCGTAAAGATATTTGTCAATGACCATCCTCACTCTGGCCGCAACCACGGAAACTTGAACCTGGCGCGCATCCGCGGCGCGCGCCAGCAATTTGGCCGCGCATTTTTGCAGCAGTTGCTCCAGTTGTGAATCTCTGCCGCTCATGAAAGAGGCCGTAAGAGTGGATAAAGCGAACGCTTGCCGCCGCCATGCTAACACGAAGAGCGCTTCTGTGATGGCAATTAAGCATCCGTGAGTTGTCGCTACGCTCAAGGGCTCAAAGACATGCCAAACGTCACCCGGCAGGAAAGGATTTGGCCCAACAGCGTGGTCGGTCGCTTTGTCCGGGTCTTTGACACTGCGCGCGGCGGTGGGATATTTTTGGCAATGACTTTCGATCAGGCATCTCTTAAAGTGTTAGCAAGTGAAAGCAGAAGTTCCCAGCATGCTGCGGGTGACGGAAATGTTTCGCTCGATTCAAGGCGAGTCGACGCACGCGGGGCGCCCGTGTTCGTTTGTGCGCTTAACGGGCTGCCCGATGCGCTGCGTGTGGTGCGATAGCGCATACACTTTCACGGGCGGCGAGCGCTTGAGCATTGACGAAGCGCTCGCACGCGTGCGCCAGTTGGGTTGTCAATTGGTTGAAGTGACGGGCGGCGAACCGCTCGCGCAACGCGCCGCTTTCCAACTTATCCGGCGCCTCTGCGACGAAGATTATGAAGTGCTCGTAGAGACCGGAGGCTACGTTTCCACGGAAGATGTGGACGAGCGCGCGAAGCTGATTCTCGACGTGAAATGTCCGGCTTCGGGCGAAGCCGAGCGCAATCACTGGCCGAATCTTGAGCGCCTGCGCGCCCATCTTGATGAAGTCAAGTTTGTGGTCGCCGATGGTGCCGATTGGGACTTCGCGCGCCACGTGATCGCACGCTACGATTTGGAAACGCGCGCGCGCTCGATTCTCATCTCGCCCGTCTTAGGCCGCATCGACCTTCGTGAATTGGCCGCCTGGGTCGCCGCCAGCAATCTCAATGTGCGCCTCCAGATACAAATGCACAAAGTAATCTGGGGAGCCGAAGCCAAAGGAGTCTGAGAAGAAAGGATGAACGATGAACGATGAACGATGAAGAACTACTGTAGTTTTCTTGATCGTTCATCGTTCATCGTTCTGCGTTCATCGTTGAGCATTTCCGTTTGTCTGGTGTCGGGCGGGATGGATTCTTGTGTGACGGCGGCGATGGCGCGCGGCGAGCATGCGGAGCTGGCTTTTGCACGTCTCGTACGGGCAGCGCACGCAGCGGCGCGAGCGGCGTTCGTTTGAGGAAATCGCCGATTATTACGGCGTCAACCGGCGTCTCGCGGTGTCCATCGAGCACTTGGCCCGCATCGGCGGTTCGTCTTTGACGGACAGTGCCATTCCGGTCGCTGCGGCCGATCTCGCGTCCGCGGCGATCCCGACGAGCTATGTGCCTTTGCGCAACGCGCACCTGCTTTCAATCGCCGTCAGTTGGGCGGAGGTGATCGGCGCGTCAAGCATTTACATCGGCGCCGTCGCGGAGGACTCATCCGGCTATCCGGATTGCAGGCCGCAGTTTTATGCGGCCTTTCAAGAGGCGATCAACGCGGGCACCAAGCCTGAGACCGCGGTGAACATCAAAACTCCGATTATCCATTTGAGCAAAGCCGATATCGTCAGGCGCGGCATCGAACTGGGCGCTCCGCTGGAATTGACTTGGTCGTGCTATCAGGCGGAGACCGTGGCTTGCGGGCGATGCGATTCCTGCGCCCTGCGTTGGCGCGGATTTCGCGCAGCTGGCGTTCCCGATCCTATTCCCTATGCGAGAGCGCCCGAGGGTGTTGTATAATGGGGGCCGATTCACTTTAACGAACTTTTTTTGGTGTGCGCTCGCTATCATACGCCTCGGCCGACATCTTAAGCGCCGCCTAGCGCGCGTAAGCGAGCCAGTCCCGTCCGAGACAATCGAGGAGATTAACTCAATGCGTATTAAGAATACTTGCCGCGCTACGGTGGGCGCCGTTCTGCTCGGCGTGTGCGCCGCAACCGCGTCGGCACAGATTTCACAAGCCACTGGCACGATCACGCTCAAAAAGGCCGATGGCACAACGGTTCCGGCGGAGGGCGCGCAAGTGACCATCCACCGCACGGACATCAGAGGCAAATACGAAGTCAAAACAGGCAAAAACGGCCGCTACGTTTACGCCGGGATACCGCTCGTCGGTACCTACACGATTGTGGTCAGCGCGCCGGGCGCCCGCCCCACATTTTTGACCGACGCTCGGTTCAACTCCGATAAGCCTTACGACTTTACGCTCGACCCGGGTGACGGAAGCGTGATCACGCTTGAGCAGATCAAGGCCGCGGGCGCGGGAAAACCCAGCGGAGCGCCGGCCAATAACGCGGAGGCGCGGCGCGCCAGCGAAGACATGGCGAAGAAGCAAGCCGAACTTGATGCCACGAACAAAAAGATAACGGAGAGCAACGAGCAAGTACAAGAATTGCTCAAAGTCGGCAACGAAGCCATGAATGCAAAAAAGTATGATGAGGCCCTGACTGCTTATGAACAGGGTATTCAGGCTCGACCAGATTCGCCCGTTTTCCATGGCAATAAAGCAATTCTGTTAAATCAGCGTGGTGTTGAAAAGTACCAGGCTGCCGCGAAAGCCAAAGACGCCGCCGGCAAGGAAGCAGCTAAGAGTGATTTCAAAAATGCTACCGAGTCGGCTGAAAAGGCGATTGCGACCAGTCGCGAAGCTGCCGCACAAAACAGCGGAGGCGCGCAGGGACAACCGCAGGCTGCCGGGAAGCCGTCCGTTGAGCTCGATCTCCTTCGGACACGTGCTGAAAGCTACCGACTTGCGCTTCAGACCAGCACCCAAGTTGATGCCACTGTTGCAGCAAAGGCCATCCAAGAGTATGTCACGGCCGAAGTAGACCCAATTAGGAAAGCAAAGGCCCAGGCAAGTCTCGGCGAAGCGCTTTTCCAGAGCGGGCAGGTAAATGAGGCCGTAGCAGCTTATCAACAAATCCTGACCAGCGCCCCGGACAATCTTGATGCGATGTATGGCCTTGGGGTCGCGCTTGCCGGTGCAGCGGGCGAGGATGTAGCTAAGCTGACTCAAGCCCGGGATATGCTCGAGAAGTTCGCCCAAAAAGCTCCGGATACACATCCGAAGAAGGCTGAAGCTACCGGGATGGTTCAGTACCTTAATGATACAGTGAAGGCTGCTACATCCAAGCCCGATCCGGCTGCCAAACCCGCCAAACGGAAGAGCTAGATTGGCGCTCCATCAGGAACATCACCGTTAAGTTGGAGCGGAAGATGATCATCTTCCGCTCCACTTGCTAGGTTTTAACACTTCAAAGTTACTCCTTCCGCTTCTTCGATTCAACCTTGACACCCTATATCCCTCAGCGTTAGGATGCACGCGCCAACGCTGTTTAGCGTTGTTGACCGTCTTTGGTCAAGGTGCGTAATCAACGCGTGGTCATACGCCGTTCTGCTCACACCTTTCCTCTCAACAATTCTTCTCGGGCCCTTTGCGGAAGCACGACACATGTCAGCCAAGTTGGGTGAGCTTTTAGTCCGCGAAAACTTTTTAAGCGCGCAACAGTTGCGCTCCGCCCTCGACCACCAGCGGACTCACGGCGGACGCTTGAGCTACAACCTGGTCAAGCTGGGGCTGGTGCAAGACGAGGTGATTACCACCGTGTTGTCGCGCCAGTACGGCGTGCCGAGCGTTAACCTCTCTTTATTTGATCTGGATTTGCAGCTCCTCGCTTTGATTCCGCGCGAAGTCGCGGAGCGTTACTGCGTGCTGCCGCTTTCGCGCGCCGGAGCAACGCTCACGCTCGCGATGGCCGACCCGACCAACGTCGCCGCGATGGACGACATTAAGTTTATGACCGGCTTGAATATTGAGCCGGTCGTCGTCTCCGAAGGGAAAGTCCGCGAGTCGATTGGAAAGTATTACAACAGCTCCACGCGCGAAATCGAGCTGGCGCCTGCCGTCAATATAGCTGACGACCCTTTAAGCCCGAACGGCAACTCAAACGGCCACGGGGCCAACGGCAAGGGGCGCTCCGCAATCACCAAAGATGACTTGGTTTCCCTTGATCAATTGGATCTGGACGCCGATGTGGATGTCACCACGGAGACGGTTGAAGTCAGCGACAACGAGGAGATTGATCTTTCAAACATTATGAAGGTCAACGACGCGCCGGTCGTGCGGCTGGTCAACGTCGTGATGGTCGACGCCC
>JBBJMB010000269.1:0-5078 GCA_037719755.1 Pyrinomonadaceae bacterium
TTGGCTCAACAAGTTGCTTTGAGACGAGTTATTCAACTTTTGTCCTGTACATAGGTCGGGAGGATCAAAAGTGCCGGTTGGGGGCGGGGTCACAGTTGTGCCGCTTTGAGTTGGACCTATCGCGCCTTGAGGCAAAGAAGCCGGCTGGTTTTGCGCGTAAATTGTTGGCGTGTAACTTGAGGATATTACCGTAACTAAAATAAGTAAGCGTAAGTTTCTTTTGCTCATGATTCTCTCCTTAACTGTAGTTTCCAGGCTTTGGCGCAGTAGCTGTCTGCAACCGGAGCTAAGCGAACGCCAACTCGATTTGGTTAGTCATGCGCAGGTGCCTCCAGTCATCTGGCAGGTGGTCGGAGAACTAAAGACACACCAATTAAGTCCTCGATCAAACAATCAGATGCTTTTTGAAGTATGCCGCCCTCCATGCCGTGATGAGCAAAGACGCCAATATGTGTCCGGCTTTGGTGGGCGACGATACATGGTGAATAGCGCGCAATCGCTTAAAGCGTGTCTCCAAACATAAAGAGGTGTGGTAAAGCGTTGTGGTGAAAACACCCCGACGAATGCCTGGTGCCACGGCAGACAAGTAAAGATTACAGGGCCGTTTGTAATTGAAATGGCAGTGGCTATGCAACTAATATTTTTCCTGAACTCCGTTGCGGAAAGTATGAAGTTATGAATTTGAGGCGGGCAAGGAGTTGACAACAGTTCAGAAAAGCCATCATAGCGCGCCAGGAGGTGCGCTATGGATCGGATCCATTCAGGCCGGTTGATGTTCCAGTAACGGATCTAGCGCTCGCGAGTAAGAAAGCGCGTCTTCATTCGACGTAAGAGTCGGCGGCGCCGTCCCCTCGCTCGCGATTAATCATGTAGCGCAAGGCCACCAGCACCGCGAGGTTAAACGCCAGTCCGACCAGGGCATGCAACTGCTCTTGATAGAAAACGAACACTTGCGTGAGAAAAATTGAGACCAGGATTGAGCGTTCAAAGTTAACGAAAGCCCTCAGGCGCGAGCGGCGGAGGCGCAAAACTCCCCACAGCACGAAAGCTCCGGCGAACAGCGAAGACGCGAGTTCGGCCACGTCTATGAACGAGAGGCGACCCATGCGCGCGCCGATGGCGCCTAAGACGCGCACGTCGAGGATTTGTCGCCATTCGAGGCCAAACAAAAAGATCAACACGAAAACGTACGTGAGCTTTAAGAGCAACTGCCCGACGAAGAAAAAAATCACCGCCAAGTGAAACCAGCGCGACGCGGCCGCACACACGTAAATCGACTTGATTAAACTTTGCCCGCGCTCAAAGATCGTCGCGGGTGGCGGCGGAATTAATTGCTTTTGCAGTAGCGCAGACTCTAAGGCGGCCACCAGAGGATCCGCTTTGTCGGCGTGCGCCAAATACTTGAGCGTCTTGTTTCTCTCTTCTTCATCGAGGTGATGCAACACCACGTCTTCCATTTCCTGGAGGGCGTTGATGAGATACTCCGGCGCGGAATAATTCTGCGACGCGTGGATGGCGCGCCCGGCCAGGAAGATGAGAATAAAGATGACGTAAATGATCGCCACCGCGGGGCGGAAAAAGTAATCGTTGTCGCTTGTGACAAACTTTCCCACTTCGTCGATGAACGTGCCGAAGCCGATGCCGCCGAGAATCGCGGCCGCCGTTTGCGCGCGCTTGCTGATAAAAGAGAGCACCACGATCAAGGCGCCCAACATGAAGAGGCCGCCCCACAACATGTGGGCGATGTGGAGGCCGCGCCGCCGATCTGCGGGTAATTCGTTAATTGGAGAAAAAGGCGAATGACCAACACGGAGGCGACGGCGGCGACCAGAAAATGCGTTAGATTGACGCCCGCGCGAAAGTTGCGGATGGCAAACAATTGTCTCTTCATTTCCCTTTTGTTCTGGCCCCGCGCGATGTTAAGCTGGCCAGCGCCTCAAGCTCTCCCATCAACCAAGCTGTCTGTAACAATACATCGCGGGCTCGCCAAGCGCCGAATCGAAACCCCGGAACTGGTGAGCGTTAAAAAGGTTTTTGAATGCAACAGTCTCGCCTCGTTTACATCATCCTTATCCTGGTCGTCCATTTCTCAAGCACAAACGCCAACGCTCAAACAAGAGCAGTTCAAAAGAGAGCTGAACTTACATCTTCTCAAAGACAGGCATCCGCGCGGAAGCTTTTCTTGAGCTTGCCCTTAAAACCATTGCTGCAAGAATCGCCGCGCCCGCTCGCTCTCACCCGGCAATTCAAAGAGGCTCTCGGCATCCCCGGCGTGCAGGCGCAACGCGCCGCAAAGTTAGAGTTTGTGGTTGCGTCGCAATTGGCCCACATTGACCACGTCAGCGTTTCGCCGGACGACGCCGGCGTTGATCCGCTTAAAAAAGAAACCGAAGAAGGCTTTCAGTGGGGCTCGGCCCTGCGGCAGTCGCTTCTTTTCCTGGCCGTGCAGCACGGCTACGCCTTCACTCAACCGAAGACGCGACGCGCGATCAAGGGCGAGTTTTGGAATGACTACGTTGACTCGGTCAAGGGCTTGCACGGATGGGCCGACGGGGGAAGGTTTTTCACTAACTATATCGCGCACCCGATGCAAGGAGCGCTCACCGGATTCATCCAAGTTCAGAACGACCCGGGCGGCCGGCGTTTGCAGTTCGGCAAATCAAAACGCTACTGGCGGAGCCGCATGAAGGCGATGGCCTGGTCGGCAGTCTTCAGCACGCAGTTTGAAATAGGCCCGATCAGCCAAGCCTCAATCGGAAACGTCGGACTATATGGCAAGCAGACTTACGTCGACCTCGTCGTGACGCCGACCGTTGGCACAGCCTGGCTGATCGCGGAAGACGCCCTCGACCGCGCGGTTATCTCGTGGGCGGAAAGGCGAACGCGCAATCCGTTCGTTAGGATCACGGCGCGCATGATTCTCAATCCGATGCGCTCGGGCGCGAATCTGCTTGCTTTCAAAAAGCCGTGGCACAGAGACAGGTGACGAAGGATGAAGGATGAAGGATGAAGGATGAAGGACATCTGGAAGGATGAAGGATGAAAGAATTATATAAAAGTGCTTCGGCCTTAATTTCATCCTTCATCCTTCATCCTTCATCCTTCCAGATGTCCTTCATCCTTCATCCTTCCAAAGCGCTTTGCCTTTTACTTCTCTTAGCGGCGCAGAGCGCCGTCGTGCGCGCAGCGGCGCCGCCGCGCTTGCCTCAAGTCGCGGTGCTCGATCTCGGCGACACCGCAGCGGCCGAGCGCTCAACGCAACAGATTTACCGTTCCTTCGGCGCGCATTCAACTGTTAAGTTGCTTGACCGCGCGCAGAGCAGGGCGGCGGCGCGCGGCATCGCTTATGCCGGGTCTCTTAATCTGACGCTCGCGGAGGCACGCGATCTTGGGGCCGCCCTCGGCTGCGACTTCTTCATCACCGGCGACGCGCAAGTGCTGCGTCGCACCGCCTTTGAGCGGCCGCTTTACTACGAAGCCTATGCCTCCATCTTCCTTGTCAGCGCGCGCACCGGACAATTGATTCTGTGGGATCATGTGAGCTGCGACGAAGACACGGCCGCCGCAGCGGAGGCGCTGCTCCTGGCGGAGATTCCGCGGCGGGCGGAGCGCTATCTGCTGACGGCGGTTAAATTTGTTCACGACGAGCCCGCAGAGCGCGCCGCAGCAAAGCTCCGCGCGGAAGCGGCGGTGTTGATTGAGGAAATGCCCGGCGAAAATGAAACGACCGCGCGCGGATTTCGGCCGCCGCATCCGTATCGCCGCTTGCTTCCTCGCTACCCGGAGATTGCCCGCCGCGCCGAGCGGACGGCCACCATCGATGTGCTCGTTGAGATTGACGCGCACGGAGAAGTGGGGCGCGTGTGTGTCGTGCGCTGGGGCGGATTCGGCCTTGATGAGGAGGTCGTTGAAACCGTCAAGCGCCTGCACTTTCGGCCCGCCACGCGCGATCGCGTGCCCGTGCCGGTGCGGTCGCTGCTGCGCTATAACTTTCGTCCGCCGCAAAAGACTTGATGGCCGCGAAGAGATGTTGCGAAGAGATGTTGCGCATCGTGCGCTAACCTGATCCGCATCCGCTTATGTTGCACAAAAGCAGATTCGTTCTGAAGGCGCTCATCTTATGTGCGGCTTGTCACGCTTGGCCCGACCGTGCGCGCGCGCAAACAAACGCGCCGGCGGCGACCGGCGAGGTTTTCAGCTCGCTTGACGCAAACGCTCTCGGGCTTCGCGAAGCGCGTCTGGCCGTCTTCGACGAAGTATGGCAAAGCGTCCGCGACCGCTATTATGACCCCGCGCTGCACGGCGCCAACTGGGACGCTTTGCGCACGACGTACCGTCCGCTTGCCGCCGGGGCGCCGTCTTCCGAAGAATTGTACAAAACTCTGCGCCGCATGCTGCGTCAGTTGCGCGACTCACACACGCGCGCCTTTGCGCCGGAAGAGAAATTCGATTGGCATCAACCGCTGTATCTTTCGACCGGCTTGACGATCCGCGAAGTTGAAGGAGAGTTAATTGTGGCCGCAGTGGAGCCGGAATCCGAAGCCGGGCGGGCGTGCGTTCGCGCGGGCGATCCGGTGCTCGGCGTCAATGGCGAGGCCGCGTCCGTTGTGCTCAGGCGGCTGCTCGAAGAAGAGGTGAGCGCCTCGCGCGCGGCCACGGCGCGGTTTCAGGCCGCCTCGATGCTGCTTGATGGGCCTCGCGATCAACAGGTGAGCGTGCAATTGCGGGACCGCCGCACGGGACGCGAGCGCACCATCAAACTCAGCAGGCGCGCGCGCGCGCGCAAACCCGCGTTGCGGCTGCGGCGCGCCGCAGGCGATTATTGGATTGCGAACTTCAATGTCTTTACGCCGCAAATCGCTGTGGAATTTACTCGCGCGTTGCGCCGTGAGCTGCGCGGCGCACGCGGCCTGGTGATAGATTTGCGCCAAAACGGCGGCGGCGAGGCCGAAGCGATGGTCGAGATTATTTCGACGCTGCTGCCGCCGGGCATCAGTCTGGGCCAGTTCACAGATCGCGCGGGACGCGTCTTTCTCGATCCGCGCACGCGCCGGGCGCTGCTTTTCTCGGTTGAGCAC
>JBBJMB010000270.1:0-5078 GCA_037719755.1 Pyrinomonadaceae bacterium
TCGCGCGCAGCGCGTCCGCTCTGCCGAAGGCCAAGCAGTCTGAAAGGCCCGCGCCGATTTCTCGCTCGCCAACAGCACGCCCAAGAATGTGAGCTCACTGCCGCACACGGCGCGCGGCCAAAAAAAGCAGGGTCGCGAGGAAGATCCTCTCGCGGCCCCGCCGTCGCTTACTCTTCGCCCGCGCTGAGGTGCGCAGCCATCCCCGGACACGCGGGGTCGGGGCACCAGTCGCACCGCGAAAGCGCGCGGTACTCCTCTTCCGTCATCGGCTCGCCGTCGGATTCTTCGTTCGGGTCAATGTCCTCGAACCGAATCTTGTCCTCAACGATCCACGCTTTCATTTCCTTCTCTCCTTACTTCCTGCGAATTCAACTTCGCGCAATTGATGCGCCCGAGCGCACCCGCAGGGCCGGAACGGAGTTAAGGACCGCGGCTGTTTTTTAAGCCGCGGTTGCGCCGGGCGCGAAAATGGAGAGAAGTTGAAGAGCTAGAAACTGCTCAAGGTGGGGAGCGCGGAAGCGTCGTCCTACGCGAGCGATGTGGCTTGCCGTTTAAGGCCACTTCTTGTGCGCCGCGCTAAAGCTCAAGGTCGGCGCGCCGCGCCCCGGCGGCAATAGTCATCGAGGTCAAACCAGAATTCAGCGCAGTAAAATTGTTAGATTCGCGCCGGCGTCTTTTCCGGCGCGTCCACCTGCCGGAGGCCCTCTTCTGACAGCCGCGCCGGTGGTGCACGAAGAGTCGCTTTCAATTCCAGTCACAAACTACCGCGTTCTCTACTTCCACTTCTTCGCTGGTCTTAGATTTCGGCTCACCTTTTAACGAGACGACGCTTTCCACTTTCACTCGCAGCGCATCCGCCACCTCCAAGATCTTTTCCCAGGATGCGCTCTGGTATTCGTTCTCCTCGTATCTTTTCAGCAAGCTCTTCTTCCAGCCGAGCTGCTCTGCCAACTCGTCCACGGAGAGCCTGCGCGCAATGCGCGCTTTAATGAGCGCCTGTGGTAAATCTTCGAGCGACGAGCAAACAAATCTTCTCGCCTTGCCTTCACGCAAGGCGTCGTACTCCTTCATTTGGTTGCGCAAATCCTCGATCAAACTCAGATGTGAGTTACGCTGGAGCTTCAGCCACAGCGGGTCTTTGGCTTTCTCCGAAGCTTCGATGTCTGAGAGCGTGCGAGATATTTGCTCGACACGCTCCTGGGTTACTTTGTACTGCGCTTCGTTGGTAATTATCATCTTTTCACCCCTTTCACTCTACGGATGTCGAGTTCCACCACGCCCCGGCGGCGTCCCTTCTCGTAATCACGCTGGAAGAACTCTAAGAACGTCAGTCCCGATTCAGTCTCGATGCCCTCGGAGGGAAAGAACTCGCCGCCGAAGAGCCGCTTCTGTCGCGGATTGCCCGGCGTCATCTCGAAGAAGACCGGAGCAATCTGTGCGAGGTAGCGCCAATCAGTCGTTTCGCTTTGCCATACCACGTCGAGATCGCGGGGCGCAAACTTGGTTGTCGCGAAGCTGCCGCCGATGTAGATCGTCGGACAGCGCGCCTGCCGCAGGTAAGAGACGGCCCTCAGCAATCCCTCCAACAACTCCGCGCGCCGTGAGCTGAAAACGAACCTGCGGCGGAACTCTTTCCACGTCGCCCGATGCACCCCGTAGGGCAAACGGCCTTTGCTGTTGAACGGCGGCAACACCCCTTTAGTACCGAACGCCTCGCTGGCCATGTGTCTTTCTCCTTTTCGACGAATGGAACAACGCGTCGATGGGTGCACACGAGGGCACCCGCAAGGGCCGCAGCCGCAGGCGGAGGACTCTGGAGCCGGAGGCGGAAGAGTTGCGCCGTGTGCCACAATCGAAAGCGTTGAGAGAGGAGGACCACTGCTCAACGTGGGGCACGCGGTAGCGTTCAAAGATCTGTGGCAGTCGCGGGGCTTGTTTTTCAGCCCCGCGTCCGATTCCCAAAACCAGCCCCCGGCAGGGGCCGAAAATATTTACCATGCGGGCCGCATGATCCGGGAAGACTTAGCCAAGAAGAAGTAACAGCAGTTCTGCAGGCGGGCAAGAACGTCTTCGGGCCGCACGCCGGTGCGTCGCACAAGATCTCGATCGCCGGCGACGAAAACCTTCTTCAAAGTCTCCCTGCCGGTCGCGAAGGCTTACACGTTATCTTTTCGTACCGGTCTTCTTCGACGAGCTCTTCTTCTTTGCCGTCGAGCTTTTGGACGAAGCCGTCGCTTTTGCCGACTCGGCCCCGGCCGAACCGCGCATGCGTCGCTTATAATCCCGCTGGTATTCGCGCTCCCTTTCGGCCGCCGCGGTGCCGGTCCCGAAGCGGGAGCTGACAGCCGGCTCCTCCGACAACATCCCGGCGCGCTTACCCGGTTTGCGCGGGCTGTTCTTATAAACTTGCAAAGATTCCGCCGTCACCCAGTAATCGCGCGTGCCTTTTTTGTCGGCCACGAGCTGCCCGCTTTTGATCAGCTGCAAAACCCGGATGACGGTAACCCCCAGATACTGCGCGGCCTCCTTCGTCGTTACCTCAGCGGCCATGGCCATCGGTCCGGCTCTCCTTCGAATCGGAGTGAATCTCAGAGCAGTTATTGAATACACGTTTCCCTTCTTTCTTATCAAGCCGCCATCATTGATCTCGGAGCACGATTCCCGCCTCCGGTTAAAGAGATGCCTCTCCATCGGCGGCGGATTTTAGCCCGGCGATCCCCGCCGCCAAGCCTATTTCATCCTCCTCATACTTAGCGTCCACGCCATATCGACGCAGGGTTTCGAGCAGCAGAATGTAGTTACCGGTCACTCGGCGTCCGCCGCGGCGGACATCTACAAAACTATGGAGTGGCCGGATCGCACGGCTCATGCCGAGCAGCTCGCCGGCGGTGATCTCGCCCCGCGGTGACAAATAAGACGCCGCAGGGAAAAGTTCACCATCGACGGCAGCAACGGCGGATTCACCAGTGATCGCCGAATTACCCGCACGCTCGAACAGAAAGTCGAAGGTTTGCTCCGCCGTGCGCGCGCCGCGGCATGGACGCCGTCGTCGCGCACGAGCAAAAAGCCCGCGCAGGTTGCGATTAACCCGAGCTTTTCCTGGAGCAGCCGGCCATTGACCGGGCCGTCGCCAGATCGTGCTTCATTGCCGGCAAGGTCTTCGCCCGCCGGGCAGCCAAACCGCTCACCAGGTCGTGATCAATCACAAACACTTCAATCATCATCTTCTTCTCCCTTCACGCATGCCGCGCTCTTTGCGGCCTCCTACTTCCTCATTGCATCAACAAAAGTTCTTTCCGGCCGGCACGCCGTTCAAAATAACCTCCGCTGTTTCAGAAATACAGGTGAACCTCATCGGTGCACGCGGCCAGTTGCACAACTCCAAAATCAAGCGGCTCCATGAATTGCGTGATCGCCGCGCGCTCGAGGAGTTCAAACCGTGCGCCACCCACAGCTCCCCCTTCGTCGCTTTCCGGTACCACTCGGGAGGGTTTTGTCTCACGACCCGCAGCGGCATTTCCGCCGTGTACGGCAGGTAGCGGTATTTCGGTGATCGGGATCCCCGCCGCGCCCAGCCGATCAGCGGGTGCAACGCTTTAGGCAAATGAGTTTTCAACCGCATCCAGGCGCGAACGCGACCCCGTGCGTACGAAGATGACACAGAATAACCTGGTCGAATGCACGGGAGTCGGCGGGTCGAGACACACCGGCGCGATGCACTGAAACTCTCCCAACGTGCGTGTCGCCCAGGCCGAAGCGCGGGCGCGAGCAAGTCTGCGGACGGGGCCGACCGCATAACTGTGTGTCGCGCCGCCGCGTCCCGGCGGATGGCGAAAGACGGCGCGCACCACGGGATTGACGGGGTCTTGCGGATGGGGATTTTCACGATAGGCGGGGTGCGCCCGCCACGCCGTTTCGTATTCGCCGATGCGCTCCAGCGTAAGCGCGCGGCGTTGAGCAAGCCGGCTAAGTCTTTGATCTGGGCTTTCACCGCCGGTGAGCACGGCGAGTCGCAGCGTGAGCCGCAGTATAAAGTGCGTCGAACATTGGCTCGTCATTTGATAAGGATTGTGCCGCGACGTATCCCGTCCGGTCAGCAGTTAAAGGGCTGCCCTGCCGCTGTAGTGATCGCCAGCGGGCGAGCGCCGCCAGTAACATTTCTCCTCCCTCAGTTTTGGCCGCTACTGATATTGGATAGTTGTCCGTCATGATAATTAGACTCAATCATCCTCATCGGAGTGCTTCTCGACGCTGGTGTCATCGGCTCCGAACAATTCTTGCCAGCACCGAGGACATACTCCGGAAATCAAAAGCTCACGCATCGGGGCCGCGAGATACGGAAAGACCTTCTGGATGACCTCAACGCGTTCAACATAACGTTGGTAATCAACTCCCTCGACCTTCAGCTCGTAGCGCCGGCCGCAACCGGTATCGCAACGCACGTGCAGCGCTAATTCTGCCCCTTGAGCTTTTTCGACGGCGAACAAAGACATGGGAGTATTCCTCGACCGGCTCCGGCCACGGCTGGCGCGCGGTCGCGTTAAAATAATTGTTGCTCGTCAACCGGCTCGTAGGCGTCCGGCAACGGGACGATGGGTTCCAAACCGTTTTTAACGCGCTCCGGGTTGACGCGCTCGACGCAAGTACGACAGATCGCCTCGCGCACGCCGTTCACCCGCACGCTTGGCACGCTCACCGGGTTGTAGGTGAAGATTTGCCGGCACACGAAGCACGGCGACAGGGCGATGGCGTACCCCATTTCCTCACTCCTTCAGGCGGCCTTCTTCGCCGCCGGTTTAGTCGCCCTCGCGAGCGCGCGCTCGCCGCCGCAGTGCGGGCAGATGCGCCGAAGAGTCGTGACGGTTCTTCAGGCGGCGTTCGTCGTCGCGCGTGCCTTCCCACGTCCTCGCCAGCCGAAAGCTCATGCCGGCTTCGAGGATGACGGCGATCAGGCGCGCGCCCGATTTGCTCGCGTGCTGCGCAAGACGCGCTTCGAGATCGGACGCAGAAGCCTTGGTAATGGGCCGCGTGTTTGTAGCGCGCGGAAAAACAGAGCAGGTAAATCGTGCCTTTCGCGC
>JBBJMB010000271.1:0-5071 GCA_037719755.1 Pyrinomonadaceae bacterium
GCGGCCATCGCCGCGTCAATTTCTGCGTCGGGGTTTCGTCGCGGAGTCCGCCGGCGGCTCAATCTTCAGAGTGCCTTTCGCATCCCGCACGACTTTGTAGCGCACCTCGGTTGTTTTACCTTCGTCGCCGATCACGTTGATCAAAATGTATTTGTGATCGCTTTGCCCCTCGACGCGCATCGGCAAGCGCCCGCGCAAATCCGGACTGCGGTAAGCCGTGTAGTGTTCTTCGCGCGCTTTGTCGTAGCCGAGCACAAAGATGCGGTCAAAGTCGGGCGCATCAAGCTTGCGGCCTTCGTCCGAGCTGCTTTTCTCAAGGATGACCCAGCTTCCGGGCTGCGTCTCTTGCGCGTCCGATCGGTCGCGGCCGAGGGCGGCGGTGTTTGTGGATTGCCCCGTTTCGTCGAGCCGCTGCCAAGCGACAAACTCGCGACCCGTCCGGTAGAAGATGATGTCGCTCGGAACCGTCAACTCAACTTGCTTGCGTAAACCCATCCGCCCGGCGCCGGTGAGATGGAAGGCGACAAACGCACTTTGTACCACAATTCGTTCGCTTCTTCGGGCGCATCGTCGGCGGACTTTTCCCGGCCGCGACGATTGTTACCCTGCGCGCTTCCGGCCTTCGGAGCGTCGTCGCTGTCGGTGGCTTCGGACGACTTCGGCTTCGGAACGCGCTTCCAATTGACGATCTCGAATGAAGCGCCGCTCTCCAGCTTCATCATGATGTTATCGGTGGCGATGCGCTCAGGAGTGATCCGCAAATTCGTGCTCGCACGCAATTGGCCCGACGCCTGCGAAGGAACATTCTTGTCTTCGGCGGCCAATTTGCGTGATCGCTCAAGCATGTCCTCGGGCATCACATTGCGGAGCTCGATCCAACCTTCGGTGCTCTGCGGATCGCGGGCGCGCACGCGCAGCCACTTTTCGCCGTTTTCGGCCGTCTCCGCGTTGAGAATATCAAGCGGGTCTCCGCGCTCAACCTCCAGCAAATCGGCGGCGACGACGGCCGTCGAGCTGCGTATCTGCGCGCGCCGCGCGAGCACCACGCCGGTCTGTTCGTCGCCGGCCAGAGTGGTACACCCCGCACACGTTACTAACATAAGCAGCAGGGGCAACAGCACCACGGAAGTGAAGTTGCGAAGGCGATTCACCGCTGGACGGCGCGAAGGCTGCGCGGAGAAAGACGTCTCCACGCAACCTTCGCGTTCTCTGCGTCTCAGCGGTGAACTGTTTTGTGCACCATAAAGGTTTCGGCTTATACCCCACCAAGGAAGTGGGCGTGTCACTACCGCCCGGGCGGGTTCTCCGTCGCACACCCGCGAAGCAGGCCGTACTGCCGGATGTCTTGGTGTGTTCTACATATAGATGTGAATCAGTAGTTGAAAACGGGCTTGCTAAATCAACGACTTGCAGACGTGAATTTGCTTGATCTCGAAAAGTTGTGCCCGTAAGTCTCTTGTTTTCAACAAAATAAATTTCAACTACTGATTCGCATATAGTTAAATTTTTGAGGGCTGCAACGGCGTGCCGCACGGGGCATTATACCCGAGTTGGCGCAAAGTTTCGTTGCGGTTCGGTCAGTTGCGGCGCCACGTCGACAATCCAGCGACTGCCGACTTGAGAAACAATCAAACCGAAAGACTCCAGCGCTGATCCTAAATCAATTCGGGTTCATTTCAACATACCCTCGCGTCAGATCGCGCAAAGCGCCCGCGCGATGAAGCGCATTGATGGCGGCACGATTGCCGTCCCCGACACCGAAGGCTGGCCGAACCTTTGAAAAAGGTCGCGGTACACTCGATCAAGACCCTCGCGCCCCTGCTCTGCGCTCTGCGTCAGGTCGCAAAGCAGCGCGACGAGCAAACCCTTGTTGTAAACATATCCGGCGACCCGACCAGCGGCGTTTCGATGCTTCAATCGAAGTTCCCCCGACGATTGGCTCGCCGCTTGATACGCGTCATACGCGTGGCCGATGGCGCCCAAGTAATCTGCGAACGTGAGCTGTCGCAAACCGACGCCGGCGCGCATCGCTTGCAAAGGTAAAGCCCTCGTAGAACCAATCGTAATCGCCGCTTAAGCGCAGCGTTGGGCAACCAGAGATGCAACAATTCGTGTGCGAGATCGACGCCGAGCAGCGATAAATCCGCCACTGCAGAGCTCGACGATTCTTGCAGCAGCAAAACCGTTGAGCCGCGCGTCTCCGCGCTCCAGCGTTGCGCCTTGCCGGTCGGGCGCGGAAACCCTGTGAGCACGATCAGCGCGCATCCCCGGCGCACCGCCGAAGTTTGTGGTGCTCGCCCAGCACATCAGCAATTGTTTTCAACGCATCATCAAGCGTAAATGACCAATGCCCCATAATGGCCAGCGAAATATCCATCCCGGCGGCGCGCTCGGACCTGACGCGCAAATTTCGGCCGGCGACGAAAAGCGCCGTCTCAACGTTTGGCACCTCAAATCGCCCATCCGCGCGGCGCCGCTCAGCTGAGGCAACTGTCCAATCGGCGGGCAGAGACAACTCGACGCCCGCGGCCGTGGAACGGTTCGACCAGTAAGCGCTTGGCACCAAGTCGCCGAGCATCAAGAGGGCGCGCTCGTCGCCAAGCCACGACACGTGCGCGCCGTCCGTATCGCGCGCCGGCGGAGTCAAGTCTATCTCCGCCCGAAAGCTGATCGCGGGACGCTGGGCGACGTAGATTCCGGGCGTTAATTGGCGAGCATCGACAACCTTTCCGTCGGCGTCGATGGCGGAGAAACTGACAATTCTTTTGCCCAATTCTCTGACGCCCGCATACTCCTCGGCGAATGACCAGCGCTCAATTGATTCCTGCAAGTTGCCTTCGATGACGACGCGCGCTTGCGCCGATGGCGCGGAGACGATGCGGATGCGGAGCTGCGGCGGCGTGTGCGCAATCGCATCATCGTAAGACGACAGCGCGCAAGCGATCAGGCAAATTAATTCGGCGAGATGTCGCATATTCACGGCAAAGTTTAGCACGACATGATCCGAGTTTGAGGTCGATCTGTCGACCCGTCATTCTCTGCGATGCTTTGCGTCTTCACTTTGCGATGCTTTGCGTTTAAGTGTGACTTTCTCAAACGCAAAGCATCGCAGAGAATGAATAGACCCTGTCACGCTCGATGATCTTGTTGACACTTGGGCAGCATCAATTCTAGAATGGCGTTTCCGTCGTGCGGGCTCATTCCCTTCTTGTTTTTTGTCAAACGAGGACCAATTACCGTGAGCTTAGTTAAGATCATCGTCGTCATTACGCTGGCCGTTATCAGTCTGCTGCTCTTCGGGCGTTTTCTCTTTTAGTCATAACGATTGTAGAGCTTCGCCGAGAGTGAACCTTCCCCGCGCTTTTGCCTTTGTTCCCCATCGGTATCTGATTGTCATGGCCGTCGCGGTTTTTTCGTGGGCTGCCGGACCTGCGGCGCTGCTCGGGCAGAGCACGCCAGACGAAGTGATTCGCGTCGAGACGAACTTGGTGACGCTGCCCGTGGTGGTGACGGACCAACGCAACCGCCGCGTGACCGGACTCGCGGAAATTGATTTTGAACTTGAGACGGGCGGGCGTCCCGTCACAATTGAGTATTTTTCACCCAGATCTCGCCGTGTGGCTCTGCTGTACGCTCTCGACGCTTCGGGCAGCGCCCGCGACACGGTCACGCACCAGCGCGAAGCGGCTCTGGCACTGTTCTCGAAATTCGGGCGCGGCTCGCGCATCGCCGTCATTCACTTTCGCGAGCGTTCGGAGCTGGCGCTTAATTTTTCTCAAGAAGCGGCGGCCGAGGCGCGCGCCGCTTTTCGCGTCGCCGCCTCGCCCAACAGCAAAACTGCCGTTTTTGACGCGGCGCTTGCTGCCGCGCGCGCCTTTGATGTGCTCGTCGCGGATAAAACGGAGCGGCGCATCGTCGTACTGCTGACCGACGGCCTCGACACCGCAAGCTGAGTCGTCATTCAGACGCCATCGCAGAGGCCGCGCGCGCGGCGTTTCATTTTATGTGATCCACTTGCCGCTCTTCGTTCCCGCGCCTGGTGCCGCGCCGGCGAGCTGCGGCGTGCGCGAGCTGGCCGAACAAACCGGCGGCCGCTTTTCACCGTCGGCGATGCGCGGACGGCGCTTGATCCACGCGCGGAAGTCGATCTCGGTCCGGTTTTTCAAGCGATCGCAGATGATTTGCAGAGCCAGTATGTGATCATTTCTACGTCAGGGCGGAGTAGCGGATAAAATTCAACCACGTGATGTGACAGTGCGGCTGCCGCCGCCAAAGCGCGCCAGTTTCGGGTGACGGTTGCGCTAAGTGAGTGGTCAAAACATGTGTCAAGAAATAAGCTCACACAGGGCGAGCGGCCTTTGTCCGACAAACTTTAGTTTGTCGTCGGTCGCGGCAGAGAGGCCGGTGCCGCGACAAACTTTAGTTTGTCGGACGCCTGGCGGTCTTACTCGAAGCTCTCTCATGACATGATTTTTGGCCACTCACTTAGTTCAATCATCTTGCTCAGCCAAAATAAGTTCGAGAATTCATTTTGTCCGTCATCACTTATGACTTCATCACAGCATCTGCGCCCCGTCCGGCGCGCCCTTGTGAGCGTTTCAGACAAAAGCGAGCTGATCGAATTGGCCCGCGCGCTTCGCCGCTTCGATATCACCATCATCAGCACGGGCGGCACCGCCCGCGCTTTGCGCGCGGCATCCATTCCGGTGACGGACATCTCAGAAGTAACGGATTTTCCCGAAATGCTCGACGGACGCGTGAAGACCTTGCATCCGCGCGTTCACGGCGGACTCCTCGCCCTGCGCGGCAACGCCGAACACATGGCCACCTGCGCCGCTCACAAAATCGAGATGATCGACTTGGTCGTCGTCAATCTTTATCCGTTCGAGCGCACCATCGCGCGCGAAGGGATCGCTCTCGCCGAAGCCATCGAGCAAATTGACATCGGCGGCCCATCGATGATCCGCTCGGCAGCGAAAAACTGGCAGGATGTGGCCGTCGCGGTTTCCCCCGCCAGCTACCCGGAAATTGAGCGCGAGCTGGAAATCAATAGCGGATCTCTTTCGCTTGC
>JBBJMB010000042.1:0-17309 GCA_037719755.1 Pyrinomonadaceae bacterium
ACGCGCAATCAAATGATCACACGCACAAAACGGATGGCACGCTTGATAACTAGAGCGGCGGTTCAAGAGGAAGAAGTTGATGGGTTTTTGGAACGCAGTTGGAAGCATTCTCGAAAAGCAATTTGTTGACCGCGCGCTCAATTTAAGCGGCCAACACAAGGATCTTTATTGCGAACAGTGCAAGCGAATTACCGATCATGTGTCGATCAGCCATGCGGTGAGTTTGAGTCGAGCCAACCGCGATGCCTCACGTGGCATGCGCCTCTTTTCGCGCGTCGTGGGAAAAATCAGCGACCTCAATCCGGCGGAGAATCTGCTGCTCGGTCGACCATACCGTTGCGGAAAGTGCGGCTCAGAAGTAATAGATTGAGATGTTTTAAGAAAACCATTTCTGCTGCTGCTCTTTGCGCTTCTCTCTGCGTCTTCTCTCTGTGTTTCTCTGCGGTTAAGTATGATGTTACTTAAACGAGAGAGAAACACAGAGAGAAGACGCAGAGAGAAGAGCAAAGGAAGAAGGCACAGGATGCATCAATTGTGCCGAAGGGATGGTTTGGCGCTGTTATCCCAATGCCATTTCCGTATTTGAAAATATAAGTTTCCTGTCTCTTTGTGATGTTTAGCAAATCCTCGCGCTGACTGCGTCAACCGAACGAAAAGTGTAGTAGCTCTGACAACTTCTCATACACCTCCATGCTCGTGACCTAACACCTCAAATAGGGAGACTAAAAATGGGAAACTCTGACCCCGTGTTAAGCCTGTTGAAGGATTTCTCCTACCTCGTGGTAAGACTGCCACGGACCGGTATCAAACCACTCCAAGTTTTGGAAAAACAAGGTAACGATGTAGTTGTTCTGGGTGATCTATCCGACCTCTTCAAAACCGGTAGCGCTGCTCTTCCTTCAATCGGCACTGACGAGCAAGCAGCATTCATCAACGGCAGAAGGACGAGAGACCTCAAAATCAGCGTCGGCCTCACTTTGCTGGGTGGCATTATAGGTGCCATGACCGGAACAAAATTGAGCCTCGATGTAGGGTACAAAAAGGCTAGCGCCCTCGCCTTCGAGTTTGATGACGTTAAGGTCAGCCAGATAAATCAGATTCAACTGAGCAAATTCCTCACCGCTGCGAAAATTGACGAGTCCGTCGGGCCTCCGGCCAAACTCCTGGATGCGGATGAGTTGTACGTCATCACCAATACGATCAAGAGTAAAAAATTTACCGTTGATGCCCTGCGCGAAGGGGGTGCGTCGGCTGAAGTTAACGTTCCCATCATCAAGGCGGCGGTGGGCGGTTCGGTCGCAGTGAAGACCGAAGGGGGCAGCGCCTCTAAAGTCAGCTATCAAGGCGACACCTCGCTCGTGTTCGGCTTTCAGGCCGCCCGAATGGAGTTCGAAAATGGTGTCTTCAAGGGGCTCAAACAAGTCAGTCCGGGCTCAGTCGGGCTCAGAGGTATCAGCGGCAGAAGAGCTGAGGAAGGTCAGGACACAGACTTCGAGATGCTCCAAACGGATGGTCCTTTCGTGAACCTGTTTGATCACTTGCCCGAAAGCAAGACTAAAGCGAGCAGGAAAACAGTCAATCTTAAGGCGAGCCAGGGTCGCGCCAAAACCAGCACAAAGAAGGTCAACGCGAAGGGCGGCACGAAGAAGAGCCCATCTAAAAAAGGCCGCGCTCAGAAAAGCGCCAGTCACAAAAGTGCGAAGAAGAGCCCGCGCAAGCGCTGAAAGTCTATATTGGAACGAGTGCACAAAGGAGGTCTTCAATGAGAATTTTACGCGAAGGGATAAGTGGGGAAGACGTCGGACAGTGGCAAGATTTTTTGAGCCGTCAAGGATTCCCGCTCAGCAAAATCGATGGTGTCTTCGGGGTTGGCACTCGCCAAGCCACCGCCGCATTTCAGGCTGCACACGGACTAAATAACGACGGCATTGTGGGATCTCTGACGTTAAGCCAGGCCGCACAACTCGGTCTTCAGCTACAAAGCCAACCCGCCATAGCAAACAACAACAACACCATCACCATAGGCGGCGCCTCATCAGTCATCAACGATGAGATATTAAAACAAATCATGCCGAGGCTTCCTCAAGCGAAGTTGGCCTCTTACCTGCCTTTCCTGAAGCAAGCGATGGAAGAATTCAGCATCAATAGTCCGTTGCGTGCGGCCGCCTTTCTTGCGCAGGTTGCTCACGAGTCCGGTGAATTCAAATTCATGGAAGAGATCTGGGGGCCGACTGATGCGCAGCGCCGCTACGAGCCCGTCAGCAAATTGGCGCGAGGATTGGGCAACACGGAACCCGGAGACGGTAAGCGCTTTAAGGGGCGAGGACCGATTCAGGTCACAGGGCGCAGCAACTACCGAATGTACGGGCAATTGCTGGGTGTTGATTTGATCAGTGATCCCAACGTGGCTGCGACTCCTGAGGTGGCCTTTCGCATTGCCGGTCTGTACTGGCATCGAAACGGTCTCAACGAACTGGCCGACCAGCAGATGCTGAGGACTATAACGAAACGCATCAACGGTGGTTTCAACGGCCTCGCCGAACGGCTCAAATACTACGAACAAGCGAAAAGAATCTACGGCCTCGGCGGTGTAACCAGAGGACTCTGCGGAGCGCCAGCGGATACGGGGGATGACAGTGCCATACCTGTGTTCACGCGGGGCTCCGAAGCGATCGCCGACTCGCTGGATCAAGACGGCCAGATGGTCAGCGCCCGGCCATCCGTAAAAGCAGTGAAGGTAAATAGCACGACGAAGGCCGGAAAAGCCGTAGGCACCAAGAGTTCAGCGAAAAAGGCTGGCGCCAAAAAGGCGTCGAAGGACAATTCAAGCGTCAGGGGAACTAATAAGGTTAGCGGTAGCAGCCGCGATCGCCGCGCGGCGACCAAAGCAGCGGTGAAGGGTAGTTCGGCAAAGAAGAAGGGCCGCGCGCCACATGGGACAAAGCAAAGCTGAGAATTGACCATTAAGTTGGAAACAGCAGACGCGAATTGATGCTGCGCTGTGTACACGATTCCGCACCGTCCCAATCTCCAGCACTTGCCGTAACAGTTTCTTGCGCCTCACGCGACCCTTTGTTATATTCCAGATGCTCTTGATCCTACTTAAGTTCAGTCCACCTGCGGGCTTACTCAGCAGGTGGCGAGAAAGGCTTTCAACCAATGGTAAACGATGAGGAGGCCTTGCGCTCCAGTAGCGACACGGAAGTGGGGACGCGGTTGGCCTACTTCCTGATCGGCGGCAGCATCGGCGCCATTGTGGCGCTGCTCTTCGCCCCAAAGTCCGGCCATGAACTGCGCGGCGATATCGCCGATGTTACTCGCAAAGGTATTGATCGCACACGCGAAACTGCCACACAGGTGGGCACCAAGGCCGGTGAGTATTACGAAGTAACGCGCGACCGCGCTTCGGATTTGTATACGGCCGCGTCTACGAGGGCAGTTGATGTGGCAGATGTCGCACGCGAAGTGGCGACGCGAAAGAAAGATCAATTTACTGCGGCCATCGAAGCCGGCAAAGAGGCCTACGATGAAGAGAAGCGACGCACCGAGTCGGGCCTCATAGAGTCGGCCGTTCTTTACGAAGGCGACGACCGCCCCAGCTGAAATTTCACGTATATACGGAAGAGAAAAGGTAAAGAGACGTGGCCTTGCTGCTGTTCTTACAAATGAGCGCAGATGATCCGTTGGTTTGGATCTTGGTGATTGTCGCGTTGGCTTTCGTGGTCATCGCCGTCACGATGGTCTTCATGGCAACGATGGTCAGCCGCGTCACCAAAACGCTCAGCCGTTTAGAAGAGCGCGTCGAGCCATTGGTTGAGCGGGTCGCGGCCCTTAGCGACCAGGGCCGTTTGATTGCCGTGCAGGGCAAGGAGATAGCGGCGCAGGTCAATCAAATGTCCGGGTATCTTTCCACCGCCTCAATGCACTTCTCAGAGTCGGCCTCAATGATCAAGGATGAGATGCGCGAATTAAAGCAATTGGTCGGCTACACGGCCGAGACGGCGCGCGAGAAGGTGGCGCTGGTCAGTCGCACAATCGATCAAACCAATGAGCAGCTTTCCGCTACGACCGCCTTTGTACAGTCTAGGATTGTTGAGCCGGCGCGCGAGATTTCGGCGATTATGGCGGGGTTGAAGCGCGGACTGCAGGTCTTCACCGCTCCACCCCCGAAGCCTATCAACCAATCTTACGGAGACGACGAACTGTTCATCGGCTGACGATCAACTAAAATTCACAGCCCACAAGCCCGAGGTTCCGAGTCGACCGGCGCATGCGACTCTTCAAGGAGCCTCGGGTTTTCCTTTCTCGAGAGTTACTCAGAAGTGACGGGTGACAAGTGACAGGTGACAAGAAAGAGCTGATGCGCCTGGCGCGAGAATCTAAGCTTCCGGTCACCGGTCACCGGTCACCTGTCACTTTGGACTTTCGCCGGTTCGCCGCGTTACTATCAGATTTCCTGATTGAAGAGAAACGTTTTTATGTCCACCGAAACACCTTTAGATTTAAAGAAAACCATCAATTTACCCAAGACCAGCTTCGCCCAGAAAGCGAACCTGGGCCAAGCCGAGCCGGCGCGCTTAAAGAAATGGAACGAGCTTGATTTGTATCGTTTAATTCGCCAGTCTCGCCGGGGTCGCGATAAATTTATCCTCCACGACGGCCCTCCATATGCCAATTCAGATATTCACATTGGCACGGCGCTCAATAAGATTCTCAAAGACTTTGTCGTTAAGTCGCGCACCATGATGGGCTTCGACGCGCCGTATGTTCCCGGCTACGATTGCCACGGCTTGCCGATTGAGCAGCACGTGGAAAAGGCGCTTGACAAAAAAGGCAAGAAGAGAACCGAACTGTCACAAGTCAGTTTTCGCCGCGCTTGCCGCGAGCACGCGAGCGACGCCCTGAAGCGACAAACCAGGGACTTTCAGCGCCTCGGCGTGCTCGGAGATTGGGACCACCCGTACCTCACCATGTCCCACACTTACGAGGCCGAGACCGCGCGGCTGTTCGGCCGCTTCATCGAGCGGGGCTTCGTTTACAAAGGCGCGCGCCCGGTCTACTGGTGCATCCACGATCAAACGGCGCTGGCCGAGGCCGAAGTCGAGTACGCGCAGCATATGAGCCCGTCCGTGTACGTCAAGTTCCCGCTCGCAAGCGATCCGGCGCAGCTTGATGCGGCGCTCGCGCTCAGGCGCGTTTTTGTGCTGATCTGGACGACCACGCCGTGGACGCTTCCGGCCAACCTCGGGATCGCTGTTAATCCCAACTTCGATTATGCGGCCGTCGACACGGGCGATGATGTTTACATCGTGGCCGACGAATTGGTTGAATCCGTGGCCGAGCGGTGCGGCCTGGCGGGCGGGCGCGTGATCGCGCGCTTTCCCGGCACGCGCTTGGACCGGCTCGCTTGCCGCCACCCGTGGATTGATCAAGGGTCGCTTTTGATGCTCGGCGAGCATGTCACGCTCGGCGGCGAGGCCGACGCCGAGACCGAGCTGGATGTGCGCGAAGCGCGCGATGAAAAGCGACCGCGAAGGCCGGCACCGGCTGCGTGCACACGGCGCCCGGCCACGGCCACGACGACTTTGTGGTTGGCAATCGCTACGGCCTGGAAACGTACTGCCCGGTTGATAACGCCGGCCGGTTCACCGCCGAGGTCGAGCACTTCGCGGGCGAGCGCGTCTTTGACGCCAATCCGAAAATCGTGGACTTTATGCGCGAGCGCGGCGTGCTCGTGTTCAGCGAAAATTACGAACACCGCTATCCGCATTGCTGGCGCTGCCACAACCCGGTGATTTTTCGCGCCACGCCGCAGTGGTTTATTTCGTTGGACGCGGTGGCGCATCCGGCGGAAGACGTGGAACACGACGACGACGGGCGGCACCTCGCCAACTACACAATTAACCATCTCGGCGGCGAGGAATCTTTACGCGGCGGCGCCCTGCGCGAGATCGAGCGCGTGCGCTGGATTCCGGCCTGGGGCCGCGACCGTATGCGCAACATGCTCACCAATCGTCCCGATTGGTGCGTTTCTCGCCAGCGCGTGTGGGGCGTGCCGATTCCGGTCTTTTATTGTGCGTCGTGCAGCGAGCCGGTCATTGATCCGGCGATCGTCAATCGCGTGGCCGAAATCTTCGAGCGCGAATCGGCCGACGCATGGTATGCGCGCGAGGCGCGCGAATTGTTGCCCGACAATTTTACTTGCCGCAAATGCAACGCCAACGATTGGGTTAAGGAAACGGACATCCTCGACGTGTGGTTCGACAGCGGCTCTTCTTCGATGGCGGTGCTTGAAAAAACTGCGGGCCTGCGATGGCCGGCCGATGTTTACCTTGAAGGCGGCGATCAATACCGCGGGTGGTTTAACTCGTCTTTAATGATCGGCCTGGCCGCGCACGACGCCGCGCCTTATCGCACGGTGCTAACGCACGGCTGGGTGGTCGATGGCCAAGGCAAAGCGATGCACAAGTCAGCCGGCAACGCCGTTTCCCCGAACGATGTGATCAAGGATTCCGGCGCGGAGATTTTGCGTCTCTGGTCGGCTTCGTCCGATTACCACGAGGACATGCGTTGCTCGCCCGAGATTTTGCAGCGCATCTCCGACGCATATCGCAAGCTGCGCAACACGGCGCGCTTCGCTTTGGGCAATCTCGAAGGCTTCGACGCCGCGCGCGACGCGGTGGCGTCGGGCGAGATGCTTGAAATCGATCGCTGGGCGCTCGCCGAGCTCGACGATGTGATCGAGCGTGTGCGCGCTGGCTATGAGGCGTATGAATTTCACACCGTTTATCACGCGCTTTATCATCTGGCGACGGTGACGCTTTCGGCGCGCTACTTCGATATCATCAAAGACCGCCTTTACACGGCCGCGCCGCGCAATCACGCGCGCCGCTCTGCGCAAACCGCGCTGTACCGGATCGCCGACGCGCTCGCACGGTTGCTGGCGCCGATTCTCGTGTTTACGGCCGATGAGATCTGGGAGAATTTGCCGCGCGCAAGCGGCGGCGATGCCGCGCGTGCGGCCTCCGTGCATCTGGCGGAGTTTCCCGAAGCGGCGGGCGTGCGCGATGCTGAGTTGCTCAAACGATGGGCCAAGTTATTTGAGGTGCGCGACGTGGTGTTGCGCGTCCTCGAAGAAGCGCGCAATGCGAAACTGATCGGCGCGTCGCTTGAAGCCAAAGTGGTGCTGGCGGCGGCGCCCGATGTTTATGAATTGCTCGACGCTTACCGCGATCAACTGCGCTACCTTTTTATCGTTTCGCAAGTGGAGCTGGAGCAAAGCGACGGTGCGGAAAGCGTCGGCGTCCGAGTCGTGCGCGCGGACGGGGAAAAGTGCGAACGCTGCTGGAACTACTCGCCGCGCGTGGGCGAAAGCGAGCGCTACCCGAGCGCCTGTGAGCGCTGTGCGGCGGCGCTGGGTGAAATCGAGGAGATCGCCTCATGAGCGTGCGTGACCTGCGGTGGAAGGCGGCCTATCTGGTGGCCGCGGCGGGCGTTTACCTGGTCGATCAAGTGACCAAGTCGTGGGCTGTGCGCGAACTGCGCGACGGCGATGAGCGGAGCATCATCGACGGCATTCTCTACCTGGGTTATTCCGAAAACTCAGGCATCGCGTTCGGGCAGTTTCAGAATGGCGGCGCGTTCGGCCGGTGGTTCTTTCGCTGCTCGCCGGTGCGGCCGCCGTCGGCGTCCTGGTGTATCTGATTCGCGCGCCGCGCGGCGAAGATCGCGTGCTCGGCGCCTGCGCGATGCTTTTGGCCGGCATCGTCGGCAACATGACCGACCGCGTGCGCCTCGGCTACGTCATAGACTTCATAGACGTGTACCTCGGCGCTTTTCACTGGCCGACTTTTAACGTCGCCGACTCGGCAATTTGTGCGGGCGCTTTTCTGCTGCTCGTCGACGTGTTTCTGGTGAGCAGAAGAGAGAACGCCGCGAACAAGGCGGAAGGACGCAAGTCTCCCGTGTAAAATCTTGATCAAAACATGTCCGACAATCTTTAGATTTAGGAATTACGCAGTTGAAACACTCTCAGAAATCAAGCTGCGCAGCTGGGTAAGAATGCGACAATCTGAAGATTGTCGGACATTTTGGCCGCAGTGATGTTAGCAGCAAGCAGTCGTGCTTCGGGCACAAAGTAGAACTATCCCGGACATCGACCCCACGTTAGATATGTATCCTGAGCTTTTTCGCATCGGAGACTTTCCCGTCAACACTTACGGCGTGCTGCTGGCGCTGGCGTTTCTGGCCGCGCTGGTGATCGCCGCGCGTCTCGCCGCGCGCGACGGTTTGCCGCGCGACCGCATTTATGATTTGGGACTGTGGATGTTGGTTGCCGCCCTGATCGGCTCGAAAATGCTGCTGCTGTGGACCGAGCCGTCTTACCGAGCGGACTTAACGCAATTATTGTCCATTGATTTTCTTCGTTCGGGCGGCGTTTTCTATGGCGGCTTTATCAGCGCGGCTGCCATCGGGTATTTACTTGTCCGGCGCTACGGCTTGCCGTGGTGGACCACAGCCGACGCTTTTGCGCCCGGCATTGCGCTTGGCCAAGCCATCGGCCGCCAGGGATGTTTCGCCGCCGGGTGCTGCTGGGGCGTGCCGACGACGCTGCCTTGGGGAGTGCAGTTTTCCGAGCGCGGTCATCAAGTGACCGGCGTTCCCATCGAAGTGCATTTGCACCCGACGCAGCTTTACGAGTCGTTCGCGTCGCTCGCGATTTTCTTTTTTCTGCTCTGGTTGCACCGCCGTAAAGCGTTTAGCGGCCAAGTGATCTTGCTGTACGCAACGCTCTACGCCGTCACTCGCTTTGTGGTGGAATTTTACCGCGACAACTTTCGCGGCGACCTGCTCGGACTCTCAAGCTTCAGCGGGCTCTCCACTTCACAAATGATCGCCGCCGCAATCGGCATCATCAGCCTTATTCTGCTGTTCATGCGCTGGCGCAAAAGCGGGCTTCGGAAAGAGCTTCGGAAGGACATCAGGAAGGATGAAGGTGGAAGGATGAAGGATGAAAGCTAACGCCAAAAAACATATAATTAATTCTTCCATCCTTGATGTTCATCCTTCATCCCTCATCCTTCATCCTTCCGAAGCTTCTTCCGAAGCTCCTTCCGAGATACTCGCTTTCGAGATCGCGCCCGAGGATGTGGGCACGCGCCTTGACGTTTACCTGGCGGCGCGCATCGCTGCGGCGAGCCGCGCGCGTGTGCAGCGGCTAATTGAGAGCGGCGACGTTTTGGTTGGGGAAAAGCCCGCGTCGAGATCATCTTACAAATTGCGGCCGGGCGATCATGTGGAGGTTGAAGTCGTCGAAGCGGCGATCGCGGACGAGCTTGTACCGGAGAATATTCCGCTTGATATTTTGTACGAAGACGAGCACTTGATCGTGGTCAACAAAAGCGCCGGCATGGTGGTGCATCCCGGCGCGGGCGTTTCAACGGGCACGCTCGCCCACGCGTTGCTGTACCATTTCGCAGAGCTTGCGACGCGCGGCGGCGCCGCGCGTCCCGGCATTGTGCACCGGCTCGACCGCGAAACGTCGGGCGTGATTTTGGTCGCCAAAACCGAGGCGGCGCATGAAAATCTTTCGCAGCAGTTTCGCGACCGCAGCGTGTTCAAGTCCTATCTGGCGCTGGTGCACGGGCAAGTCAAGGCCGAGAGCGGAAGCATCAATGAGCCGATTGCGCGCGACCGTCGCCACCGCACGCGCATGGGAGTGGTGCGCGGCGGGCGCGAGGCGCTCAGTCTCTACCGCGTGCGCGAACGCTTCGCGCGGATGACGTTGCTTAATGTGGAAATCAAGACGGGCCGCACGCATCAGATTCGCGTTCACCTTGCGCACCTTAAGCACCCCGTGGTGGGCGATGAATTGTACGGCGGCGGGCGCGATCAAACCGTCGCGGACGTGCGCGTGCGCCAGCGCGTCGCCGCACTCGGTCACCAGTTTCTGCACGCCGAGCGCCTCGCGTTTCGTCATCCGGCGAGCGATCAAGAGTTGCGCTTCAAAGCGCCGCTGCCCGCCGATCTCACAGAATTTTTAGACTTTCTCCGCGAACCAAACGATGGCGCGGCCTGATTTGCACTCGGAAGCGGTTTGACTGTATTACTTCCTCTGCGACTCTGCGGTGTTCTTTCTCTGTGTTTAGGTCTGACTCACTTAAACACAGAGAAGCACAGAGAAAGAACACCGCAGAGTCGCAGAGGAAAGACTTTTAAATGAACATCGGCATCACGGTTTACCCCACTTACGGCGGAAGCGGCATCGTCGGCTCCGAGCTGGGCAAGGAATTGGCGGCGCGCGGCCACACGGTGCATTTCATTTCGTCGTCGCTGCCGACGCGGTTGACGGAATTAAATGAGCGGGTGCGTTTTCACGAAGTCGAGATGATGACTTACCCGCTGTTCGAGCACCAGCCTTACACGCTCGCGCTGGCCACCAAGATGTCGACCGTGGCCGAAACCGAAAAGCTTGATTTGCTGCACGTGCATTACGCGATACCGCACTCGATCAGCGCCATTCTCGCGCGCGAGTCGCTGCGCGGACAATGGCGCTTGCCTGTCATCACGACGCTGCACGGAACAGACATCACGCTTGTCGGCGCTGACCGCTCGTACCTGCCGATTACGCGCTACGGCATCGCCCAATCCGACGGCGTGACGGCGATTTCGCACCATCTCAAGCAAGCGACCATCGACACTTTCGGGTTTGATCGCATAACGGTGATCCCGAACTTCGTGTGCGCCACAGAATATTGGCGACGCGACGTGTCTGAGTTGCGCGCGCAACTTGCCCCGGAAGGCGAAGTGCTGCTCGCCCACATCTCAAACTTTCGGCCCGTTAAGCGCCCAGTCGATTGCGTGGAGATTCTCGCGCGCGTGCGCGCGCGCGGCGTCAACGCGCGCCTCGTGATGGTTGGCGACGGCAGCGAACGCGCCAGCGCCGAGCACCGCGCGCGCTGCCTCGGCCTTGAGCGTTACTGCTCGTTTGTCGGCAAGCAACCCGTGATCGTTAATTATCTTTCGGCGGCCGACGTGCTGCTGCTTCCTTCAGAGCAGGAATCCTTTGGGCTGGCGGCGCTTGAAGCGATGGCCTGCGAAGTGCCGGTGGTGGCAACCGAAGTCGGAGGCATTCCCGAAGTGGTCACCGACGGCGAGACCGGATATTTGAGCGCGATTGGCGATGTGGAAAAGATGGGCGCCGACGCCGCGCGCATCCTGGCCGACGAGGTTTCGCGTAAAGAAATGGGCCGGCGCGCCCGAGAGTCTGCGATCTCACGCTACAGCACTGAGCTAGTTATTCCGCAATACATAGAATTTTATGAGCGCATTCTCGGACAATGAGCGCGCCCAAGCATATTTCAAGCAGAGGTCTCGCGGAGAAAAGATGACGAGGTGCGCTTAAAGGGGCGAGTTTCACTTGGCTTTCGACACGCGCGCGCTTGATGGAAAGAGATGTGCGGCGGGTGAAGCGATGAAGACAACGGAAGCAAAACAAAAATCAGCCGTCGGACGACGCATCGCCGCTACGAGTGCTGTCGCTGCTCGGCGCAGGAGGAATGGGAGAAGTATATCTGGCCAGAGACCAGCGCCTCGGCCGGAAGGTCGCGCTCAAGTGCTCAACCGGAGGTCATCAAGGACCGCGACCGGTTGCGCAGGTTCGAGCAAGAGGCCATCGCCGCATCTTCTCTCAACCATCCGAACATCATGACCGTTTACGAGGTGGATGAGCACGACGGCGCGCCTTTCATCACGGCCGAAGTTGTTGAAGGCGTAACGCTCAAGCAGCGGATGGCCGGCAAGGCGATGAAAATCACCGAAGCGCTGGACGTAGGCATCCAGATAGCTTCGGCGCTGGCGGCCGCGCACGCAGCCAAGATCGTGCATCGCGATATTAAACCGGAGAACATCATGCTGCGCGGCGATGGGATTGTGAAGGTGCTCGATTTCGGTTTGGCGAAGCTCGCGCCTGTCAGCGCGCATGAGCAGGTGAATGACGCCGATGCTGAGACAAAGCCGATGGTCAATACCGAGCCCGGCATGGTGATGGGCACCGTAGCTTACATGTCGCCGGAGCAAGCGCGCGGAGCGGAAGTGGACGAACGCACGGACATCTGGAGTCTCGGAGTGGTGCTCTACGAGATGGTGGCCGGTCATGCCCCTTTCGATGGAGCGACGCGCAGCGACCTGATCGCCGCCGTTTTGAAGGATGAACCGACTTCGCTGCAACATGATTCGCCTGAGGTGCCGGTGCAACTCCAGCGCATCGTCAGAAAGGCTTTGCAGAAACAAAGAGAGCAGCGGTATCAAAGAGTTGATGAGGTAATCCATGACTTACAGAATTTGAGGCGCAAGAGAGCGGTCGCGGCTGAGAGCGATCAGCACTCGTTTATTGCCGATAACACTGAGTTTGATGATGGGCCGGAAGAGGAGGCTCTCAGTACCGATCAGATCAGAAAATTACACACGGATCGAACAGTAAAAGCGCAGCCCACAATAATTAATGACGAAAAGACGGGCGCCAACGGTCATCATCGTCAGCGGCGGCGGCGGCTTTTTGGTGCCTTTCTGTTGTGCCTCATGATGGGCGGCGCGGCTTTTTTTTGGTACAAGTTTAATGCGCGAGAAACGCGGCCGCCGGCAAATCCGCTTCCATCCGTTAACCTCACCAGGCTCACCGCTTCCGGTAAGACGAGGAGAGTAGCCGCCGTCTCGCCCGACGGTAAGTATGTCGCTTACGTTGTCGGTGATGGCGCAAAGCAACGCCTCCTGATGCGACAAGTCGCCACCACCGGCACAATCACGATCATTCCACCGGAGAGGGTAGATTACGTCGGATTATCTTTCTCGCAAAACGGCGATCATCTTTACTATGCGAGATATGAACAAGAATATCCCTTAGGTGTCCTGTATCAGGTTTCCGTCTTAGGCGGCGACACAAGAAAGATCCTGGAGCATATCAATAGCCACGCTACGTTTTCCCCTGACGGAGAGAGGTTCGCCTTTATTCGCACTAATCCGGATCTTGGGGAAAGCTCCCTGATGGTTGTTAATTCTGACGGAAGCGGGGAGCCGCAGAAGCTCGCTGTGCGCAAGTCGCCCGATAACTTCGGAACACCATCTTGGTCGCCCAAGGGCAAGGTCATCGCCTGCTCGGTGAGAAACCATAGCGTTGGACAAGACATGAGTTTGGTTGAGATTCAGGTTGATAATGGCGCGCAGAGGCCTCTCAGCTCTGCGCAGTGGGCGTGGATCGGGCGAGTCGAATGGTTAGCGGATGGCAGTGAGCTGATTATTGTCGCGCAAGATGAGGCATTCGATCAGAAGCAGATTTGGCGGCTCTCCTATCGTAGCGGCGAGGCGCGAAGAATAACCAATGACCTGAACGATTACGAGAGCGTGTCTCTCACAGCGGATTCCAACACTTTGGTGAGCGTCCAAACGGACGCCAGGTTAAGCATCTGGACGATGGATTTAGCGAAGGCAGTAGCGGGACCTGCCAAACAGATTACCTCAAACAGATCCGACGGGATGGGGTTGGCTTGGACGCCTGACGAAAAGATTATTTACCGTTCGTTGGCCGCCGGCAATCCGGACCTGTGGATCGCCGGCGCTGACGGAAGCGGTGAGAAGCAGTTAACGCACCATCCGAGTGCGGATTTTCAGCCGGTCGTCACACCCGACGGAAGTGTCGTTGTTTTCGCTTCCGAGCGTGCCGGCGGCCATAGCATCTGGCGTATGGACGCCGATGGCGGCAATCAGATTCAACTGACCAGCGGTAAAAGGGATGATGAACCCGCCTGTTCGCCCGATGGCAAATGGGTGGCCTATACGTCTTGGAGCGGAATTAAGCCGACGTTATGGAAAGTACCTCTGGATGGCGGCGATGACCCTGTCAGGCTCACCGATTATTACTCCACCTCGCCTGTGATCTCGCCGGATGGGCGCATGATCGCTTGTTCTTACAGAGCCGAGCAAACGAAATTACAGTGGAAGACCGCGTTCATCCCCGTAGCGGGAGGCCCGCCCAGCAAAGTCTTAAATTTGCATTCGGCTGTTGTGCGGTGGGCGGTTGATAGCCAATCGATATTCTACGTCGAGACGCGTGAGGGCGTTTCGAACATTTGGAGCCGGTCGCTTGATGACAAGAAAGTCGTACAGGTAACTAATTTCACAGCGGATCGCATCAGCTCATTTGATGTATCGCGTGATGGCAAAAAACTCGCCGTCACGCGTAACACACAAATCGGCGATGTGGTTTTGATGAAAGACTTTGTCTCAAATCTTCCGAAGTAGCTGTGACTTACGCAGCATCTCGCGAAAGGTTGATGTAAGCTTGCGTACCTTGCCTGCGCCAACTAAACGTCCTCCGGTCGCTGACGCGAACGCACTGACCAGCAAGATTTTAGAGGAAAAGCCGCTCCGCTACATCATCCAAAATCTTGAGCGCACCTACGGCGTTCCCGAAAACAATCGCCCGCGCGATCCGCTCGACATGCTCATCGGCGTCATCCTTTCGCAAGCGACTTCCGATGTGAACAGCCAGCGCACCTTTGACGCGCTCAAGCGGCGCTACCCCACTTGGGACCAAGCGCTCGCGGCGCGCAAGTCGGCGCTGGCGACGACCATTAAGTCCGGCGGCCTCTCCAATCAAAAAGCCGCGGTCATCAAAGACTTGTTGCGGCAAATCAAAGAGCGCGAGGGACAACTGGATCTTTCGTTTCTGCACCGCTTGTCGACGGCGGATGCCGCGCGCTATCTCTCGCAGTTTCGCGGCATCGGCCCCAAAACCATCGCCTGCACGCTGCTCTTCGCTTGCCGCCAAGAAACTTTTCCGCTCGACACGCACATCTTCCGCGTGCTCAGGCGCATCGGCCTCATTCCGCAGAAATGCTCAGACGCCCGCGCCCACGAAATCATGAACATGATGGTGCCGAAGGGAAAGCACTACTCTTTCCACGTCAACCTGATCCGCCACGGCCGCCGCCTCTGCCACCCCCGCGACCCCCTGTGCGACCGCTGCCCCGTGGTGGAATACTGCGACTTCGGAACGATGAACGCAGAACGATGAACGATGAACGACCGAAAGGAAGAATTGATAATTCATTCTCTTCTTGACTTCATCGTTCCGCGTTCATCGTTCATACTTCCCCACCATGTCTTACCTCGTCGACGGCAACAATCTGATGGGCCAGCGAATCGGTGAGCGGCGCGTGTTGATGGATGAGCTGGCCGCCTATGCGCAAGCGAAGAAAATTAGTTTGGACGTGGTTTTTGACGGCGCGCCGGAGGATCACTTCGGCGACGGCGCCGGCTATCGGGGCATTCGCGTGTATTACGCCGCACGCAACTCGAATGCGGACGAGCGCATTAAGCGGATGGTCGAAGCGTCGCGAGAACGGCGCACGCTGTTGGTCGTGACCTCAGACCGGGCGCTCGCCGACTACGTGCGGCGGTGCGGCGCTCGCGTCGTCCCGGTCAAGCAGTTTCGGCGCGACATGGAGACGGCGGTGCAGCAGGCGCCGAGCGGAGTCGAATATCAAGGCTGTCAAAAAGCATGAATTGAAGGGATGGCTGCGTTACTTTGGCGTCGACGAAGAAGATGATAACGAGCAGTCATGAGGGCGAATAATCAGGATGGGCTTTTCGTAGAATTACACTCTCTTGTGCATCAGAGCCACACTGCCGAGATCGGTCGATCAGTCGGATAGCCATGCCTGAAGGAAGCCATGCGATTGCGGGTGGCAGATTGCAGATGGTCGCGTGGATGTTATTTCGATATTCCGGCAGGCGTCGCGTGGTAAAATGGCGAGCATTGAATTTTGGCGCAACTGAACAGTTGAAGGTAGCGAACTATGAGTGAGCAGATCACGATTGAAGTCTCCGATCAGGTGGTGCGCCATGCCGCTCAAGTGGCGGCGCACACGCAACGAAAGGTTGAAGATGTTTTGGCAGCATGGCTGGAGTCGGTCATCGCGGAGATGCCGGTCGAGGAACTATCGGATGAGGAAGTGTTGGCCCTGACTGAATTGCAACTCACGGATGAGCAGCAAGCGACCTTGAGCGATTTGCTTGAGCAGCGACGGGAAACCACGCTTGACAAGGAAGGGCAGCATCAATTGACGAGTTGATGCGACTCTACGAGCACGGTCTCCTGCGCAAGGCGCAAGCCCTGCGGGTGGCTGTGCAGCGTGGCCTGCGCGAGCCTCTCCAGTCATGAGTCCAATCGGGACTGCTGAGGGCGTTCGCCAGCGTGTGCGCGAGGCTGCGGATCGTTGCGGTTATTGCCTCAGCCCGCAGCGGTACGTGATGGCTAAACTGAAGTCGAGCACCTCATTCCACGCGCCCAAGGCGGAAGCGATGAGAGTCCAATCTGTGGCTCTCATGCGTTTGTGCAATCGTATAAAGGCGCACAGGTCACAGGCGGCGATCCGGTCACTGGCGCTGACGTGCCATTATTCCTCCGCGTACGAACATTTAGCACGAACACTTTCCTAAGTCCGGCGGATGAAATTGCGGCCACGCCAACGGGTCGGGCAACGGTCGTAGCACTCAGACTTAACAGAAAGGCCGTCGAAGTACGCCGCCTTGGTTCTCGCCGGTTGGATCCGCCGTCAGGGAATTGATGAGTAAAGGCGCGCCGGGTAGTCAACTGCGAGAGCGGTAATCATTAGTGATGAATTGAACACAACCCGCGACTGATGACACCTGATCAGCACAGGCAGGCCGACGCCGCGTGATTTGGCGAGTTCGACGAGCGCCGCCACGCGGTCGGCGTGAGCTTCTTCGGCTCGATCCGTGAGCCGCGTTAGTTCCTCATATTCAGCGTCAGTGATCGATTCCATTTCTCGTTTGGCTCTGAGTGTGGCAATGCGTTCGCGTAGCTCCGAGGGTAAGCCTTGATTGATACGGATCAGTAGCGCTGATTCCGCTGCCGACAGATGAGCGGCTTTGCGCTCAGCCTGAAATGCTAAAACGCGGTCAAAGATTTGTTCCAATTCCGGCAAGCTTAAGTGAGCCGCGGCAGTGATGATTTGCTCAGGCGAAAGACGGACTGATGACGAGTCCAATGGATTAACCTCCAACACATTGCTATGCTTAGAATCTACCATGTTCTTTAAGCGTCAGCAAAAAAACAGTGAAATCATTCGTGGAAAGACCCCGACCGATGCCAATGCCCGTCCGCTCATCTTTGTCCACGGATCGAGTCATGCGGACTGGTGTTTTAAGAATTACCGCCGGAAAGGAATGTTGCCTTGTAAGGTGGCATAGCTCAAAAGTTCTTTAAGAAAAGCGTCTACTCTGTCAGG